>JBBRME010000100.1:0-15302 GCA_038230995.1 Gemmatales bacterium
TACTTGTACTGTCATGCCTGATACACCGTGGGATCCGCAACCCTCGCATCGGCGAAGCCTTTCTTGCGGAGCAGGCAGGAGTCGCAATGGCCGCAGGCGCGGCCTTCGGTGTCGGGGTCATAGCAACTCAGGGTGTTGCCGAAGTTCACGCCTAGCTTGTTACCGAGCGTAATGATTTCGGCTTTGGTCATCTGCAACAAGGGTGCGTGGACACGGAAGCGACCTGTCCCTTCAGTACCCGCTTTTGTTGCGAGGTTGGCGAGTGACTCGAACGCTTCGAGAAACGCCGGTCGGCAATCCGGGTAGCCGGAGTAATCCAGTACGTTGGCCCCGATAAAGAGGTCGAAGGCCCCCACGGTTTCGGCGTAGCCTAGGCACAGGCCCAGCAGGATGGTGTTGCGGGCGGGCACATACGTGATGGGTACGCCGGTGTTCATCTCGGCATCGCTGCGATCCTTCGGCACGGCAATATCATCCGTCAGCGATGACCCACCGATGGCCCGCAGATCCAGCGAAAGAGTGCGATGCTGCACCACGCTGAAGTCCGCCGCTGCGAGCTTGGCCCTTTCCAACTCAATGCGGTGGCGTTGGCCGTAATCCACGCTGAGGGCATAACAGTCGTACCCCTCGGCCTTGGCCCAAGCCAAGGGGGTCGTGCTGTCGAGTCCACCGCTGAGCAAGATCACCGCACGCTTCATCGAATCACTCCGAACATCGGAACCGCCCTGTATTCTGATCCTATCGAATCACCCAAGGTTCTTCTCATGTTCGACCTCAACGCGGTGCAAGCGGCCCTCCGTGAACAGAAACTCGATGGCTGGTTGCTGTACGACTTTCGCACCATCAACATCCTTGCAGCCCGCATCGCGGGTACGGTGGATGGCAACCGCTCGCGGCGCTGGGCTTACTTCATCCCGGCCCATGGCTCGCCACGCAAGCTGGCTCACAAGATCGAGCCGATGGCGTTGGATCATCTGCCGGGCGATGACAAAACCTTGTACCTCCGCTGGCAGGACTTTGAGTCCGGGATTGGACATCTGGTGAGTGGGGCCAAGCAGGTGGCGATGGAGTACGCACCACGTAACGGCAACCCGTACATCAGCCGGGTGGATGGTGGCACCATTGAATTGGTGCGCAGCTTTGGTGTGGAAGTGGTGTCGTCTGGCGACCTCATTCAACAGTTTGAAGCCGTGTGGTCGGACGAACAGTGGGCCATGCACCTTGAAGCAGCGGTACATACCAACGCGGCGTACGACGTGGCATGGAACTACATCGCCACTGAAGTTCGTGCCAAGGGCTTCACCACGGAACTGGACGTACAAGCCCGGATCATGCAGCACTTCGCCGACAACAAGATGACCACTTATCACCCGCCGATTGTCGGCGAAGGCCCACACAGCGGCGACCCGCACTATGCCCCGAACGCGGAAGGCAACAGCAGGATTGTGCCCGGCAGTTATGTGTTGATCGACCTCTGGGCCAAGATGGACAGACCTATGGGGGTGTACTCGGACCTGACTCGCGTTGGTTACTTGGGAACGGACGTGCCGAAGAAGATTAACGATGTGTTCCACATCGTGGCAGCGGCTCGCGATGCGGGGATTGCCTGCGTGATGGATGCCTTTGCGGCGGGGAGGCCATTGCAGGGTTGGGAAGTGGACAACGCCACGCGTGCGGTGATTGAGAAAGCCGGGTACGGCGAGTTCTTCACGCACCGCACCGGGCACAACATCGGCCAGGAGACTCACGGCAACGGGTGCCACATTGATGGACTGGAAACAAAAGAAGAACGCAGCGTGATGCGGCGGACGTGCTTCAGCATTGAGCCGGGAATCTACCTGCCGGAGTTTGGCGTACGCAGCGAGATCAACGTGTATGTGGACGGGCAGGGCGGCGTCCACGTGACCGGTGGCGAACTGCAACGCGAAGTGGTGCGGGTTGGGGTTTGATTTCTTGTTGCGAGCCGCGTACGAAGCGCAGGGAAAGAGAGCGAGGATTTGTTGGTTCTCTGCTCACTCCGTGAGCAGATTTCTAAGAACCGCTCACGGAGTGAGCGGAGAACTCTCTCGTTGTTGGGTATAATCGAGCATGATGCTCACGACTCAAGTTGCAGCGGTTGCCCCACACACCCAGGCCGAAGGGCCGGGCCAGCGGTTTGCCGTGTGGTTTCAGGGTTGTCCGTTGCGTTGCCCGGGGTGTTGCAACCCTGAGTATCTGCCTTTTGGTGGGGGTACCACCCGAACGGTGCAGAGTTTGATTGAAGAACTTCGACAAAGTCGGGAACAAAACGGGCTGGACGGTGTCACACTGCTAGGCGGTGAGCCGTTCGCGCATGCGATGGCTGCCGCCCCGCTGGCCATCGCCGCCCGTGAACTGGGCTTGAGTGTGATGGTGTTCAGCGGGTATCACCTCGCCGAACTTCGAACGAGAATCGATCCGCACGTGGCCCTGTTGCTGGCCCATACCGACATCCTGGTGGATGGCCCGTATGACCGCACGCAACCGGACACCACTCGTCGGTGGATCGGCTCAAAGAACCAATCGATCCACTTCCTGAGCGAACGCCACCACGCGGATGAAGCCTGTTGGCAACAACCGAACACTCTCGAAATCCGCGTGCGCGGCAGCGAGGTGCTGGTGAACGGTTTCCCGGCGGGTGATGCTACGGGACTCTGGAAGGGTTGGAAACGCAAGACAAGGACGCACTGACAAGCCGATGTCGCAAGCTGTTGTCACCACTGAACCGATCAAGCTGCCGCGCTTCGAGTACCAACTCGTGCGGTTGGCTCGGTTTTTCGTCGGGCTGTTGCCTGCCGAAGCGGTGGTAGCCACCTTGGGCCAGCGGTTTGCGAAGCCCGATGGCATCACCACCACCGCACGCCAACTCATCGAACAATCGCTGGCCAAGGGTAGTGTGTTGCGATTGGCTCGCACCGGCGGTTGGCAAACGGAAGCCTTCTTGCGGGCGGGTCAACCTAAGACGGGGAGAGTGTGGGAACGCGGGCCAGTGAAGGAACGCCAACTGCTGTTCACCGATCAGCCGATGGAGTTTCTGACTTGGATGAGTACGGCGAAACTGAATGATGTTCGCACGCTGTGGACATCAACGAAACTGTTGAGTGCGGCAGATGAATTCTTCTTCTTTCAGGCGTATGAGGCAGTTGCAGAGTCGTCGCCCGTGGTGGCGGAGCAGATACGAGGCATCAAAGTCATCCGTCACAATCCCCTTGTGCGACTGTGCTACCCGGCTTACTTCGTGGAGGAAACAGAAGCACCAGACTTCGCTCCGTGGGTGCAAGGAGTGCGAAGTGTGATGATCGAGTGCATGCAACCGCTGTTGCAGAATCGCTGGCTGAAGCTGGAAACACAAAAGGCCCAGGAGACCGTTTGGCTGACGCTGCGACGCAAGAGCGAGGCCGAGGAACGAACACTCGGTGCGTTCCTCTTGGCCTGCGGTGAAGCAAAACGCCACGACCTTGCCCGTTTCGTACTGGGCACCGCCAAGAACTTGCTCAAGCACACGGGCTTGCAACCGCAAGATTGGACAACTGGCCTCAGGGGCGATGGTGCCCCACCTCGCCTCGCCGAACGACTGGCGGTGCAACGCTCAGCACTTGGTTTCCTTCGGCAGATGCGAGTACTGCAAAACTGGGATCGTGAAGCCCGTGCCGTGGGCTACTTTGATGAAGAGTACCAGGCCAGCCAGTTGTGGAAACGCGACTGGGAAAGCCACAACGGCACCGAACTTTGCCAGCGGGCCGCGCGACTGCTGGAACAAGCCGAACCACTCCGGGCTGGTTGAACAACCGGCACCTTACGGAAGACCATCATGAGCCGAGCATATCGAATTACCCTGAAAGAATCGTCCGTGCGCGAACTGAAAGGCTCGGACGAAATTTGCACGCAGTTGGAAGTGCTGGAAGTGCTGCCGCCGGAACAGATGAGCGAATTGCTGCGCAAAGAGCTGAAAGAGAAGGGCTTCGTCGAACAGGAAGATGGCACGCTGACCCGCAAGGAAGGCAACGTGACCGTGACTATCAACCCGAAGTCTTGCGAAGTGACGGTGAAGGCCGACGTGAAGGAAGAAGTGACCGTGGAAGCCAAGCGACAGGGCGGCGGGTACGACGACGTTGGCCCGAACCCGAATGATGTCCGCAAGATGGTGGAGAAGCAACTGAAACAAGACCTCGACGAGAAAGCAGGCAAGGAAGGCGAACGCCTGCAAGGGGCCGCAACCAAGGAGCTAGAAGAAAAATTGTGCGAGTTGCAACCGGAACTCAGCGACATTGTGAACAAGGTCACTCGTGAGGCGATCAAGCAAAAGGCCAAGCAACTCGGCACGATTAAAGAGTTGAGTGAAGACGAAGAAACCGGTTCACTCACCATCAAGATCGAAGTTTGAGGACATAAGCACCTCTCACCCGGCCTGACGGCCATCATCATTGCTCAATCCACGACAGAAGGCTCTCGACTGCTATGCTCATCCCCGAAACGGAACTGCCCGTTCAACTCGAAACCATCCAGGCGGTGGAAGCCGCGTATGCCACGGAGTTGGCACAGATCGCCAACGCGCTGGTGCGCGGTTTGCCCACGCTGGTGGAGTGCGAAAAGGAACTGGCTCCTTACCTATTCATGGGTGTGCGCAGCAGGCTGAAAGATCAACAGTTGAAGTGCCTGTATCTCGATGGTCGGCAGAAGGAAGGCGACGACAAAGCTGGTACTGTGCCGATGGGCCTCATCGGCACCATGATCGCTCAGTTGCGGGAAGCTGTGCGTGGGGCCGTGGAGAAGCGTGTGGTGGTGCTACCGCACCTCGACTTGCTGACCACGAGTTCTGGTGGGCTGACCGGTGAAGCGCGTGAAGTGATTCCGCTGCTGTACGAGAACCCCGAACTGGTGTGGTTGGGCTTCAAGGATCCGTCGTTCCCGTTGCCCAAGGTCATCGAGAATCTGTTCCCCAATCGAAGCAGCATCCTCGGTGTCAGCCGAACAAAGTTGCTTTACCTCATCACCCAGCGCGAGAGCCGCAAGTTCGGCAAGAACTTCAACGCTTGGCAACTCTACAAGTATGTGTCGGGTTTGAATGCTGTGCGTTTGCGGAAGCTCCTCAGCACCATGCACGGAGAGGACTACCCTGCGGAACCCAAGCTCGCGTACAAGCAGCTTCGGCAGGCCACACTCACCGGCAACATGGAAATCCCGGACGTCGATCTCGATGCCGACATCGGTGGCTACGCACGCACCAAGAAGCAACTTCGGCAGGAAATTCTGGACGTGCTGGCCAAGCGCGATCAATCGACGAACCAGGATGACATTACCCGGCTCGAAGAACTACTGCCGAAGGGGATGATCTTCTGGGGGCCGCCCGGTACCGGGAAGACCTACTTCGCCAAAGCCATCGCCACGGCGATTGGTGCGGCCATCACCATTGTGTCCGGCCCGGAATTGAAGAGTAAGTGGGTCGGGGAGTCGGAAGAGAACCTCCGGCAAATCTTCCACAAGGCCCGGCAGAGTGCGCCGAGCATCATCGTATTCGATGAAATCGACTCGTTCGCCACGCGGCGGGGCAGCTACAGCGGCAGTGGCGTTGAGCACAGCATGGTGAACCAACTGCTCACCGAGATGGACGGTTTCCATAAAGACGAACTCGTGTTCGTAGTGGGTACCACCAACTTCGTGGAGAGCCTTGACCCTGCACTCTTGCGACCGGGTCGCTTCGAGTTCCATCTGCACATTCCGTATCCGGACGATGCGGATCGCAAATCAATCCTCGAGATTCTGAACAAGAAGATGAAACTGCAGATGACCGACGAGGCAATTGCCTTTGCGGTGCGTCGTACGGGTGAAGCGTTCATGACCAGCACCGGTACGCCGTTCAGTGGGGATCACCTGAACGCCCTGTGTCGCTCGGTGGCTCGTGTTCGCCTGCGTGACAACATCACTGGGCCGAGCACACCCAAAGAGATCGAACGCGGCTTCAGTGAGTACGAAGAGAAGATCGACCTGACGGACAAGGACGCGGTACTTGTGGCCACCCACGAGGCCGGGCACTTCGTCTGCTCGCTGTTCTGTCCGCACCATCCCTCACCGGAGCGCGTGACGATACAATCCGAGATGCCTTGGGCACCGTTCTACACCGGGTACAAGAAGGACGACACCCGCAAGGTGGGCTACAGCCGGAACGAATTGCTGGATCGCCTTTGCGTGCTGTACGGCGGCATCGAAGCCGAGCGATTGCTGATTGGTGATGTCTCCACCGGGGCCAGTGGTATGGGTAGCCCACAGGGGGATTTGTACCGTGGTACGCAACTGGCACAGATGATCGTGGAAGTGTGCGGCATGAGCAACATCGCCGCACCGCTGCGGGTGTTCCGCGATCAAAAAGGTGATCGCGACATGACCAGCGGCATGATGGCCGAGACGATTGATCGACAGATCAACACGATTATTGCTGAGGCTCAAGCCCGCAGTGCGAAGATTTTGACCGAGCATCGAGTCGAGTTGGAATCGCTGCGTGATGAGTTGCTGAAGGTGAAGACCATCGAGCCGGATCGCGTGGCAACCATCGTGGCCGAAGTTCGAGCAAAATATGCGACTGAGTTTCCCACACAAGAACCCATCGGGATCAACCCGGTGGCTGTTTGAACACAAAGGTTGAACCGTGGCTGAACTGTTAATCATCCTGAAGCGCGACCCGAAGACCGGGAAGCAGAACATCGTGGTGAAGCTGGAAAGCGAACCCGATGCCCTGCCGATCGAGCACGAGCAGCTTCACAAAAAGATTGTGGAGAAGCTGGTGGGCAAGGGGTTGAAGGCGGAAGACCTAGGCGAGGTCATCATCACCCGCGAGGGTGAAACCAAGCCCGTTGGGCCGATCTCTCAACCGAGTACCGGCGAGCGTGAGAAAGTGGCCAAGTCTGAGTAAACTATCGTCATGATCCTTTGCTTTCCTTCGCCCGAATCGTTCCGTGTTCTGCTCACGTCGAGCTTGCTGCCGACGGACCTCACCTTTGCACCGGCCAGCGTGTACCGGGGCGACGATGGGAGCGTCTTCGTGGAGACAGCCGCGAAGCTCAACAAAAAGACCGCAACGGAACTGACGAAGCTCGACGTGACAGCGGCGAAGGCCATGCCCGGCCCCGGTACGGACATATCGTGTTGGGCCGAAGGCCTGCCGATGAGCCGAGTGCCGACGCCGGACATCACTGCACAAACTCCTGTTATTTTCGCGATACCAAGTCAAGAAGAGTTTACCGGCTTCGTCACGGAGCTTATTCGCCTGGGGAACGACCGCCTCGGCTTCCGCATCGTCGAGTGGGATAAACAGCTTTGGTTTCTGCTCCGCGTGATTGGCCCGCCATACTTCACGTGGCTTCGAGCGGTTGATGATCCAGCACAACATATCCCGGCGTTCATGGAAGCCACACCGCGTGTCTGGCAGCAAGCGGGGTTCCGCCATCCGCTGGCGAACGAACTCACGGCCCCGGATGGAAAACAAGTCTTCTTGCCGGGTAACGGTCGCTGGTGGGCGATTGATGATGAAGCCTTTGGCGACGTTTACTCGGTGCTCAGCTTCCCGATTCCGGATCGCAACGCTCTGGTGACTCCGCAAATACATGCACACAAACTTCAAGTACATCTTCGGCTGGATGCTGGCAACGCCGCCGAGGAGGCGACGCTGTGGGTGCTGGATCAACATGCGGAAACTCAGCTCGACGAATTTGTGAAAACGAGCGATGAACGCACCATCCAACAACTTCGCTTCGCCGTGGTGCTGGAAGAAAATCAAGAGCCGATGGTGATCCTGCGCACGGCAACCAACCGATCCAGCGGATTGATGCTGAGCTTCCAATACGCTACTGGTTATCGCCAGCATCCTGCCTTGGCGAATGTGTACGTGCCTGTGGGCAAGCGTTTGGCACCCTCGGTCCGGCGGGATGTGCTGCGTAGTCTGCTGGCACCAAACGAGGACCTGCTGGTCTGGCTGAAGCCGGGCAGTGCGAACAGCTTTGTGCCGATGCAATTGGCCGACGCCGCGTTCCATCGCCTCGAAGACTGGGTTGAGTATGTGCTGGATCGGGCCGCCGCACCGATGCAGGAATGGATCGCATCAAGCCAGTTTGTTGATGCCGCCGTGGCGTGTGCTGATGACCCGGAACCGAAACCGCCGAAAGATCCCGGCGCGAAACAACCACGGAATGCAAAGAACAACGAAAGCGCCGAGGCCGAAGTTGTTGAATTGACTGAACAACCCACCAAGGCACCGGATACTCAATCCTCCAATCTGTCTCGTACTACGGACACGGCCACAGCGGTTTGGAAGGCTCGGCGTGAGGTTCTGCAAAAGCAGTTTCTCGAACTGGAAGGCAAATTGAACTCGCCGGAGCGGCTCGCACTCTGGCCGGAATTGGCGGAGACCAACACCGGTGCGGGCGACTATGCCGAAGCTAGCCTGTGCTGGAGTTGCGTGATCTGGAGTACGCCGAAACAGAATGCCGACCACTATGAACGCTGGGTGCTTGCCGAGTTTGGCCAACCGCTGGACAAGCAAACCGAAGGCGACTGGAACACCCGCCTGCAAATGCCGAATCCACTTCCGGGTGACGTCCGCCGCTTGGCTGTGTTGGCTTGTGCTCTCGCCACCATGAAGCCCAATCTTCCCTGGCTGCTGAAGCACTCCGTGGAGTTGCAACGGCTGCTGGAACGGAACGAACAGAAGCTACCAACGCGACTGCTATGGCTAGCTAGCATGGCACTGGCGAAGGTAAACGGGGCCGACGTGCTAGGCTTGGCGGCGGTGTACGACAAACTGCTGCAACGCCTGCTCGAACGCGGATTGTCCACGGAAGTGGATGTGCCGTTCTTCCTGCGCACGGCTGGGTTGCAAGATGCGGATCGCGTGCGTTTCATCCGCGATGAAGCAGCGGGGCTTTACGAAAGCGCCCGCCACTGGGCCGAAGTAGGGAGTCAACGTACCACGAGCGCAACGTCGATTTCGTCGAACATCACCGCACCGCTGGTCGACCTGTTGTTCGCATTCCTCTTCGCCAAACTTGGTGAATCAACGACCTCGGCACAACTTGTTGAGAAAGCGCGAAAAGTGCTGATGGAACTGCCGATGGATCAAGCGAGCGGCTTGGTGGCCCGTTGGGTGTTCGAGGCGATGACCGCGAGGATTGAAACAGCGGAAAGCGAAGGGAACGCTGCGTATCGTCTACCGGAGTCGCTGAAGGACACCGTGACGCAGTACACCAAAATCGCCAAGGGAAAGAACAATACGCCGCATGGTTTGAGTGCATACGTGATCCAGCGGCTGATCGATCAGTCGCGGGTCATTGCACCAATGGAATCGATCAATCCGTATGCCGATGGCACCGTGGAATACTTTCAGGACGAGTATCCAAAGTTACTGCATCAGCTTAAACAAGAGCGAGAACCGGTTCGCTTGAGCCAACGGCTCAAGGAACTCTATCAGCCACGCGACAGGCGACTCACACCGAAGCTCCGCTGGAACGTACCCGCAACAGAACCGCATCAACTGCAAGTGCTCATTGACGGGTTGCCGTTGGCCAGCCGGTGTGGGAGTACGTTTGCCGCCGAGATGTTGCAAGTGGTGCCAGACGCCTTGTTGCAACCTTTCGCCTCGGTGAGTGAACTCTGGCGAAAACAAGCGAAACTGATGGAACGAGCCTTGTTTCTCGCAGGCCACTATGACCAACGTGAAGTGCTAGCACAACTCATTACGTCGTTTGTGACGATGGTCAAACTCAAGCCTATTGAACAGCAATTGGAACTCATCAACGCCACAGCCGGATTGTCGATCCGAAACTTGCGAAAGCTCGGACTGCGTGATGAACTGGATCGTTTGCTACAACAGCTCACGTTGCAGGTCTGGCCCGCCGGCCCGCTCAGTAACCTGCGTGCTGCATACGTTGGCAAACCCGATTTATGGTTGAAAATGCTGACGACGCTAACGTACTTGGCCGGTGGCTGGTATGGCCTGGGCTTCGCGTATCGTGCTGATCCGATCCTGACAGAAGTGTTTCGATACCTTGAACAACCAGATGCTAAGCCATCGCCGCAAGATACTACAAAACTTGTTTGCGCTACGGTTCTGGCGATCAGTCAACGCCCAACTGACGACAGCTTGAAATTGTTCAACGATCTGCTCCGTAACCTGCATCCAGGCAAGATAACGAACACGTTCACAACAGCTCCATTCTTTTCTCGCTTGCATCTAAACGTGATCGAGGATGTGGTGCTGGCGTTGGTGAACGACGACTTCTCGCTGAGTTCGGCAGGCAAACGCTGGATCGAGGAAGACGAGCAACTTGTGCGGCAACGGTTGCATGCCGACATGAAGCAACAGATGCGGTAGTCCATTTCGGCCGGTGGAGACTGGCGATGGCTCAACACGATGAACCGTTGACGGGTTGGACGCTGCCACTGGCATCGCCCGTGGTCATGACCGGCTTGCGTGTTGCTGTGCCTTTGCGATTGCACCCCACCGCTGGGGCTGCTGCAACACTTTTGCTTGCGATGACAGGCATAGACGAATTGATCTTCTCAACTTGGGCGCACACACAAGAACACGGCGGCACTGCTGAAGTGTTCTGCTTCGCTGGTGGTGTGGTGATTCGTTGGGTGCAATCGCCGGTAGTACCGTTTCACTCGGTTGCCTCTGTGCAAGAATTTGCAGTCGTCCATGGGTGTCCTGGTTTATATCTGCCAGTTGGCATGGTGATTCGACCGATGATTCGGCCTGCATCCTGGCCGAATCTTCGCGTACCGAATTCGATGCATTTGTTCGTTGGTGACAACTGGTTGTCGCTACCGTTTAAAGGTTTCCGTCCACTTGCGGGGCTTGTGAACGTTGATGCACCGCGTTCACAAGTGACGGACCAAGTGTGGTTGAAATCGGCGAAGTTCAACGAAGACATAAAGCAAGTTGAAAACCCTTCAGTAGCCAAGGACATTCGTCCAACACGTTCAACTGTCACAAAAAGCAAAGCCAGCTTGACTCAGCAACTGCGGCAATTTTTTTCGCATAAGGAGAAAGATTCGCAATCGACACCGCAGGTGGTTGCAGAGAAACAATCACGAATTAAGCATGCTCAACGAACTCAGGTACCAATCGCTGTGATTAAGGCACTTCTGCGACGGCAGGAACTCAGTCTCAGCCATGAGATCACCGCGTGGCAAACTGTTGCCCATGTTGACAGCGAACAGAATGAGCAACTGGCCGACCTAGCTCGATCGCATGTCGCATGGTTGCAGAAGGACAGCGAGTACCACCACGGACTCGGCGTAAGAGCAACGTGGCTAACGGCGCTGAGTGAAGCAAATCAACGTGGTGGTGACAGCTTGCACCTTGCGACGGTTTACGATCAGTTGTTACAGCAGATGGAAGCTGGTCTCCATCGTGTTCACGATCTCCCTTCATTTTTGTGGGCAGGATCGCGCGATTCCGGCCAGTTCTTGCTCGAGCTCCATGAATCGTTCTTGAAGCACTGCCCAGCAACTGGCGTAGGAACAGCTTTCGCGGTCCTACTTTTCGCCGCAGCTGCCCAGCGATGTAACGAATCAAGCTTGGCTAGTCGTTGGCTTGATGATGTGCACGAAAAAATGATGTTTGAACGCCCAACTCGTGCTGCTCAATCTGTTGCAAGGCTGTGTGATGTGGTACGCAGCGAGCTACGAGTCCGAACAATGAAAGCTCAGAAGTCTCTTGGCAAACTCGATTGCCCAAACATGACAATCTTGACACGGCGTTGTCACATGTTCATGCCATATTTGCTGAGATTGCCGAAAACTGATCCGGAGTGGGAGTTGTTCGCTGGAAATGTTCATGGCGTATCGGCCAAGGTGTTACTGCACCAAGCAGAACAAGAACGCACAGCGTTCACGTTACCTCGTAATGTCTTTGTTCTTGGTGCCTCGGATCTATGTCAATCTCGCAAAGACGTACAACGCTGGGTGCAACTCGTGCCCGATGCAATTGAGTTGCAATCAGAGTTTTGGCGGGCACGCTGGCCGGACGAATCTCAACTGTTTGACGTGCAAGTACGCTGGTGCGATCGGCTTCTGCGTTGGGCGTTCGATGGGCTGCAAGAGTACAACTTGGATCCAACCGATTTTTTGCGAGCGATGTTTTCACAAGCAAAGGAGCGTGACACACCGCTGCGTATTGCCTTGGCGAATTGCGAGTGGCATGTGCAGCGGTGCTTCAAGGAAAATAAGAACGAGCAAGAGCAGAAGTCGTGGTTGAAACTCGGGTTGTTGTCTTCAGCGTCAACGATGTTGCTCCGAGGCAAATTAAAAGATGCAAACAAGACCTTGGATGAACTCGCGAAGCTTTTGATCGAAGCACCCTTACAAACATCTTCGACCTCGCAGGCGTTGAGTCTACTTCTTTCAGCGTGTTTCGTTCTGCCGGAGTCGCAAGCACAGGAACGAGGGCGAACACTCACGAAAATCATGGCACAGCGGCTGGCCGAACAGGGCGATCATGATGCCTTTGCTTGGAAGAATCTCGTATCACTCGATCAATTGCTCAGCACATTCTTTGGAACACTACCTCCGAACGACGACACGCTGCTCGCTTGGCTCGAGGATGACGAGCAACGCATCCGCAAGAGAATGGCACGTGATCTTGCTGCAGTACTCTCAGACATAAGCTAACTGTATGAATGCCCAACAAATCCAGGATGATCTTCGTGGAGACTTTCGCGGATTGTTATTGTCGTCGCGGGCCACGTTGGAAAGTTATTCGACAGACGCGAGCTTGTTTTCCCTTCGACCAAAACTTGTGGCAGCACCCCTTGATGAAGCCGACTTGCAGGTTTTGGTGCGATATTGTTACGAAAATCAATTGCCGATGTTTGCCCGCGGTGGAGGAACTGGACGAAGTGGAGAGTCGCTTGGCGAAGGTATCATGCTCGATTTTCGTCGATCTTTTCGCAGCATCCTGAGTGTTGAAGAAACGACAATTCGTGCGCAGGTTGGTGTTACTCTCGAAGAACTACAAACAGCTTTGGCCCCGACGGACAGACGCATTGCCATCAATCCGCGATCATGGAGAACGGCAACGGTTGGCGGGTTGGTCGCCACGAATGCCAGTGGGCCGAATGTGGCTCAGTATGGCTATATCCGCGAGCAGGTGAAATCTTTGCGTGTGATGTGGGATAATGGCGAAGTGGATACTCTGCATTCAACCGATGACATTGCACTGTCAGCGATGCGTACCACGGAAATCCGCACACAAGTGACGGCGCTGCTGGCACAGTATCGTGAACCCATCCAGCTGCATCGGTGCCTCACACCGTACCACCGAGCGGGCTATCTTCTGCACGATGTGACTTCAACGCGTGGTGGTGTCAACCTGACGAAACTTCTTGTAGGCAGTGAGGGCACGCTGGCTCTCACGACGGAAGTGGAACTACAAACCGTGCCCCAGCCGATTGAGTCGGCTGGCGTCATCCTTGGCTTTCGCAGTTTGGCTGATGCCCTCCGTGCGGGTCTGTTGCTTCGCACCGTCACCGAAGTGTGTTCTGCCGAAGTCTATGACCAACGCCTTCTGGCACTCGCCCGTTCACGCTGGCCAGTGGATGTCATCGCGAATCCTGAGCTTGTTGCCGTACTTGTCATTCAACTCGAATCGACAGTCAGTGGTGTGCTTGTAGCAGCCGTTTCTGGACTCTTACAATCCTTGCGGCAAAGCTTCTCGCTCATTTGTTTGGTCGGTGAATCTGAGACCGGTGATGTCGTGCGCTTTCAAGCATTGTTGAACGCAATCGAAGTGACTTTCGAAGCGACACCTTTGACAGGTGCCCAGCCTGTACCCGTCATTGAAGACACGGCTGCACCGTATGAAGATTTGCTTCGATATGTCTCAGGATTGACCGAACTGTTACGCCGGGCAGAGTTGCCGGGTATTTTCCGTATTAACACACTCACTGGTCAAGTTGATGTTCGACCGGTCCTCGACCCCAATCGCGACGAGGACCGCAAGAAGCTATGGCTCCTTGCCGAGCAAGTGTACTCCTTGGTGATCGCCATTGGCGGAACCATCAGCTCAACACACGGAGTGGGCATCGCTCGTACACCGTGGTTGCAAGCACAAGCAGGGCCGCTGTTGCCTGTTTTTCGTGAACTTAAGCAAATCTTCGATCCAAAGCAGTTGCTCAACCCTGGCAAGATTTCGAGTGTTGACTCAACTCGCCAAGCTTGGCCACTTTTAACAACGACTGCATCGATACCGGCCGTCAAGCCGCTGCTGATCTGGCAAGACACCAGTGCATTTGCCGAAGCAGAGAGGTGTAACCGATGTGGGGAATGTCGTGTCACCACAACACCCACGCGGATGTGCCCGAGCTTTCGAGCACAATTTGATGATGTGGCCTCACCAAAGGGCCAAGCCTCTTTCGCCCGCTTGCTGCACAGTAGTGATCGCAACGAAGTGTTGTCTATCGACGACCTGAGAAGCGTGGCAAGCCACTGCGTGAATTGCAAAATGTGCCAGAGTGAGTGCCCAAGTCATGTGAACATTCCGAAACTGGTCCTCGAAGCCAAAGCCCAAATCCATGCCGAACAGGGATTGGGACGCGATGAATGGGTGCTTGCCCGACTGGGTGGCATGACGCAAAAAGCTGCGTGGATGACAGCGACGACAAATATTCTCATGCAACAACGCCCCGTGCGTTGGATCATGGAAAAGATTCTGGGTCTTTCACGCAAAAGGATGCTGCCAAAGTTAGCGAGCCGGAGCTTCCTGCAACGGGCGAAAGCCAACGGTTGGACGAAACGAGACAAGACGTTAAAAGCCGATGTGAAGGTCGCCTATTTCGTGGACACGTTTGCCAACTATGCCGATCCAAGCATCGGCGAGGCCACGGTTCTTGTGCTTCGGCAGCACGGTATCCCTGTGTTTGTACCGCGTCGGCAGCGAGGTTCCGGTGTAGCAGCCTTGTCGCAAGGGGATCTCGACTCGGCACGAAATCAGGCCGGGTATAACATCCGCGTGTTTGCGGAACTGGTGCGTGAGGGCTACACGATTTTGTGCTCCGATCCGACATCGGCCATCACAGTTCAGCAAGACTACCCAAGTCTATTCGACGACGAAGATACCAAGTTGATGGCCGAAAACACGCACGAACTCACGGCATGGCTTGGACAACGCCTTGTGGATGGCACCTTCAACACAAACTTTGTGAAGCCGTTGCCGTACCACGTCGGCCACCATGTGCCCTGCCACATCAAGGCCACGGGTAAGCCAGCGATGGGGCCGCGGCTCCTCGCTCAGA
>JBBRME010000101.1:0-15272 GCA_038230995.1 Gemmatales bacterium
CCGCAACAACCCACGCTTAGCCAATCGCATCGGTATCTGGGAACATGGCCAGGCACGAAGTCCGCATCCTGGCTATCGACCACGGCCCTGGCCTAACTGCTCGACCCGCCGTGGCTCATCCGAATGGTGCCCGCAAGCCTGTGTTCGACTGATACTGATTGATGAAAGTCGGCGTTCCGGTCTCGCCACAACTCACGAGTGGGGTCGCCCGCCACATGAAGGATTTCGATCTGCGAGGCATCATTCCACACCACGCCGGAGGCGATGGCCTACTCCGCTTGACCACAAATGCGATTGCATGGGCTCGCACTATGTATGCATGACTCTTGTCGCCATCATGGTGAGGATCGTCGTGATGAACGGTACGTGGTGAGCCTGCCAATAGGTATTCCGGGTATTGTTTGAAAGTCAAGTTTTCTGTGCCGTGACAGGCAAGTGTCGTGTCATTGGCTCTGTCATCCCTGTTTCGAAGTGCGTCATGAACCGTCTGCTTCCACTTCTAACCCTGTTCGGTTTGGCTGTACTCCTGGCCAGCGGGTGTCGGCAGATCAATAGCACGGCGGACAGATCGGGTAGCAAGCCCCGAGTTCTGACAGGGCACATCGAACATGTGCGGGGCGTGGCATTCAGCCCGGACGGCAAGCGGATCGTCACCGCTTCCGCGGACAAGACCGCCCGCATCTGGGACGCCGAGTGATCCGTTGCGAACGTAATGCGCTTCCTGATACAGTGACGCACTTGGCAGAATCATCGCTCGGCGTGGTTCACAGCCGATGATTCCCCGACGACACGAGTGAGGTAACGCGGTGGCAGAGCGAGACGTACAGGCCGTGATCGATGTGACCCGCCGCTGGGTGACCGGAATGGTCATCGGGCTGAACCTGTGTCCTTTCGCCCGCCGAGTGTCCGACGCTGGGCTGATCCGGTACGCCGTCACCGAGGCTGGCGATCACGAGGAACTGCTCGCGGCACTGGAGACGGAACTGGTCGCACTTGCTACCGCCCCACGGTCGATGGTTGAGACAACGATCCTGATCCATCCGCGTGCGATGTCAGCGTTCGACGACTACTTGGACTTCCTCAGCGATGCCGACCGGCTGCTCCGACGCCTCGGGTTGGAGGGCACCATTCAGGTGGCCGGGTTCCACCCGCAGTATCAGTTCGAGGGGACGACGCCGGACGCGCCAGAGAACTACACGAATCGGCCACCCGAGCCGATGCTCCACCTGCTCCGTGAGCTGAGCGTGACCGAGGTGTCGGGCGACCCGATCGCACAGGCAGCGATTCCCCAGCGGAACATCGCAACTCTTCAGGCACTCGGCCGCGCGGCGATCCTCGCCCGACTCCATTCGATCACTTCGCCGAACAGCGAGGGGGCTTAATGCGCGGGTCGGGTACGAGCGATTCGCGCCCACTGTTTCACAAGGTTGACAGGTGTTAACCCTGTCAACCTTGTGAAACAGTGGGCCAAGGTCGGATTTTTCACCCAAGGCGCGAGTGCGAGATTCGCGCTGTCGTCGCAGTTTTCACGCAGAATATTTGAACTGATCCCTACTGTTTACACTGTCGGATTCTTCTTTGAAATCCTTATAGATTTCCTAACTGATGTATTTGGCAATCTCGGCAAGCATCCTAAAGACACTTCAATTCCGAGCCTCAGCGATCCCCATCGCAGCATTCTTCGCAACTGATGCTCGGCCCTCTCGATGAACTCCCTTGTGGTAGGCCACGATGAACTCACACGCCAAGATTGGTGCGCGCCTCTCCGTTCTCACACTTGAAGCCCGCGAAGTACCCGCAGCATTTCAGATTACCTTCGACTACCGCTACGACACTCTTGGCTTCTTTAATGACCCGATACGTCGGGCCGCACTGGAACGTGCAGCCGACAACTTTGAAGCCCGCATCAATACCACGGTAGACCTGGCTGCGATTGCACCAACCGGTGGCAACAGTTGGACGGCAACGACATTCAACCCATCCAACACCAGCCAGTATGTGAACGTCAGCAACCTCACGGTGGGCACCGATCAAATCGTGGTGTTCGTGGGTGCAGAACACAACAGTGGTGGGGCCGAAGCAGGGTTGGGTGGCTTTGGTGGATACTCGGCTTCTGGCAATCAACCTTGGTTTAATACGCTTAAGAATCGTGGGGTTTCGGGCTTCGCCTCGTGGGGTGGATCGATTTCGTTTGATTCCTCGGAGAACTGGAACTTCAGCAGTGCAGCCCCTGCATCCAATCAACTGGACTTCCACACCGTGGTCACCCATGAACTCGGCCACGTGCTCGGCTTCGGTGTGGCAACACAGTGGAACAACTTGGTCAGCGGTGGATCGTATACCGGGGCCAACGGCCGCTTTATCAACGGCGGTACAAATCCTTTCGTCAGCCTCAGCAACCCCGGCCACTGGGATCAGGGCATCAAGTCGCAAGGGGTGAATCCCGTCTCGATGCAACCAATGGTGGCGACTGGTGCACGGGTCGAGTTCAGTGAACTCGATTACGCAGGCCTAGCCGACATTGGCTGGCAAGTAGCGAACCTGGGTGGCGTATCACCACCTGTGTCGCCACCGGTTTCACCACCAGTGATCCCACCAACGATCCCAGTTTCACCAATTGTTTCCCAAGGAACCACGCCAGTACTCATTGGTGGCAACGGCACCTTCCAGGAATACAAGTTGGTAGGCGACAACCTTGTCGCCAGCGGGCCGGTGATCACACCTTTCCCAGGGTTCACGGGTACGATCCGTACTGCAAGTGGTGATTTTAACGGCGATGGAATCAAAGACATCGTGGCCGCGGCTGGCCCCGGTGGTGATCCATGGGTGGTGGAGTACAACGGTGCCACAGGTGCTGAGATTCGCCGATTCCTTGCCTTTGAACTCGGCTTCAAAGGTGGGGTGATCGTGGCCACTGGTAACATCCAGGGCAACGGCAAAGCCTCACTCATAGTGGGGGCCGATCGTGGTGGTGGCCCGCGAGTGAAGATATATGCCGAAGGCAACCCCGCCTGGACGATGACCGACTTCTTCGCCATTGCGGACCCCGCCTTCAGCGGTGGCGTTCGGGTGGCCGCCGGTGACGTAGATGGCGACGGGAAAGACGACCTGTTGGTGGCTGCCGGCTTCAACGGTGGCCCACGGGTGTCGCTCTACAGCGGGGCCAGCCTGTTCCCGACCAACCCACAAGAACGGCTCATCGGCGACTACTTTGCCTTTGATCCGGGTGTGAACAGCGGTGCATATGTTTCGTTGGCCGACTTCAACGGCGATGGCTACGCAGATCTGGTGTATGGTGCAGGTAGCGGTAGCGGGCATGTCAAGGTTCTGGACGGGTACAAGACCATCAAGACTGGTCAACCTTGGAACAGCGTGCTGAAAGACTTCACGGTAGATACGCCTGCCGACTACAACGGTGGTGTTCGAGTCCACGCGTCTGATCTTGATAAAGATGGAGTACCTGAACTGATCGTCAGCAGCGGAACAGATGAGTTTGGCCGAGTATGGCTGGTGAAGCCAAGTGGATTGACCTCAAGCCTGAACCTCAGCAGCCAAAAGCTTTCGGACGGCATCTTCGTGGGGTAACAAGCGGATGGTGTTCACCCGTTGTGTCAGAACGAAGTACCACGACAAGCCATCGGTCAACGACGATGGCTTGCTTTATTAGGCCTTGCGTGGGCGGGATTTCTTCTGATGCTTGACCGTCGGGTTCAAGTTGGTACCGGTTTCGCCGAGGGCGGTGAGGGCCGCCTTGCGTTCCGCATCCGCAGCAAGCTCCATGAATTTCATTTGGCTCCGCAGCGGGGCGACGCCGTCTGGTCGGCTCACTCGTTCATACTGACCATCGGAGCGTAGATTCCTGGCCTTGACGTTATCCGCCAAGCTGATGGCGAGGATTTCGTCAATCACCCGTGCCTTGAGGTCGGGTTGCTCGATGGGGAACACTACCTCCACGCGCCGACTCAAGTTGCGATCCATCCAGTCGGCACTGCCGACGTACACATCCGGTTGGCCGTCGTTCTCGAAGTAAAAGATCCGGCTATGCTCCAGGAAGCGATCCACCACCGAGACGATGCGTATGGTCTCGCTCACACCAGGCACACCAGGCCGTAAGGCACAAATGCCCCGGCAGATGAGGTCAATCTTGACTCCGGCCTGACTCGCAGCGTACAGAGCCTTGACCATCGCGGGTTCGAGCAGCCCATTGATTTTGGCAATGATGCGAGACTTCTTCCCCGCTTTTTGGTTCACTGCTTCGCGTTCGATCCGCTCGATCATGAAGGGTTGCAACCGTAGTGGTGCCACGACCAGCTTGCGGTAGTTGGGCGTGACGCTGTTGCCGGTCAAGTGGTTAAAGAGGAGTGTTACATCGTCAGCGAAGTCGGCTTTGCAAGTAAACAGGCCAATGTCGGTATACAACCGAGCTGTCTGCGGGTTGTAATTGCCCGTGGCGAGGTGGACGTATCGCCGGATCATGTTGTCCTCATCTCGGCGAACCACCATGGCAGCCTTGCAGTGGGTCTTGAGCCCAACAAAGCCGAATACCACGTGAACGCCTGCTTTTTCCAGCACCTTGGCCCACTGAATGTTTCGTTCTTCATCAAGCCGGGCTTTCAGTTCAATCACAGCCGTCACTTGCTTGCCGTTATCCGCTGCGCGTTGCAGCGCTTTCACGATGGAGCTATCTGAACTCGTGCGGTAGAGCGTCTGCTTGATGGCCAGCACTCTGTCGTCATCAGCAGCAGCATCGATAAAATCGACCACGTGCTTGAAGCTCTCATACGGGTGGTGCATGAGGATGTCGCGCTGGCGTATGGCAGCCCACGGACTCTGGGCCAACGTTAGTTCCTTCACCAAGGCGGGGGTATACGGTGGATCACGCAACTCGGTATAGCCCGGCACCGCGTGAACTTGGAACATGGCCGTGAGGTCGAGCATGCCGGGGATACGGAACACATCGGCCGGATGGAGATCGAAAGCACCTGTCAGATACTGTTCGAGATACACGGGTGCATCGGCTTCGAGTTCCAGCCGCACAGCTTCCCCGCGTTTGCGTTGCTTCACGTTTTCTTCGATAGCACGCAGCAAGTCCTCCACGTCTTCGTCGAGTTCAAACTCACTGTCTCGCGTGATGCGGAACAGTACGGTATGTTCGATCGTCAAGCCGGGGAAAAGGCTCACGAGATGCGGGCGAATGATGGTCTCAAGCATGACCAGTACCGTGTTGCTGGCATCGCCACCGGGCAACGGGATCAACCGTTGCAGCACGCCAGGCACTTGTACAAGTGCGAATTGCAAGTCTTCGTCGCCGGGTCTCCTCAAACTCACTGCGAAGTTGAGGCTCTTATTTGCCAAATGCGGAAAAGGGTGGGCGGGGTCTGTAGCCAGTGGCGTGAGTACTGGAAAGATCTGAGAGTGGAATAACTCCGCGAGTCCGGCAGTTTCTTGAGCCGTCAGATCCACTTCGGATTTGATCTGGATGCCGTGTTTCTTCAAAGCCGGCAGGATGAGATTATTGAAGCATTCTGATTGCCCAAGAACGAGCTCGTTCACGTTCTTGGCGATGCATTTCAACTGTTGCTTCGGTGGTGTCTTGTCTCCACTTGTGCCAGTGGTGATGCCCGCTTTCACCTTCTGATGCAGCCCGCCGACCCGCACCATGAAGAACTCATCAAGGTTGCTACTTGCGATGGCGAGGAACTTCACTCGTTCCAGCAATGGCACAGTGGTGTCGAGAGCTTCTTCAAAGACGCGATGATTGAAGCTGAGCCAACTTTGTTCCCGATTGTTGTAGAGCGACGGATCATCTAGATTCATAACGGGTGCGGTTGGTGTTTCGGCATCAGACATGGGAAAAGGCTCGCAGTGAATACCAATTGACATGAATCATGCATGGTAGCAGTTCGAGTCGCAGCGGTCAGCATCACTGTGTTGGATAACGAGAAAGATTCACAATCTGTGGTGAGCGGCTGGTTAGAATAGATCACAAAGGTGCCAGCCATGACATGCCGAGCGTTCATCGTTCTCTTAGTGTGTAGCACCGCGTTGGCGTTTGGGCAGACCAAGCCTGTTGTGATTCAGACCAATCCAAATCCGTTGCCGGTCGTCGGCCCGGTGCCACTGGTCACGCCGATGGTGCCCGGCATTGGCCGATGGGGCTGGGGTGGCTATGGGTGGTATAACCCTTATTACTACCAGCAACCCATATATGTCGTGAATCAACCTCGTGTCTTCAGTGCACCAAGTGCGCTGGCACTGATGGGGGCAGGCAAAACGGATGCTGATAGCACCTTGATGGCCAAGGCACGTGTCAGTGCGGTGCTCATGATGACTGTACCGAGTGCTGCAGTGTGGACTGTGGACGGCGTAGAACTGAAAGGCGATGACGTATCTCGCGAACTAGAGTCTCAGCCAATTGCAATAGGTGCGGAACACACATTCAACGTGTCAGCCCGCTGGAAGGAAAAAGATGGCACCCTGATGGAAGCAAACAAAACCGTGACCGTGCGTGCAGGTGAACGCAGCAAGGTCACGGTTTACGCGGGCACTATGGTGAAGTAAATCAGTTCGCCACGGCCAAGCTCAAGCTCAGCTTCTCCGCTTCGTCGGCGAGTTTACGCACATCCTGCGTGATCCGCATCGAGCAGAACTTCGGCCCGCACATCGAGCAGAACTTCGCACTCTTGAACACGTCCTGTGGCAAGGTCTCATCGTGCATCCGGCGTGCGGTTTCGGGGTCGAGGCTCAGTTCAAACTGACGGTTCCAATCAAACTCAAAGCGTGCCCGGCTCAGGTCGTCATCTCGCTTGCGGGCGTTCTTCCGACCACGGGCGATGTCCCCGGCGTGTGCGGCGATCTTGTACGCAATCACACCCTGGCGCACATCATCCGCGTTGGGCAGGCCAAGGTGCTCCTTCGGTGTCACATAGCACAGCATGGCCGCACCGGCCTCGGCAGCGAGTGCTGCACCAATAGCACTGGTAATGTGGTCGTAGCCTGGCGCTACGTCCGTAACGAGTGGCCCCAGCAGGTAGAACGGTGCCTCGTGGCAGAGTTCGCGTTCCTTCTCCACGTTCATCTTCACGAGGTGCATGGGGATGTGCCCCGGCCCCTCGATCATCACCTGGCAGCCGTGTTCCCAAGCCTTGAGTGTGAGTTCGCCGAGTGTTTTGAGTTCGGCGAATTGGGCTTCATCATTGGCATCTGCAATCGAACCGGGACGCAGCCCGTCACCCAAGCTGAAGGTCACGTCATACGCCTTCATGATCTCGCAGACTTGATCGAAGTGTGTGTACCACGGGTTCTGCTTGTGGTGGGCGACCATCCAACCGGCCATCAGTGCACCACCACGGCTGACGATGCCAGTGAGGCGGTTGCGTGTCAGTGGTACGTGTTCAATGAGCACACCAGCGTGGATGGTCATGTAATCCACGCCCTGCTTGGCCTGATGCTCGACCATATCGAGCATCATCTGCGGGGTCACGTCCTGCGGGTCTTTGACCTGCTGAATGACCTGATAGATCGGCACCGTTCCGATGGGTACCGGGCTGGCGGCGATCAACTCCCGGCGGATGCCGTCGATGTTGCCGCCGGTGGAGAGATCCATCACGGTGTCGGCACCGAGGTGGACTGCTGTGTGCAACTTCTTCAACTCGTCTTCGACCTTGCCTGTGACGGCGCTGTTGCCGATGTTGGCGTTGATCTTGCAGCAACTGGCCACGCCGATGCACATTGGCTCTAGGCTGGTTTTCAGGTGCTCGATGTTGGCTGGGATGACCATGCGGCCACGGGCGACTTCTTCGCGGATGAGTTCCGCATCAAGGTCTTCGCGAGTGGCTACGAAGTCCATCTCCGGGGTGACGATGCCCTGGCGGGCGCTCTCTAGTTGTGTCATTTGCGTTTTCGGATTTGTGATTGCCGATTGTCGATTTCAAGAAAGGCAACGCGTGATTGGAGCAACATCAAACATGATGTGTCTGCAATCGGAAATTGCCAATCCATCATCGCCAATCGAAGTCGGCCTTCCAGCCCGGAATGACCCGCGCTGGTTCGAAGGGTTTGTTCTCAGCCCGCCGTACACCGGGGGCACCCCTGGCCGTTGGTATTGTAGCAGGTGATGTGGTAACAAAATGGGTGGTGATTCGTGTATATGTTGCGCTGCGTAACGTCGTATGGCTCAAGCGGACAATTCTAAAACATCCATGCCGAACGTAATACCGCCTTTTCATTGCACCTACTTTTCGACTACGATGGTGCAACGAATTCTCGGAGACTCTCCCTTGACTGCATCGATTCGACCTGCCAATCGTATTCACTGGGGCCTCATTACGATCGGAGCCACGCTGTGCGGTGCGGCTCTTTGGTTTGCCTCAAGTGATTTTGCAAACACGTTTGTCACTCAAGATCTGGCCGCCGCGCAGCCGCAGGAGCCCGACGAACGCAAGCCTGCGTTTGACTTCCCCCTCAAGAAAGATTGGCTCAACACTTCTGGCCCGATCAAGTTGGCCGACCTCAAGGGCAAAGTCGTTGTCCTAGACTTCTGGACGCTCTGCTGCATTAACTGCATCCACATCCTGCCAGATTTGGCCAAACTGGAAAAGAAATACCCGAACGAACTCGTGGTGATTGGTGTTCACAGTGCAAAGTTCGAGAACGAGAAAGTCACCAAGAGCATTCGAAAAGCGGTGCTACGCTACGAGATTGCTCACCCGGTGATTAATGATGCCGACCATGAAATCTGGGATGCTTACAGTGTGCAGTCGTGGCCAAGTTATGTGGTGATTGATGCAGAGGGCAGATATGTCGGCAACACGTCGGGTGAAGGCAAGCTCGAACTTTTAGACAAGGTCATTGCCACTTTGATTGAAGAGGCAAAGAAGAAGAAGGTGCTCAACAGCGATCCGATCCGCTTTGACCTCGTGCGTTTCCGCGAGACTGGCGACACTCCACTATTCTTCCCCGGCAAGATTGCCGCCGACCAGAAAGGCGAACGCCTGGCGATTGCTGATAGCACTCACCACCGAGTGGTGCTTACTGACAAAACTGGCAAGAAGCTCGACGTGATCGGTGCGGGTAGCCCCGGTTACGTGGACGGGAAATTTGCAGATGCAAAATTCGACGACCCACAAGGCTTGGCCTTCGATGGCGATACGCTGTACATTGCCGACCGTAAGAACCATTGCATTCGTTCTGCGGACCTGAAAACCGGAATTGTGAAAACCATCGCAGGCAACGGCAAGCAGGAATCCGATTACCGCGCTCGCTTAAACCTGGCCCCGCGCGATGCACTCACCACAAAGTTGAACAGTCCGTGGGACATACTGCTCCTCGATGAAAAGCTGTTCATCGCGATGGCCGGGCATCATCAAATCTGGATGATCGATCTGACAAACAAAAAAATCCAGCCGACTGCAGGCAGCGGCTCGGAGATCATCGTCGATGGCTCGATGTACGATGCAGCGTTCGCTCAACCGTCGGGTCTGAGCACCGATGGTAAAAACTTGTACGTGGCTGACAGTGAAGGCAGCGCCATTCGCAAAGTTCCAATCGACGGTGTTGCAAATGTCAGCACTGTTGTGGGTACACCCGACCTGCCCGGCGGGGCCAAGGGGCCAAGCCTCTTCAAGTTTGGTGATAAGGACGGCAACGCAGACGTTGCCCGCCTGCAACACGCGTTGTCAGTCCAGTATTACAACGGCAACCTGCTCATTGCCGACACCTACAACAGCAAGCTCAAACTGTATAACTCGGCCAAGAAGGAAGTGAAGACACTGCTCGGCGGAGTTGACCCGAACGACAAGGAAAATGGCCCATTGCTCAATGAACCCGCCGGAATGTGTCTTGTCGGCGACATGTTGTACATCGCCGATACGAACGCACATCGGGTGCGTGTGGTGAACTTGAAGGATAATTCGATCAGCACGTTAGCTATTACCGGCCTTGAACCACCACCAGCACAAAAAGAGTGGCAGCCCGCAACTGTTGGCCCGAAGAAGAAATAGACGATTTCATTGCCACAAAGTCAAAGAACGGGGGCGTTTGCCCCCGTTCTTTTTCGTTAGACTTCGTCAGCGACTTCTTCTTCATCGTCGTCATCAAGATCGTCGTCGTCATCATCAAGGTCGTCGTCGAGGTCATCGTCGAGGTCATCGTCGAGGTCATCGTCGTCATCATCATCGAAGTCGTCGTCCTCGAAGTCGTCGTCCTCGTCATCATCATCAAGGTCGTCGTCTTCATCATCGTCGTCGTCTTCAACTTCCTCCACTGCTTCTTCTTCTTCGGCTAGGCGTGGTGCCACCCGGCTTGGTCGTTCCCAAGCGTCGGTTGGACGTTCCATAACGGCCGTGCCAAATGCTGCTGTTAAAAATCGTCGAGACATCGTCCACTTCCTCACTAGTTCTTCGGAATCGTATCGTTAGTGCACAGGCACTCACGATGTTCTTTGGTCGATCCCGTTGTGGTGACAATCCATCCCCCTATGCCCGTCACTTTTTTGTCTGATGGACTCCGTGCTGTGGGCGAGGTACGCGATTCTTAAGGAATGCGGAAAACGGCGTCAAGCCGGACATGACAAAAACTTTTTATCTCGACCGCCGATTAGGAATACTTGTACCTTTGGGCTTGTTATTTCTCTTTGGGTGTATCCTTATCTGAACCGTATTCGCCCCAGCTTGGATGGTAGTTTTTCACGTTTTTCGCACCCATCAGTTCCAGTGCAAAGGCCAAAACAGCGGCACGCCCACCGCCTTGGCAGTAGGTCACGCAGGGCTCATCGAGCTTCACTTTTTTCTTGTTCATCAGGTCTGCAAGCTGTGCAGGCTTCAGGAACTGATCTGTCTCAGCGTCCAGGACTTCCTTCCATTCCAGTGCAGTGGCACCTGGTATTCGTCCTGCCGAGTATTCCGTCGCGCTGCGTGCATCAAGAAATCCACCGGATTTTGCTTCGGCCAATTTCACAACCTCGGCCTTGGTGATGAACCGTGGTTCGGGTTTCCAGTTGTGCGGCTCGACAGCAGGATTGGTGATCTTGTCTTTGCTGATCGGTTTTTTTGACGTTATGTAGGCCTTCCATCCACCGTTGAGCACTCGCACATCGGCAACACCGGCCAGTTTGAACATCCACCAAACCCGACACATGTCGCGGATGTCGTCCGAGTACACAAGCACGACTGCTTTGGATGTGACTCCAACTGCAGCAAGTTCCTTCTTCCAAAACGCGGCATCAGCCTTTTCTGCGTTAATGGTTTTACCCCACTGCCCGACATTCAGTTGTACCGCTCCGGGGATGTGGCCTTCGTCGTAGGCTGCTTTGACGCGGGTGTCAAAAATCGTGAATGTCTTCGCTGAGGCATCGGCAGCATCCACCAGCATTGTCGGTACGGCGTAGGCCTTCACCTCGGCAACAGGTGCCGCAAAAAATAACGCCGTCAGCATCATTGAGAACATGTAAGCCTCTATTCAGTTCGAATCAAAAGATCGGGGACAGTATAAGTCGTACTGCCGATCGTAACGCGTTTATGCGGCCACTCGTCGGGCCGGGTGACGTTCAGGCCACCAGTATCACTCACGATTACTGTATCCACGACAGCGGCAAGACCGAGCCTCGGCTGCCAGACCAGCGGTTGTTGATCGACAAACGGGTCGTCCTGTCCAACCCGTCGAAGGTCATCTGCCGGGAACCAACCTGTGCCGTAGCCGGGGGCGCTGAGCCGCCATTCAAACTCGAATGGCGTACCTTTGACCACTCGAAACGCTGTTTCGATGGCTTCGCTCATGGTTTCGCCGGGCTTGCTGCAACTTCGAAACAACGCCGACACTTTGCACGCGGCATCGAC
This sequence comes from Gemmatales bacterium, assembly GCA_038230995.1. Taxonomy (GTDB): domain Bacteria; phylum Planctomycetota; class Planctomycetia; order Gemmatales; family Gemmataceae; genus JALHQU01. The sequence goes on from JBBRME010000101.1 coordinate 11,835, forward strand.
GGCATCGCGTAGCTCGCTCTTCGGTTCAACGAACGACACCATGCGGCTTGCTGTAGCATGCAACCCGCCTTGCATGGCCGTAGCTTGTAGCGTGGCATAGGACTCCACTGGGGCGTCGGTATAACCGCTCCGGCGAAGCAGCACTCCGCGCTGATCGGCTGTCACGCTGACAGAATGCACATCCAAGCCACGGTGGTACAAACGGTGGGCCAATTGCCCCGCAACTTCGGCTTCGGAAATCCCCTGATGGAAGGTTCTGGCTGTGGCCTCCAATGCATGAGCCAGAGCTTCACCCAATCGGCCAAGCCGAATTGCATCGGATGGAAACAACGGGCGAGTCATCGACCGGAGTTTGTCAGCTAGAAGTGGCATGTTGGGGAAAGGTCGATCCGACGCAATTTTCTTTCCCTGTACTAACTCGGCAAGCAGTTGAGCCCGACCTGTTGGCCAGCCCCATTCCTTGAGCATGAAGCCTTGGCCATCGAGTTCTTCATCGAAAAGTCGTTGAGTGTCGACGTTCGCGCAGATCAGCCAACGCATCTTGCCGTTGGTGTAAACACCTGGTCTCTCCGAGTCGGTGTACAGTCCTCGTAGATTCAGCCCGCCGCAAAACCAAGCGAGATGGGCGGGCACGAGCAGGATGGCCGCATCGCAACCCAAGTCTGCCAACAGCTTGGCCATCAGCTCTTGCTTAGCATTGATGTCGGCACGACGTGTGGCAAAATCGGGCATGGTGTCGTTCCAGGTGCTTCCATCAAGGTACAGCAAATCTCAAAAATCTTTCACGATGTTGTCACAGGTTTCAGGCTCGGCAGTACGGGGGGCATCAACGGTTTCACAACCAACCCCCTGTTTCGGAGAGACCCATGAAGACTCGCATCCTAATCGCTGCCCTGGCCATGGTTTTCGGTTTCAGCACACTGGCCCACGCGGCCAAAGAAGAATTCACTCACGTCGGACACAACCTCAAAGCTGTATTCCCCGTGACGACGAAGCACATCGAAAAAAAGATGGACAGTAAGGACGGTCAAGTCGTGATCGACATTTACCTGTGCAAAAAGGACGATGTGGTCTTCATGATGATCGTCTCCGAGATCGAGAACCTGAAACTGAACCACAAAGACTTGAAAGCTCAAGCCCAGACTTTCATTGAAGGTGTGGATCAACAGGCCAAGAACATGAAAATCCTAAAGCGTGGGGAAAGCGATCTGAATAAAAACTGCCCGGCGGGATACTGGTTCCTTGTAAAGCACGATGACGGCGTGAATCTCATCTGGCTCACGATCGAAAACAACAAACTCTACACCGTATGGGTACAAGCCAAGTCGGAAAAAGACCTAGGGGATCATGTGAAGACGTTCCTTGACTCGGTCGAGATCGAGAAGAAGTAACTCTCGACGAAGACCCAAGAGCCACCGGTGATCTCGGTGGCTCTTTTCGTTGACTATTTCAATGGCCTTGTGGCCTTGGCATCGCGGATAATCTTGATGACGCGTTCGCGTTCTTCGCCAACAAGTGGCAACCGGGGTGGTCGGCACAGTTCACTGCCATAGCCGCACTCGGCACTGGCCAGCTTGATGTACTGCACCAGTTTCGGATGTGTGTCGAGGTGCAGCAGCGGGGTATACCAGCGGTAGACACGCCGAGCGTCTTCCCACTTGCCCTCTTGTACGTAGTCCCAAATCAGTTTGTTTTCCGCCGGGAAGGCATTCACCAGCCCGCTCACCCAACCGGTAGCCCCGAGCATGCAACATTCCAGAAAGAGATCATCCACCCCGCCGAAGATCACGTAGCGATTGCCGGTAAGGTTGATAATGTCGGTCACGCGACGCGGGTTGTCCGAGCTTTCCTTTATGCAGGCAAACTTCGGCTCGTCGGCCAGTTCCACGAACATCTCTGGCGTGATATCGGCTTTGTAGGCAGGCGGGTTGTTGTACACCATGATTGGCAAATCCGTGGCACTTGCCACGGTGCGGAAGTGGGCCATCGTCTCACGGTCGTCGCCTTTGTACACCATTGGCGGCAACACCATCAGGCCATCGGCCCCGCACTTGGCAGCTTGCTCGGCCCAGCGGCACGCTCCGGCGGTGGTATACTCGGCCACACCCGTCAACACTGGGATTTTCTTCCCGACAAGGGCCACGGTAGCCTTCATCAGTTCAATCTTTTCTTCGGTGTCGAGTGTGGTGTTTTCACCTACGCTTCCCATCATCACCAGACCATGGATGCCGACTTTCATCATGGCCTCCACGTGTGCTAGTGTGCTGGCGATATCCAGAGAGAAATCCGGCTTGAACTGAGTGCAAGCAGCCGGGAACACACCTTGCCAGGAAACGGTCATCGTTATGTCCATCCAGTCGGAAAATAGGGCCGTCTCGGATCAGAAATCCGCAGGAACCACAGCAGTTGCCGTGAACATTGCTCGGTAGTTTATGTAAAACGATAACGAAATCTCTCGCTGTTCCTTCCTATTGTCCCCTGACCCTGGTTGTCATGAGTGAACCAGCGAACGCAGCGGAAATCGCCCAACTGGCTGTGCGATCTCAGCTCATCTCCGAAAGCCAATCGCGCGAGTTGCTCTATGAACTCGACAACAACGGCGCGGCCCCGATTGAATTTACCAAGATGCTGGAACGCAAGCGGTTGCTCACACCGTTGCAATCCGGCAAATTGCTGAAGGGCGAAAAGGACGGCTACCTGCTGGGTGGATACCGCATTTTGTACAAGATTGCGTCTGGCAGCTTTGGACGAGTCTACCGGGGCGATGATCCTCGAAACGGCAACGTCGTCGCTGTCAAAGTGCTACGCAAACGTTGGCTCGATACCCCCAAGCGAATTGAGAGCTTCGAGCGCGAAGGCCGCCTGGGCATGACGCTCGATCATCCAAACATCGTCCGCATTCTCAACGTGGGTAAGGACGACAGCACCGGCGGGTACTTCATCGTCATGGACTTTGTGGAGGGGGGGAACCTCCGCGACATCCTCACCATTCGCAAGAAATTCGAGCTTGAGGAAGCCTTGCGGATCATAGAAGAGTCTGTCAACGGGCTGGCTTACGCTTATAGCCGCGGGCTCACTCACAGAGATATTAAGCCGTCCAACATTCTTCTCGGCACCGACAAAGTTGCCAAGCTGGTCGACTTCGGCTTGGCCGAGGTCAACATCGAATCGCAATCGTTGTTTGTGGGCGTGAAGACCGAGAAAGACGAAAAAGCTGAACGCACGGTCGACTATGCAGGCTTAGAAAAAGCGACCGATGTCAAGTCCGGCGACATCCGATCCGACATCTACTTCCTAGGGCATGTCCTCTTCGAGATGATTGCCGGGGAGCCGATTCTGCCGCCCACGAAGAACGCCCAGACGCGGATGAGCCAACGCCGCTTTGAAGACGTGGAACCAGCACTGGAACGCCTTTGTCGTGTACACCTGATTCCGTTC
>JBBRME010000102.1:0-15118 GCA_038230995.1 Gemmatales bacterium
CTGCTGTGAGTCGGCTTCGGTAAAGGTGATGCGTGTGTCCGACTTCCGCTTGACGTTCTTCTTGCGGGCGATGGTCAACATGTCCGCACTGAAGTCGCTCGCATCAATCGTGCAGCGTGTCTTCGCATGACGATCCAAGGCAAAAGCCAAGTCGCCGGTACCGGTGCAGAGGTCAAGCACCGGTTTGCCGGGGGAGGGCGGTACGAGCTTGCAGAGCTTCTTCCGCCAAGCGGTATCAACGTTCAAGCTCAGCAGATGATTCAGGAAGTCGTACCACGGCGCGATGCGGTTGAACATCCGCTGGATGCGTTCTTCCTTCTTGTCAAGCAACTCCGTACTCATGACCACCCCAGACACGACACTTGCATTACGATTCTAGACGAACCGCACAGCCCGTCGTGTTGGCAACCGAGTTTCTGCTAGGGTGCGATGGGCTTTGTGTTCGCTGGTGCGGTATTCGTATCGTCACCCAAAGCGGCTCGGTAGTCGGCATAGGCGCGGTAATACTCAGCCAGCAGATTGGCGATCTTCAACTTTGCTGCGGCCGCGTTCAGTTCCCGCTGGTTCAAGAAGAACACATCGGACAAAGCATTCTTCACCAGCACTTGTTCATCATTGGCCACACCCACCGCAACGGTACGCTCATTCCGCGCTTCTTCGAGCCGTTTGCGAGATTGGATGAGCGATGACAACGCATCCTGAACTTCAGCACGGATCACGTTCTGCATCTGCTTTTCGTTCAGTGTCACTTGTATCATCCGTGCTCGTGTCTGTTGTGCCCGGCCCTGTGCCTCTCGGCGCTGCACGGGTAAGTCCGACGTGAGGAACACGTTGGCGCTGGTGCGATCTGAGCCAAAGATGCCGGTGCCGTTGAAGGACTTACTGCTGAAGCCAATGTCTTGCGACACACCCGCGCCGATGTTGACGGCTGGCAGAAACTGATTCAGCGCCAGTTTGTACTCGACGGCCAGTTGTTCCTTTTGCAATCGCAGCCGATCCAACTCCGGCCGCGCAGCCAGCGCTGCGGCCACATCGGTTTCGAGCGTCGCCGTGGAAAGTTCCAGAACGTTCTGTTCAAGAAAATCCTTCGGCAGGCGCTCCACAGAAGGCACCACCGGGTCGCCATTGGCATCACACAGAAACACAGACAACGCGAGTGCAGCTTCCTGGAAGCCACGTTCCGCAGCGAGCACGAGTTCCCGTCGTTCGTAAATAGCTCGCTTGTTGTCATTCACCGGAATATCGCCGATGCGTTTACCAACATCTCGCAGGGCTTCCAGGTCGGCCTGCCGAGCGTTGGCGAGTTTCAGCAGTTCTTGTTGAATGATCGTTCGTTGTCCAGCAGCCACCCAGGCCCAGTAGGCACGGGCCGCAGCACGCAGCACATCCAATCGAGTCCGACGAATGACCGGGTCGGCCAGTTGCTCGGCAATTTGTGCTTGCCGAAGAGCAGCACGCCGGCGGTCGATGGCACCATCGCGCAGCAACGGCATGCTGAACCCGGCTCGCAGTTCGCCACCCTGTCCGGTTTTCTGGCCGAGGTTGTATACGGGGTAGTCGCCCAGCCCCATGCGGTATCCGCCGAACATGCTGAGGCCGTTGTACGGCGTGGCCTGCTCGGCAAGAACGTCGAGCCGGGTGTTGCCGAAGGAACCTTCCTGATTCGTCAGACTGCTTTTCAAGTTGAGGTCAAAAGCCGACTCGGTGACAACCCGTTGCCCCATCGCGATGTTGCGTTCTTCTTGGATGGCCTGCAACAGTGGGAAGTTCTGGCTGACTGTGGTGAGAATTTCTTCCAGCGGGAGCATGCCGTTTATTGAAACCGGCTTGGGTTTCAGTGCTTCATCAAGGCTAGGGGATAATGGCAAACTATTCGAAGTGGGCGCGGGTACTGGTGCTGGCGGTGCCAAGACCGGATTGCGAATGTAAGCACCATCCGCGATGGGAGATTGCGTACTGGCACACCCCGTTGCTCCCAGCAGCAATCCGAGAAACGTGAATGATTGGAACGTCCTTGTCCCCCTGTGTCGCATCCATCCCCCTACTTTTTCTTCTTTGCCGGTACTGGGCCAAGTGCCCCCGTTTCATCCTTCTTCTCGATCTCGCGAGCCGGTGGGAAGCCATTCAACTGCCGCCACATTTCCTTCCACAGCGGTACATCTTTTGGCATGAGCACCCACCCCTGGGCACGCACCCCTTGTCGGAGCAAGTCTTCCTTCGGCCAAGGCTTATCGTCCGGATCGGGTTTTACCAGAATCCGGAAGTCGCCTTTGTCGTTGGAAGTCGGATCGACTAAGTACACCACGCCGCCGAAAGTCCCCTCCGCTGCCTGCGGGAACGACACAAACTGCACAGCAGCCCACCCCTCGAACTGCAAACGCACTTTGTCGCCAATGCTGACCAGTGGCAGGTCGTTACCATCAATGAAAAGCTCGCCGACAATACCGGGGTACTTCTCTGTTGTCAACGACCGCAACACGGGTTCTGGCGACAATCCCACGACAAGCTGCGTTGGCCCGGCAACCGGGGCAAGTGCGGCCGCCGAAAAGAGGCCAATTGACGAGGCTACCTGGCGGAGTTGCTGTGCATCCCGATCAGCCTCATTCAGAAGAGTTGGCACCAGCATGGCGAGACGTTCACCGGGGCGAACCAGCAACCCTTCGGCGTTCGCCAGGATGCGGAACACGGTTCCATCTACCGTGGCAAACACGGATTGCTGTCGCTGCCGGGCAATGCGGTTGTTCGTCTGTTGAATGCGTTGATTCACCGATTGCACTTCGGTGGAGGCGCGAACTAAAGCGAGCTTCTCGGCTTTCACCGCCGCATCCGTATCAGCCTTGAGACGTTCGCGCAAATCCCTTCCAGCCGAAAGGCGCTCGCCAGTCGCCTTCAGCCTTTCGTTGGACGAGTTGTATGCTGCTTCGGAATTCACGACTGTATTACGCTGGTTGTCAACTGACTGCTCGGGTACTCTTTCTCGGCCACCAGAATTCACCGCTGTCATCCGATCCAGTTCCTGCTTGACGTTTCGGAGTCTTTCCTTCGCAGCAATGATCTCCTGCTTGTTGATATCTTCCTGTCGCTCGATCTCGCGGATAACCGCTTCCTGCACTTGTAGCTGAAAGCTCTGGCTTCGTTCGATGTCCGAGATCCGTCGCTGCACTTCTACTTCACCGCTCAGGGCCAGGGTCATCTGCATTTCGAGTGCATCGGCTTCAGATTCCAATCGCCGTGGCAACTCGGGGTCAATGTCCAACATTTCCACCAGCAGGTCGCCGGGCTTGACTTTCTGTCCCTCGACGACGTGCCACTTTTTTACCCGGCCTTCAATGGGGGCCACGATGAACTGCGTGCGTTCCGTGGGGGCGAACGCCATGGCCCGACCCGTACCCGGGATTGTCTGCCGCCAGGGGATAACCAAGAGCCCAAGAAAGGCCACAACGAGCAAAAAGCCGACGACGAAAACGAGGTTCTTGGCCAAGGGCGGAGTTCCTGCCATCTTCATGGCGGACAAGACGGTTTTTTCGTAATGAGCTGCTTCGTGAGTTGCCATGGGTTGAGTCCAGTGTTAGTTGTTGGCTGATTGTAAGTTCAATGGGCGATCCATGCGGATCGTACGATCGCAGAGCTTGGCAACTTCTTCACTGTGAGTGATGATGACCAATGTCCAGTTCGCCTCTCGGTTGAGAATGGCAGGCAGCACGGTCTCGCGGATGTCTTGATCCATGTGATCGAGTGTCTCATCAAGCACCAGTAACCTCGGTCGGCCAAGAATAGCGCGTGCCAGCATCAAACGGTTGGTCTGCCCGAGTGAGAGTGGTGCACCATTGGTTTGCAGCATGGTTTCCAAGCCGTGTGGAAGCTCAGAGACGCTTTGAAGTAACCCCACGCTTAGGAGCGTTTGACGCACTTCCTGTACGGTGAGTTCCTCTCGACCCATACGCACGTTTGCAAGGATGCTCTCTTCAAAGACTTCAACACCTTCCACAACACACACGTGCTCACGGAAGGATTCCAATTTTAAGTCACGTTGATCGAGCCCATCAAACTCGATGCGTCCACCTGTTGGTTGGCGGAGGCCATAAAGCAACTCGACCAAGGTGCTTTTGCCGCAGCCGTTTGGTCCCATGATGGCGATTCGTTCGCCAGCAAGCATGTCTGCATCGAACCGGCTCAACACGCTCGGACTTTTGGGATCATAAGCATAATCGAGCTGACGAATTCGCACGGTGATTCCCGCCGCTGGGTTCTCGTGTGGCACACCACCACTACGTTCCATGGGGATATCGATGAGATGGCCCAATTTGTCTGCGGCCGCGAGAAGGTCGTAGTAGCTCTCGAACTGCTTGCCGAACTTCGTGAAAGACGCCACCACAAGAGTGACCACAATCTCGGCCGCAACCAACTGCCCTAACGTCAGTCGGCCTTCAGCAACAAGGAAACCACCAACGGCGAGTATCCCTGCGTTTGCAGCCGCTTGGAGGAACAACGCGAAACCGAATTGCCGGATCAAGCGGCGGAAGTGATCTTGGCGACTTGTGAGATATTCCTTCGTGAGTTTATCCGTCTTCTCCAGTGCGAAGCGTGGCCCGCCCGCCATTTTGAAGGCGACCGGATGCCGGGCCAATTCTTCCATCCATCCCGCTACCGCATACTTGGCCCGTGATTCTTTGATGGCCGACTTTACCGCCCCACGCCCCAACACGAACACCATAAACAGCAAGCTCGTGACAAGAACGATGTCATAGCCGATCAGCGCGGAATCGTAGAAACCCAGCAACACGAGGCCTACGAGAATCTGGATCACGATGGTGACACCATCCAGCAGCAGCGTAGCGGCACTCTTCTGAACGGTCAGCACGTCAAAGAAACGATTCAGCAGTTCCGGGCCATGCGTTTGATCGAACGCCATCAGATCAGCACGGGGAAGGCGAAATGCAAGATCGTCCGCAACACGAACGAAGATCCGCTGTTGCAGAAACTCCACAACAAAGTTTTGCAGTATTTGCAGAAACGCAGCAAGGCTCAGCGCTACGAGAAGTGCGATGCTGAGCACAATGACTTGTTGGGCCAGTGTTTGCTGGGCTGCCGTGTTCACCACGGCCATCGCTACGACGGGCGTCACGAGGTTGAAGAGGCCAATCGCTACAGCAAACACCATGACGATGATGATGTCGCGTCGATCCGGTGCAAGGAGCTTGAAGACTCGCGTGAGTGGAGGCACATGATCGTGGTTTGTCGTAGACATAGGCGTGAGCAGTTCCCGCAGGTAAATATTGGGTCACTGTACGGATGCTGGCATCAAGAATTCCATTACGACTGGCGTATCATTCACGTAAAAAACGATGGACGAGAACTCCACTGGTGATGCATGAAGATGGACGCGTTTGCAGATCGACTCGCACTGTCAGTCCGGCAACGTGGGCCGTTGTGTGTGGGCATCGACCCGCGCTGGGACATGCTGCCCGAGGAACTCACTCGAAAGCACACCACCGACGGCACACCCAACATCGCAGCGGCGTTCGCCGACTTCGGCCACGCGGTGTTGGAACTCGTGGCCCCGTACTGTGCCTGCGTAAAGCCACAGGCAGCGTTCTTCGAGAACATCGGCTGGGATGGTGCCCGCGTGCTAGGCGAGTTGATGAGCGCAGCCACCGAGCGCGGCCTGCCCACGATCCTCGATGCAAAACGTGGTGACATCAGCAGTACAGCCACGGCCTATGCACAATCCGCATTCCGGCAATTCGATGCAGACGCGGTGACGGTGAACCCGTACCTCGGTGCCGATTCCGTCGAGCCGTTCATCAGTGAAGCCCGAAGCCAGCAACGTTCACGCGGGTTGTTCGTGCTAGTGCGTACCAGTAACCCGGGCGGCGGGTTGTTCCAGAACCTTGTCTGTGATGGCAAGCCACTCTACCGCGTGGTGGCCGAGGAAGTCGCCAAGTGGAACGACGGCGGACTGGGTGAATGCGGTCTCGGCGATGTGGGTGCCGTAGTGGGGGCCACCAACCCGAACGAACTCGTGGAACTGCGGGCCGCCATGCCGAGAATCTGGTTCCTCGTGCCGGGGTATGGTGCACAAGGTGGCAGTGCGGCGGCGGTCAAGGCGGCCTATCTGCCCAACGGCTTGGGTGCGGTGGTGAACAGTTCCCGTGGTATCACCTTCCCGTACCACCCCAGCGACGTGAACTGGAAGTCGAAGATCGTGGAGGCCGCGAAGAAGGCCCAGGCGGAGTTGCGTTAGGGAATCCAGTCATGCTCAGCGGTCACGGCCTTGCAGAACTCCGCGAGTAGCTTCGCGGCGTTGGCCAGGTCGTCGAGATGGATCACTTCCACCGGGCTGTGCATATACCGGTTGGGGATGCCGATGAGGCCGGTGGCCACACCCGTTCGGCTGATCTGTATGGCGTTCGCGTCGGTACCTGTGGCCTTGGGTGTACCACGAACCTGAATCGGAATCTGATTTGCAGTGGCCACATCTTCCAGCAACTGCACCACCTTCGGGTTCATGTTCGGCCCACGGTACACCACCGGCCCGGCCCCACACTTGATTTCGCCCAGTAACTTCTTGTCGCCACCGGGTGTGTCGGTGGCATGGCACACATCCACGGCGATCCCAACAGTTGGTGCTTCGCTATACGTTGCCGTGGTGGCCCCACGCAGGCCGATCTCCTCGGCCACGGTGGACACACTGACCACCGAAGTTTGCAAATAGTATCCGCTCAACAACCGCATGGCTTCCATCACCACCCAAACGCCTACTTTGTCATCCATGGCCGTGGCGGCGGCGAGGTTGTTCTTTAAGAGTGTCGCCCCCAGTTGCATGGTGATCGCGTCACCGGAACGAACCAGTTCGTCCACCTCGGCCTTGCTCTTCGCGCCAATGTCGAGCCACAAGTCGGTGAACTCCGGCACCTTCTTGCGTTCCTCCGGCGTCAGCAGATGGATGGCTTTGCGAGCCAGCACACCAGGGATCGGGCCGGTCTTGCTCCAGAGTGTGAGGTTCTGCCCCAGCACAATTTGGATGTCCCACCCACCGATGGGTTGCACGGAAATGAAGCCATCGGCATCGACGTACTGCACCATCAACGCGATCTGATCGCAGTGCCCGGCTAGCAGCACCTTTTGTTGTGACGGTTGTGTTGCGTGCCGCGTGGCGAAGAGGTTGCCGTGGGTGTCCTTCCGCACGGCATCCGCAAACGGGGAGATGAACTGCCGCACCTGTTGCTGGATCTCGGTTTCGTAACCCGATGGGCTTGGTGTGTTGAGCAGCGTGGTGAGGAAATCAAAGCCGGGCGCGGGCATGGTACGAAACTCAACAAGGAATGAAAAAAGGGCACCCGCGATGGGTGCCCCGTATGTTGTTAGACGCTGGTTTAGGCGCTGACGATCTCGGTTTCGTCTTCGATCTCGACCTCGGAGAACCCCTCAAGGCGATCCCGGCGTACCGGTTGGCGGAGCTTCAGCAAACCACGGGCTTCGATCTGGCGGATTCGCTCACGGGTGATCCCGTATTGCTTGGCCACTTCGTCCAGTGTTCGCGGTGTGCCATCACGCAGACCGTAGCGAAGTTCAATCACTTCGCGTTCGCGGGGAGCCAAGCTTCGCAGCACTTCCGTGATGCGTTCCTTGAGCAAGCGGGAGTCCGATTGTTCGCCCGGAATCACGACTCGCTGATCGCTGAGGAAGTCTTCGAGGGCGCGTTCGCCGTCGCCACCGATGGGGTCGTGAATGCTCAGCGGCTGTCGGTTGACATGACGCAGGCTCTTCATTTCCTCTTCGGTAATCCCCATCGCTTCGCAGAGTTCGAGGATCGTCGGCTCGCGGTTGAGTTCTGCGGCCATCTCGGCTCGCTTCTTCTCAATCTTACCCATCAAACCCACTTGGTGGCATGGCACGCGGACGGTGCGGGCATGGTCAGCCAGTGCCCGTTGCACACCTTGGCGAATCCACCATGTGGCGTAGGTACCGAACTTGAAGCCGCGGCGGAACTCGTACTTGTCCACGGCCCGCATCAGTCCACGGTTGCCTTCTTGGATCAAGTCCGAGAATGGCAAGCCACGGTTGCGGTACGCCTTGGCGATCGACACCACGAGGCGAAGGTTGGCTTCGGCGAGGTCGCTGCGGACACGTTGGTAGGCTTTGCGACGCTTCTTCAACAGCTTGACGGCCATCGAAAGTTCGCGGTGCGTTGAGTGAACCTTGCTCTCCGCTTCGGCGAGGTCACGCCGGCGGCTTGGATCACGTACTGCTTCGCGAGCCAACGCACTCAGGTGGTCGGCATACGATGCCATTTCTTCGTACCACAGTTCAAGCAGTTCCGTGCGTGGGCTCAGTTCGCCCATGAGCTTCTGAATCTTCTTCAAGCGACGGAAGCGATCCTTCCGCCACGAGCGCTTCACTTCTGCTGAAGCTGTTTCGCCGGGGCGGTTGTTGAACTCGTTCACTTCGTCCAACAGCAGTCGACGGATCGACGGCAGGTTGAAGTTCATGCGCTTGAGGATTTGCTCGCGGCTGAGACGCATCTCTTCGTCAGAGTACACATCAATGGTCGGATCGAGAGGCGTTTGGCCAGCCTTGACCTTCTCGAACCGAGCCAGTGCCCGGCTCAGCACGTATGCCGACAGCATGGTGGCCATGCGGAACCGCGTGCGACGGCGATCCAGCTTCTCCGCCAAGTTGCGTTCTTCGCTCTTGTTCAAAAGGCGAATGGTACCCATCTGACGCAGGTACAGGCCAAGCGCATCGTCCGGGCCCGACATGTAATCGACTTCGGCAGCTTTGGTCGGTTCTTCTCGTTCGCGAGTCGTTTCTACTTCGTCCAGGTCGCGGGCATTCGGCCCGCGCATCGTCAGGATGTTTTCCGTCATCGTCTCCATGTTTTTCGTCATCATCGCAGGCATCGAAGTGTCGCTCATCGAATGTGCCCAGCGAGCCGGACTCGCTGCAGCGGGTTAAGGGTCAGTCATCATCGGCCAGTACATCCGGCGGATGCAGCAGGCGACAAGAAACCACTGCGGGTTTACAGCTCTATGGCTGCTATCGCAGTGGCGAGTGTCGCTTCAATTGTCACTATCGGGGGTCCCATCAGTGCCGCGGTTCCGGTCGCAGCTACTGGGGAACCGAACGTTGTACGGACTACAACAAATCTCGGCTAGCCCAAACCTTTGTCAAGTTCATCGCGATTAGGTACGCAACACAGCTTGACAGAGTCACATCATAGTATAGGCCCACCGCCGTGTCGTCTTTACAAAAATTTTTCCAGAAACAAACCTATCGGACGTTGACAGACATTCACTTGAGACCCGAATCGCACTTTCACGAGGGTGAGAGCGGATCTTGCTAGATGAAGTACATCATCTCTTCCTGGCTCACTCGGCTGGGCTTGCCGCCTTTAATCTTGTGCTGCGGGTTGTCCAGGATCACCACGGCATAAGGTTCGACACTCTTCGTGATCCAGACGTTCGAGCCAATCACAGCTCCTTCACCAATGACGCTCAACCCACCGAGGATCGTGGCGTTCGCGTACACCACCACATTATCGCACAGTGTGGGGTGTCGTTTGTAGGCACCGTGCACAATTTCTCCGGTTCCGTCGCGGTCGAAGCTCAGTGCCCCGAGTGTGACACCTTGATAAAGCTTGACCCCAATGCCGATGTCGCAAGTTTCGCCGATGACCACTCCTGTGCCGTGATCGATGAAAAACCCAGAGCCGATCTTCGCACCGGGGTGGATGTCGATGCCTGTCTTCACGTGAGCAGCTTCAGTCATCATCCGTGGGATGTATGGGACATTCAGGCGGTGCAACTCATGGGCGAGGCGGTAGGTAGCGATGGCCTCCAGCCCCGGATAGCAGAACACGATTTCGTGATGGCTTCGTGCGGCCGGGTCGCCACGGAAGGCCGCTTCGACGTCCTTCTCCAACACACTGCGGATTTGTGGAAGCCGACGAAGAAGATCGAGTGCCTTGTGTCGGGCTTCATTCTCGCAGTTGAACTCGTCACTATCCCGGCAGCGGTCGTGGCGCAGGGCACGGGTGATCTGTTCGGTCAAGGAGACATGGACAGCATCGAGCAACCCGCCGATGTAGAAGCCGATGTTCGCCTGGTTGAGGTTCTGCTTGCGACCGTAGCCGGGGAAGACAATTTCGAACAAGTCCGAAAGGATCACACTCACCGCTTCGCGGCTGGGCAATGGCTCGTGGGCGAGGTGATGCAACAAGCCGCAGTCGGAATACGAGCGCACCAGTTGATCCGTCACCGTGCCCAGTTCGGACTGCATCAAGCGTGTATCAACGGTCATTGCTCGACTCCGGCAGATTTTGAGTTTGGTGAGCGTCGAGCCGTCAGGCCGACGGGTTCTTGTTTCAACTTGACACACGTCGGCCTGATGGCTCGACGCTCACCAAAAAATCACGCACTTAACTGAGTAGCTGCGGGTTCAGGCTCGGTTGTCAGTTTCGCTTTGGGCACCACCACGGGTACCACGTTCTTGGCCAAGCCCACCAGCTTGAGCATCTGGATGAACGTGTAGGTCAGGTCGATCTCCCACCACTTGTGCCCATGGCTTGCAGCGCGTGGGGTGGCGTGGTGGGTGTTGTGCCAGCCTTCGCCGTTGGTGAGCACGGCCACCCACCAGGTATTACGGCTCAGGTCGGCTGTCTTGTAATTCTGGTAACCCCAGCGGTGTGCTGCTGAGTTCACAAACCAGGTGATGTGCCAGACGTAAACCGTGCGGGCCACAATGCCCCAGGCGAACATTTGGGCCAGCCCAATCAGCATCCCGTACCAACCATCGACGATCGCACCCACCGCTGCGGCCCCGGCCAGGAGTACGATCAAGTGGGCGATGTAAATCTTCCACCAGCGGCCCTTCTTGTGCATGGCGAACAAGTACGGTACGCGCATCAAGTCCGGGATGTATTTGTCGTACGTGGCGTAGCTCTCCATTTTGGGGTCATGTGTGTAGATCCACTTCATGTGCCCCCAGTAGAAGCTATCTCTCGGACTGTGCGGGTCGCCTTCGACATCCGAATGCTGATGATGAATACGGTGCGTACAGACCCACTTAAACGGTGGGCCTTCGAGGCTAGAAATCCCCAGGACGACAAAGAACTTTTCGAGCCACTCCGGGAACTCGACGCTGCGGTGCGTCAGTAACCGGTGATAAGCTAGGTTGATACCAATCGACCCGAAGATGGCATTCCCCAACAGCAGGTACACCGGGAACCACCAGGTGAAAAACGGCGGGAAGAACACCAACGGCAACAGCAGGTGAAAGCTGAGCAGGATCGCAAAGAACACCGGATGGCGTTTGGGCTTGGCGAGGGCGTTAGGAGCAATGGTCGTCAAAATGAAAACCTGCAAAGGATGGTATTGTTAATTCTAGTCGAAAGGATGCATCGCCGTCGAAACGGGTCACAAGAAGTGTTTCGTCAATCGACGTCATTTTCATTTCGAAATCTACGATCCAGCCTCTTTTTTACTGGATTGGACGATCACTGACTTTGCAGATCTGGCTCAAAACGCAATCTGCTGCAGACACGTCAGTTAGAAACGATGACGACTGGTAAACAGTCATGCCACGATTCGTCTCGTGTGTCTTGTGTGTCTCGTGGAGGGGTGTGTGAAAAACGGCGAGACACAAGAGCCGCTGCCAGACGGTCGCCGGATCTGGGATTCAGAGTCAAGCTCAAGTTGCAACAGTCGATCCGACGATGAGAATCCTTGAGGGGCGGCTTGCGCTCGCTTGGATGCCGTTGCCACAGGAAGTGGGTCATGGCTTTATTGTCGATGATTGGTTCTCGCAATCCATTTCGGGCAACCCCCGATCCGGATCTGTACTGCCACACGGCTACACACGAGGCGGCCTTGGCGACCATCCGCCGAGTGTTCGACTCGCACGGGAGCCTTGTGCTGCTCGAAGGCGAAGCTGGCACTGGCAAAACGCTGCTGGGCTTAAAAAGCTTGGAATCGTTGCCGGAGGAGACGCATCGCATCTTCCTGCAAGCCGTGCCGGGGATGAAACCTGCCGAGTTGTTCCAGGCGATCCTGTTTGATTTGGGTTTGCCGTATCAAAATCAGAGCGAGCACGAACTACGGTTAGCAGTCCATGCCGAGATGTTACGGGCTTTGGGCGAAGATCGCCCGGTGGCCCTGCTGATCGATGAAGCCCATCATCTGAGTCACGATGCACTTGAAGAAGTGCGCTTGCTGGGCAATTTGGAAACCCGACACACACAGTGCCTGTTCGTGCTGTTGCTGGCCTTGCCGAGCTTACGCAACACACTGGCCACACCGCAGCTTGCAGCGTTCTACCAGCGTTTGCAAGCACGCTGCAAACTGGGCACACTGGATCGCGAGGAGCGACTTCGCTTCTTGCGTCATCAATTGAAGGTCTGCACCGGTCGATCTACGGGGCTCATCACCGATGAAGCCTTGCACCTGCTGGCCGATCACGGCACCGGCGTACCAAGGGTGTTGAACCGAGCGGCCCAGCTTTCTTTCCAGATTGCTGAAGCAGCAGGCATGTCGGAAGTCGATGCTGAGGTGGTGCTCGAAAGTCTCCAACAGTTGGAGCTTCACGAGCTGACCATTCTGCCGATGCAACCCACGATGAAGCCGAGCGCTCGCCCTAAGAGGGCACCCGCAAAAAAGCCAAAACGGAAATCGGCGTAAGCACTACCCCGCCTCTTGGCGAAGGATTTCAGCCCATGAGTCGCATGTTTCGCGTGATTTCCGGCCCGGATCGTCCGGTTGATCGACACAACTTCGACCGCGATGCTGCGCACCACGCCGAAAGCAGTGTGCCATTCATAGAAGTTGGCGGGCCGGAAGGCGTGGTGATGAGCACCACACCGGCGAAGTCGGTCACACGCCCCAGCACCACCGGTTGGCCGCAGGCTGTGCGTACGCCTGTGCCACCGATGCCCGCGCCTTCAGACACCATCCCACTGCAGTCGACCACGATGGCACCGGACGATTCACGCATTCTGAGCGTGACGTTCCACCGCATCCCCAAGGCCGGACTGCGCCTGCTGCAATCGGGCGTGGCACCAGAGATTGTTACCTACCACTTCCCGGATCACGCTGTGACCGGCGAGTACAAGCAAGTACGAGATGAGATCGTCCGGCAGTTTGATGACCCCGGCTCGAAGGTCACACTCTTCACGGCGGCGAATGCCAACGCTGGCACTACCACGGTTCTGATCAACTTCGCCGTGAGCTTGGTGCAGGAATACGGCAGTCGCGTGCTGCTGCTGGATGCCAACCTCGCCCGACCGGGTGTGGCCCGACGCCTGGGTTGTGCGGAGTCGCCCGGCTTGGCCGAGGTGATGAGTCAATCAGTGCCGTTGGCCTGGGCGCTGCAGCCCACGCCGATCAGCAACATCCATGTCCTCTCCGCTGGTACGCCAACCGACGTGACCGAAGAAGCCATGACCAACGACTTCCCGAAGCTGCTCAGCCAGCTTCGTCAGTGGTTCGATTGGGTACTGGTAGACGCTGGTGTGTGGGGCGACCTGCCCAGCAGCGAAGCCACTTGCACCAATGCTGACGCGATTTACCTGGTCACCCGCAGTAGCGATATTGAACTGCCTGGCTTTGGTGGCCTGCGAGGGGAAGTGTCGCAAAACGGTGGTCAGGTGCGCGGGTACATCAGCACCCGCCAGTAAGCCTCATTCGCCACTTCGCCACACGCCCTGTAAAATCCAGCGGACGTGACTCTCCGGCGAAGGAGCCTTTGTGATTCCGCGAATTCTCAGTGGCGTGCAGCCCTCCGGTAAGTTGCATCTGGGCAACTACTTCGGGGCCATTGTTCAACACCTCGAACTTCAGCACGAAGGCGAAGCGTTCTATTTCATCGCGGATTATCACGCCCTGACCTCGCTGCCTGATGCAACGGCCAAGGAAGCCGACGAAGCGAAGAAGGCTAACCGCCCGCCTCGCACTTCAAAACAGATCCTTGCGGACAACGTCCGTGATGTGGCGCTGGATTACCTCGCCTTGGGTCTCGATCCGGCGAAGGCTACGTTCTACCGCCAGAGCGATGTGCCGGAAGTCACGGAACTGGCGTGGATGCTCAGCACCGTCACCGGCATGGGACTGCTGGAACGTGCCCACAGCTTCAAGGACAAAACCGCGCGTGGGTTGAGTGCCAGCGTTGGCCTGTTCACCTACCCGGTGCTGATGGCGGCGGACATTTTGATTGTGCGATCCAACCTTGTGCCGGTAGGGAAGGATCAAGTTCAACATCTGGAAATGACCCGCGATATGGCCGGGTACTTCAACACCACGTACGGCGAACTGTTCCCTATCCCGCAGGAGAAGCTAGGCATTGCGGCGGTAGTGCCCGGTACCGACGGACAGAAGATGAGCAAGAGCTACGGCAACACCATCGAGCTTTTCGCTGAAGGTAAGGCACTCGAAAAAACAGTCATGGGTGTGGTGACCGACAGCACCCCCGTGGATGCACCCAAGAACCCGGACACCTGCAACGCCTTCGCCTTGTACAAGTTATTTGCCACCGGCAACGAGTTGGACGAACTGGCCACGTTGTACAAGAACCCGATGCACGATGCCGAGAGCCGAGGCGGCAAACCGTTCGGTTATGGTCATGCCAAGAAGATGCTGCTGGCAAAGATTGACACCCACTTTGCCGATGCACGAGCCAAGCGGAAAGAACTGGAACGCAACCCCGGTGCGTTGGAGGAAGTGCTGCAAGCCGGGGCGAAGAAGGCCCGGGCCGTGGCCCGGGTGACGATGGAACTCGCCCGCCGCGCTGTGGGTATGAGTTGATCGGTACTCGACACTCTTCTTGATGGACAGATAAAAAAACCGGCTGCGTGAGCAGCCGGTTCAATCAGATGTGGTGGGCGAACAACCACCTCTCGTCCTAACACTTCTAACTAGCTCAAGTTCATGGTGTGCAGGAACTCGACATTTGTCTTGGTTTTCTTTGCCCGGTTTAGCAACAGCTCCATCGCTTCCGCGGGGTGCATGTCGGCCAGCACACGGCGGAGGATGGTGATCTTTGCGAGCTCTTCCGGCGTTGTCAGCAGGTCTTCCTTGCGGGTACCGCTGCGGTTCACATCGATGGCCGGGTAAATGCGCTTCTCGAC
>JBBRME010000103.1:0-15084 GCA_038230995.1 Gemmatales bacterium
GGCCACATCCTTGCGAATGCCGAGGAACTTCACTCGACTGGCGATGCCCATCGACTGAGTAAGTGTTTCCAGCTCCCCCCGTAACGGGCCATCGCCAACCATCACAAGATCGACATCCGACAACTGTGCCGCAACGGAAGCGAAGCCACGAATCAGCGTAGCTTGATCCTTCACCGGGTGATGGCGGGCCACGTGGACAATGTGCCTACGGTTCTGCGGCAGGCCCACGGCAGTGCGGGCCTCGGCAGGTGTACCCAAGCCATAATGCTCGACATCAATTCCGTTCTCGATGACTTCAATCCGATTGCCACGAAAGCCATCGATGCGACTAAGTGCCTTGGCACTGAAACCGATGCACGCATTCACCTCATCGGCCAGCGGGTCAAGAAAGAGCCGATTGATCGCTCGGCGCGGCGGCGATACCACGTCCGGGTAGTGCCGGCCATGCTCGGTCAGGATGAGCTTTGGCCATGGCCACACGAGCACCTTGGCCAGCGCCGTGTAGAAGAACGGTGAGTACTGATGGGAGTGCAGTACATGGATACCGCGTTTCCTGATCTCTTTGGCGAGCCGCCAACTGACGGAGAAGTCCCAGCCGGGCTTACGGTCGAAACAGATAACGTCGACGCCTTGGCTTTGCAGTTCTTCGCCGATGGAACCTACACGATCCAGACAGAAGATGGTGGGCACAATGCGCGAACCAAGCCGGGCGATGGTCTCGCGGACGAGCACCTCCGCACCAGCCACCTGCATCACGTGAACGATGAAACCAACGCGGACGGGTGACTTCATGGTGCAGGTGGCACGTAAGGCGTAGCCGCTGTGTACGGCGTCGTTGGGTTTGGCATCACGGGAGTGAGCGGAACCACGGTCGGGTTCGTCGGGCTGGAAGCCGGGTAGGGTGCCCGACGGGGCACCACTTGGCGATACATCTCGACAAGTGGATTGTGCGGCTTGCGATAGTTCGGATTCAGTACAGCGTACTTCGGATCATAGAGTGAGCCGTTGACCGCAGTCGAAGCTTGGATGCCACCGCCTTTGTAAACGCCCCACATCTGTGCCACGATCATGAAGAGAATGTACGGCATCTCAAAGTTATCCAGCGACAGGAAGATGGCCCCGAAGGTATACAGCACAACCGACGACGACACCGCACCAGCAAGAGCCCGCGCCTGGTTCACTTCCGGATACGAAGGCCACTTGCGTGTTGCCCACCAGAAGCGGTAACACGTCCAGATCGTGGTGCCAATCAGCACGACGAACAACCCCATGCCCACCCAGCCAGCATCGACGGCAAGCTGCAGGTATTGGCTGTGGATCGCTTGATTTTCCGCTGCCCCGTACTTGCCAACATGGCGTTGACTGCACCGCAGCCCCAGGCCGAAGAACGGGTTGTCTGTGGCTAGCATCGCGGCAATGCGCCAAGTCGTTTTACGTTCGTTAGCACTTGCATCCAGGTCGTGCTTCTTGACACTGAGGAAGCGTTCCTGCAACTCCGGCCCTGCTGTGGCAATCACCCCGGCGCAAGCAAGTAAACCCAACGCCACTAAAAATCGCTTGTGTCGGCTGAACACGAAGATCACTGGGGTACACACGATGGTGCTGAGCATCGCCCCACGGCTGAAGGTCAGCATGACTGCGTGAACGAGGAACGGAATGCACGCCAGGTACACCCAACGGAAACGGTGTCGTGTGCCTTCCCAAAGGAAGTAGCACAGAGGGATGGCCATGGCCAACATCAGGCCAGCGCCGTTGTTGTCGAGGCCACCGAAACCGTTTCTTTGAATCGAATTGTACCGGAAGCGGAAGTAGATCATGTTGGCTTCGAGGCCGACATACGCTGCTGAAAGAGCAAGCACCGCCAGAAGGAACCAGAGTTGGCTGAGACGGTAGATCACCAAAGATGCCACAATCCACATCACGAACATCTTGTAGTATTCGTTGAAGATCACATCGGAACGTTTCACGTCCACCGCTTCGCCATAGAACGTGGTTAGCGTGTAGCGGATGGTGATCCAAATCGCGAAGAACAGGAACGACCAGTGAACCGAGTTCCAGACGGGCACCGTTGCGCCGCGCGTTGCACCGCTCGATACATACCTGATGAGTCCCAAGCGATACAGAAACGCGGAAATAATGGCGACGACGGCAGCGTAGAAACTCCAGCTTGTCTCGCGCACACTTTGCACGTGCAGCCACAGACTCTGCGGACGCAGCACCGCATTCATGTAGTACACCACAAGCGCTACATACGGCCCGAAGCCCAACCCACCAACGAAGGCGATGAATGTTACGAACGTCATCAACAGAAACTGCTTATCCATGAGTCGTTCCCGATGATCCGTGGCTCGTTGGTGGTGGGCTGTTGTCTCGGTTCACCTGAACTTGAATCATGAGTTTGCCACCGGGTATGTATGGCACCACAGGGAAGCGTTCCTCAGCGGCCGACCACCATAGTTCACCCTTTGGCACTTCCGGCAGAATCACTGGTGGTGCGATCACTTTCACGTCGGCGACCGATGTCTTCGTTTTCGTACTGATGCGAATTCCCATCAATCGGCGTGTGACATCGCCACCCAACAACGCCCCAAATAACCCAAACAATACATCCGTCGGGCTGACGTAGTGACTTGGCAACATCGCCTGCCCTAGTTCTAGCACACTTGCAACAAGCAATCCGATCACACCTGCCAGAAGGGTCCGACTCCACCGGTGATGCTCCTTGCTTGCCCACACCAGCAGGGCACCCAGCGGCAAGTACACCACGAACTTTTCGAGGATCTCGTTCAGTGCCCACAAATAGTTCTTGTCGGCTTGGGCCGCTAATGGCAGCCAGTTCATGCTTTGCAACTTGCTACTGAGCAGGCTGGGGAAGAAGTCAAACGGCTGCCAATGCAGAAACGCCAGAAGTGCGAACCAGACCTGCCCCATCGCCAAGGCCCATTCTGTGCGGTAGTTCTTCATTCTTCGTTGAGTCATGCCGCGGGCCAGTGCCCAGCCAAACACAGCGCCGAAGGTGCCGAGGATAACATCCGTCATGCTGGGGTGACGACTCTGGACGAGCAACTGCCCGGCTTCGAGGATGAGAGCACCGGTCAAGCCTGATAACGCCACCCAACCCAGGCCGCTTAGGTTCCGCCAACGGCCAGGCAAGCCCGCAGTCAGCAGGCCAGCGGGTAGATAGATCGCAATCGTGAGTAACCAGTCGGCCAGCTTTTTCCAATCGTCCACAGGTGGGCGATTCGCTTTGGGTAACAAATCACTGAACGGCACCCATGTGGTGCCTTGCTTCAAGCGAAGCCAGAGATCCTTGGGGCTTGCTGATAAATCAAATGGCAACCATTGCATTAAAGCCAATATCAGGAGATAAGCACACAACAACGGCAGCGTGCTGCTTCGAACAGAATCTTGATCGAGTGTGAGACGCAGTTGCCGAACGAACCACGGCCCGGCAGCCAGCCACACAATCACACCGATGACCGACCCTAACCCCTGCGCCCAGATGTCCGACCCGGCACACGTTCTTGCTTGGCAGTACAGTTGGCCGAACTCCACGACAGCAGCAAAGAGCGTAGCCCCGGGCACGATCACCAACGCCGCGAGAATGGTACCGACCCCACCACGACGATCCAGCCGAAGCCAACCCATGAGGGCGAAGCCAAGCGGGATGCCGAGGGCGATGTTAGCGAGCCAATCGGCACGAGACTCCGGCAGGAAGCGGTTGGTCAACGCCCACTCATAGTTCCATGTGACGTCTTCCCAAGTGCGTTGTTTGAACTGAAACGGAACGTAGCTGCCGTAGATGATGAACAAGGCCACGCCTAAAGCCAGCAACGCGAACCACCATGGCCGCACACTAGTTGATGGCGAAAAACTGAACGGGCGCGAGGTGCCAGGACCGGGCATTGGCACCGATACTGGCTGGTTCACTTGGTGCCCTCCGATTCCGGTGGCTTCGGTTGGCTGGGCGGGGGCGTGGTGTTATTCGGCGGCAATGGTGGAATCACGGCATACGTGCCACCGGCTGCTGTAGCCGCGTGAGAGGTGCCTGCTGCTGTGAGTGGTAAGAATGCTGCTGCGGGGTGACGCTCACTTGGTGGAACCGTGTGCCGACCAGTGCGGGCACTGATGGTTTCGTGCATCGCCTTGCTCTCGGCATCTGCTCGTTGAATCTCCGCGCGGGCTTCAGCAAAGCCAGCCTTGGCGACTTCCTCCCGGCTCATGTACTGCACTGGCACAAACAACCAATCGAGCAGTTTGAACTCCAACCAGATGATGCCCAAAGCGAGCGGCATCATGAGCCAGCCAGCAAAATCATGCACAATAAAGTCAAACGCCTGCTTCCATCCGGCAATCAGCACTAGCCCGCTTAGGATGATCCGCAGCACATTGCAGAACACCGCGATGGGGACGGCACTGAGCAAGATGACCCAGCGATCGGACCATGACCGGCTCGGCGGGCAGAGGATCACCATCGCTGCCGTGAGTGCCATGAAGGCCAAGAGCATACTCAGCCCGCTGCACGCTGCTTCGACGCTCAGCTCGATGTTGTTCACCACCAGGTTGACGTTCGTAGGTCGATGTGTGGGGAAGCCGAGCATCTGGAAGGCGTAACTGGCCACGATGGTGGCGAACTGCCGGAGCTTGAGGCCCAGCGTGCCTTCGATGCTGTCGGGCAGGGGCAGGGCCAACGCCAACATGCCAAGTGCAGGTAAGGCAACACGAACCGAAGCCCAGTAAACAAGCGTGGCGATGCCAGCACCAATCATCAGGGCGAAGAAGAGTGCATAGAGTGCAAGCGTGTAGTTGTTCCCCGGGAGGGCTTGCACCAGCACCTTGGGGGCGATGAGTTGCAGGATTGCAAACGGCGTCGTGAGAAGTGGAAGGATTCGCCCCAGCCAAACGAGGGCCACATTTGGGCGATGTTCACGCGGTGCCCGCGCTGGAAGTACAAAGGTCAGCCAGATACCCAAGAGAGCCACGAGGATGCAAGCACCCTGGATCCACTCCATTGCCACGTTCAGCTTGGTTTCAATGTAAAACAGCCCGAGCGCACCTAGCACCAACGGCATTCCCGCCCAACTCGGCCAGCGTAATTGTTCGGGTAGTTGTGTTCGAAATCGCCAGAGCAGATACCCCGCAAACGGCACCACGAGGAAGCCGTGCGAGTAGTCGGCCTTCTTCCATTTCTCGATGATGCCGGACAGCCCACCGAAACCACCCAGACCGCTGAACGCTAGCCCGGCGACGACCAGCACCGCCACGACGCCGGCACGCCAATCCGCCCGGCGGAAGAGTGTCTCTCGTGGTTGAGTGTCGTTCACGCAGGCAATCCTCGTCGGCGGTTAACGGTGCTGCAGGTCCAAAAGAACCGGACGTACTGATCTTAACGCAATCCGCGACGGTTGACAGTGAACCATAGCTCGAAGTGCGCCCATCGGCGCGCGGAAAATGCTGTGAGGGCGAACGGCACGGCTTGAGCGAGCCGGTGTCTTGAACAAATACCACGAACACGCTCACGCCGTGCCGTTCGCCACGAAAAAATCCTGAAACCTCCACGTTCAGCTCCGGGTAAGTGTGGTGTCTCGCGGAGGCCAAGCATCATGACCACGAATCGTCGTAATTTTCTGCAAACCAGTGCCCTGTTGGGCTTCGGGGCCACGGTGCCGACGTTCCTGGCGAAGTCCGCCTTGGCTGCCCCCACCAGCGAGAAGCCGGGGGCCAAAGATACCATCCTTGTGGTGGTGCAACTCACCGGCGGGAACGACGGGCTGAATACCGTCATCCCCTACACCAACGACGACTACGCCAAGCTCCGCCCGACCATCGGCATCAAGAAAACCGACGTCCGCAAACTGACCGATAATCTCGGCCTGCACCCGGCCATGAAGGGCCTGGCCAAGCTGTACGACGACAAAGCCCTGTGCGTGGTGCAGGGTGTGGGCTACCCCAACCCGGATCAATCGCACTTCCGCAGCATGGACATCTGGCACGCCGCCAGCACCGCCAAGCAACTCACCGAAGGATGGATCGGTAAGGCGTTCAAGCAGAAGACGGTGCCGGGCTTCCACCTCGCAGAGAGCACCAAGGAAACCGCACCGCTGGCCCTCACCGGGGCACCGGCCCGCATCCCTAGTCTGACCTCACTCGAAGATTTCCAACTCAAGACATCCGCCGCGAACGCTACCGACAAACAGAAGCAGAAGGAACTGATCGAGACCGTGGCCACAGGCGGTGGTACCAGCAAGAACAACCTGCTCGACTTCGTGCAACGCACGGCCACCAGTACCTACGACAGTTCGGATAAGCTCGCCAAGATCGGCAAGAACGACTCCAAGGCCGTTTACCCGAACACCACGCTGGCCAACCGGCTCAAACTCGCCGCACAACTCATCGATGCCGATGTGGGTGCGCGTTTGTTCTACGTCAGCCACGATGGCTTCGATACGCACAGCGGCCAAGGTGGGGCCACCGGAGGACACGCCGGATTGCTGGAGACATTGAGCGAAGCGATCTCCGCGTTCTATGTCGATGTGAGTGCCCGTGGGCATGGCAAACGCGTTGTGGTGATGACCTTCAGCGAGTTTGGTCGAAGGGCCAAGGAGAACGGCAGCCACGGCACCGACCACGGCAGCGCGGCCCCGATGTTCCTCGTTGGCGGCGGTGTGAACGCTGGTATTGTTGGTGAACACCCAAGTCTGACGAAGTTGGATGATGGCAATCTTGTCCATGCCATCGACTTCCGCACGGTGTACGCCGCTGTGCTGGATCGCTGGCTGGGGCTGGACGCCAAGACGATCCTCGGCGACGGCTTCGCCCCCGCGAAAGTGTTTGGGTAGTCGAGCCTGCTCGCGTGAGCGGCGTTGAGCCTGCTCGCGTGAGCGGCAGGAGTCTTGACGATACAACTCCTGCCGCTCACGCGAGCAGGCTCAATTTTTCTCAGCAAGGGTCATACAGCTCGCGCCAACGCCTTTGGCTCAAATCCGTTCGTGATGTCAGGCCCTCTCGGACATTGCGATCATGAACAAGCGACATCTCGCCATGGTGGCGTGTATCACCATCACTGCGTTCACCACATTGACACTTCTGGCCCAGCCGGACGACAAAGCAGTTGCACCAGCCAAAGCGGTTAAGGTTGCATTGCTACCCATCAAGGAGGTAGTGCTCACCAACTCCGGCCTTGGATACTTCAAGCGTGAAGGCGTTGTTGACGGTTCAGCCCGCGTTGAACTGAAGGTCAATGAAGAAGACGTCAACGATCTGATCCTGACGATGTTAGTGAGTGATCCGAACGGCAAATCGCCCACGATCACTCTTGAGAACCGTGCCCCGGCGGATCTCACGCTCAAAGCCTTCAAGATCGATGTGACGGAGAACCCAACCGTCGGGCAGTTGCTTGGCCAGGTGCGTGGCGAAGAGGTCAAGGTGGCGTTTGGCGAGAACAAAAGCATCACGGGCCGCGTGGTGAGCGTGACCACACGGAAAGAAACCAAGGAAGTTGATAACCCTGGCGACGTGAACCTGAAGTCGTTCATCACGACCAACAGTAGCGACTCTGAAATCCTCACTCTACTGACAGCCGATGGCCTCACCGCCATTCCGGTGGCCAAGCTCACCAGCACCAAGTTCCTCAGTACCGAAGTGCAAGCCGAGTTCACCAAGGTGCTGCTGGCCATGGCCGCAGCTCGTGGCGAAGCAAAAAAGACGGTCACCATTGACCTACCCGATGCAGGTAAACGCCCTGTGTCGCTCAGTTACATTGCGGATGCACCCATCTGGAAACCGACGTATCTCTTGGTGCTGCAAGGCGACAAAGCCAAGATCATCGCCCAGGCAGCGATCGAGAACATCAGCGAGGACGACTGGGATCAGGTTCGTCTCAAGCTCGTGAATAGCCGACCCGTGACCTACAAGATGAACCTGTACGACCCGCTGTTCGTGCCACGCGAATACGTTGAGCCAAGGATGTACGCCTCGCTTCGTCCACCGATGTATCAGGCCTCGCAAATGGGGTCGGGCTTTGGTCAGGGTGGCTTCGGTGGCGGCAACCTTGGCGTGGGCGGTGGCGCCCTTGGTGTAGGCGGTGGAGGTTCAGCAGCTGCGTTTCAACAGAACCTTGGTGTTTTTGGACAGAGCCTGAGTTCGATTGGCTTCACGATTGGTGGGTCTCCAGGTATCGTGCGGGGCACCACTCGGCACTTGCTCTACGGTCAACGGTATAAGCTTGAACCATCCAAGCCGGTGGATGCTTTAACGGCCAAAGCAAGTGATGCACAAAGTTCGGCGAAGCAACCGGAACTCGGAGCGCCAGTGGAGTACGTGATCACGGAACCGTTGACCTTGCCACGGTTCAAGTCAGCCATCGTGACATTGTTTACCGACACCATCGAAACCCAACCGATCAGCATCTACAACGCAGCGATTCTGGATAAGCACCCGATGCAGGGGATACGCTTGGTCAACAAATCGAAACAAGTGCTGACGGAAGGGCCAGTAGCGGTTTACGAGAATGACCAAGTTGCCGGTCAAGCCACGCTGCCCGACCTGCGGCCGAACGAGTCGCGCTTGCTGAGCTATGCGGTGGATCTCAACACCAGAGTGGATGAGAACTTCGACGGCGGAACGACGACACCTGTGTCGAAGGCAATCCGAACCGGGCAATACGTGAGTACCGTACGAAAACGAGACTCCTTGACGTTCTTGGTCAAGAACAGTTCCAACCAAGCCAAGGTGGTGTGGGTGACGGTGCCGATGCGTGTTGACTGGAAGTTGATCGCGCCGGCGAAGCCGATCGAACAGACGGCGAACCTCTACCGCTTCGAGGTGAAGGTACCTGCGAACACAACTGAAAAGCTGACTGTGATTCAGGAAAAAGACGAGGTGACGACACGAGAACTGGCCAAGCTCGAAGACACGACGCTGGACGAGGAACTCAAAGCCACATCAACTCCACCGAACGTGAAGGCGGCACTCGCCAAAATCAAACTCGCCAAGACAACACTCGACGAGAATAACAAAGTCCTCAAGATCGAAACAACGGCCATGGAACTGATCATCACCGAGCAAACTCGGCTACGGGCCAATATTGAAAAGGTACCGATGGCCTCGGAGGTGTACAAGCGATACCTGAAGAAGTTCGACGAACAGGAAACAGAGTTGGAAACTCGCCAGGCTAAGACGAAGGAAATCACCGCGAAGCAGGCCAAGTTAAAGGCAGAGCTTGAGGAATTGTTGAAGTCGCTCAGTGCGGAGTAAGATCATGATCCTGCTCGGCGGAGTTCAGTTCCGCCGAGTGCTGTGTTGATTAAGACACAAGACTTTTCGGTGCCAAGTAACGATCCAACCGCGTTGACAGTGCGAAGAACGTCGGTGCCCACAGGCCAACAAAAATGCCGAAGCGCTCGCCGTAGGCGGCATCTGGAGTCTTCAGTGTGAACCAGATGGCGATCGAAGCGATCACCGAAACGAATCCTGCCACGAAGCAGAAGTTGCTGAGGAAGCGGATGGCTGAGAGGGGCATGATGCATTCCGTGTTGATGATCTTTATATTATATCAAAAATAGACTCACTCGTATCCGGATGACCACATCACACCGTATTCATTGGTGTGGCACGAACCACACCGCCTAAATCTACATTCAAGCACAAGTTGTGGGTGACGACGCTTGAAAGAAAGGGCATGAGTACTTGTGTCTCGCTGCGTCTCGCTGCTTCTCGCGGAGGGGTGTGTGAAAAATGACGAGACGCAAGATACAGGAATCGTTGATACATCTACGAAAGTGCTATCTCGTACTTCCGGCTCACTTCTGCTATCTTTTCTGCTTGACCTCTTGTTGTTGCTGATGGAGCGGGAAAGCGATGCCGGAACTACCGTACAAGATCGTCGTGGGCCTGGAAGTTCACGTTCAACTGCTCACCAAGACCAAGCTCTTCTGCGGGTGCCTGAACAAGTTCGGTCAGTCGCCCAACACCGCGACCTGCCCGGTCTGCCTCGGCCTGCCCGGTGCCCTACCGGTGATGAACAAGCTGGCGTTTCATTTGGCCCTCAAAGCCGCCATGGCGTTGAACTGCAACATCGCCACGCACGAGGGACAGGTGCCGGGCTTCACCAAGTGGGATCGCAAGAACTACTACTACCCCGACCTGCCAAAGAACTTCCAGATCAGCCAGTACGATCTGCCATTCAGCCACGATGGGCACCTCGACATCAACGTGCATCCCGACCCGAAGAAGGGCAACACGCCCAAACGCATCGGCATCATCCGCGCGCACCTCGAAGAAGACGCGGGCAAAAACATCCACGATGAATCGGGCCGAGGCGGCGACACCCGTGTCGATCTCAACCGCACCGGTACGCCACTGCTCGAGATCGTCAGCCACCCGGACATGAACACGCCGGAAGAGGCGATGGCGTACCTGGATGAACTGCGGTTGCTACTCAAGGAACTCAAGATCAGCGATTGCGAAATGCAGGAAGGCTCGCTCCGCTGCGATGCCAACGTGAACATCCACATTCCCAACGCCAGCGAACCCAAGGGCTACGCGGCCACACCGCTGGTGGAGATCAAGAACCTCAACAGCTTTCGTGCCGTGGGCAAGTCCATCTCGTACGAAGCCGAGAGCCAATACGAGCAGTTCCAAAAGGATCCCGCGAACTTCCGCTTTGGCAAGATGCTCAAGACGACAGCAGGATGGGACGACGCCCGCAGCAAGACCGTCGTTCAACGCCGCAAGGAGGAAGCAGCGGACTACCGCTACTTCCCGGAGCCGGACTTGGTGCCGGTGATTGTGGAGCAAGCCCAATTGGATGCCATACGTGCCGAGATGGGCGAACTACCGCAGGCCCAACGCGCACGGCTGGAAACGCAGTACGGTCTCAGCCAGTACGACGCCGAGGTACTCACGGCCAAGGGCCGGGCGATGGTGGCGTACTTCGAGACCGTGGCCAAAGCCACGGGTGATGGCAAAGCAGCTGCTAACCGCTTGAGTGACTTGGTGTACCCAATCCTCACCGAACGCAATGAAGAGATTGATGCGTTCCCGATCAAGGCCGAGGCCTTCGCTGCGTTTCTGACTGGCACGGCCAGCCTGCCGAAGATGGATCGCCTAGCCGTGTTCAATTTGGTGGTGGAAAAGGGGCTGACCCTCGACGCAGCGAAGCTGGAAGCGGGCATCAAAGAAGTGGACGAATCCACGCTTCGTGCTGCGGTGATTGAGGCCATCAGCAAGAACCCGAAGGCCGTGGCGGACTACAAGGCGGGCAAGGACGCCGCGAAGATGGCCATCGTTGGCACGGTGATGAAAGGCAACAAGGGCGTGCCGAACGACGTGGTGCGCAAGCTCGTGGATGAGGAACTGGCCAAGGGGTAGAATGGCTGCAGAAGGAGTAGGTGCGATGAGTCAGCTGACATTGGAAGAACGAGTTCAGGCTTTGGAACAGGCTGTTGCTGCCATGCAGCCGCCCGGAGTCAAAATCATTGGCCCTAGCCCCTACTCAAAGTGGTGGGAAAAGATTCCGCCATCAACCTTCGTGGAAACGGACGAAGAGCGAGCCATGTCTGAGGCCGTGACAATGTATATTCGGCAAACAGGTGATGCGCCACCGCTGGGTTGGAAGCCAGGCGATCCGATCCCGGAGCCGGAGCACTGGAAGTGAAGTATCTCCTAGATTCAGACCATATCACACTTCTCGGCCATCCGACCGGAAGCCAGTACGCACAACTTGTTTTGAATCTCAACATGCATCTGGCCGATGGGATTGCCGTTTCTGTTGTGAGTTTCCAAGAGCAGATTCTTGGGACTCATACGAAAATCCAAACCGACGGACGGATCGAGAATTGATCCGTGGGTACGAGTTGATGCGTGCTGCATTTCAGCGTTACGTAGAGTTTCCGATGATCGGGTATGAACAGAAGTCGCACGACCAGTTCAAAGTTATGGATAAGTTAAGGTTGCGAATCGGAACTATGGATCTTCGCATTGCTTCCATCGCGTTGGCAAACGACCTCACACTGGTCACGCGGAACACCTCCGACTTTGCCCGCGTGCCCAACCTCAAGATCGAAGACTGGACGAAGTGATCAATGCTTTCCACCCTAGCACCGCTGTTGCTAATGGTTTGCCTCGCAGATCAGCCACTTGGTTCTCTGGTCATCGTGGGCGGTGGCGGAATGCCGGACGCGGTGCGGAAGGAGTTCATTCAACTCGCTGGTGGGGCCAAGACAGCCAAGATCGTGGTGATTCCCACGGCCAGTGCTGATGCAGACGACATAACCAAACACGACTCATTTTTGAAGCCATGGATCAATGTCGGGGTGAAGGATGTGGTGCTGCTGCACACGCGAGATCGCAAGGTGGCCAACAGCGACGAGTTCCTCAAGCCACTGACAAACGCCACAGGTATTTGGCTCAGTGGCGGCGATCAATCCATGCTCACCAAGGCCTACCTCGGCACCAGTACCCTCGACAACATCAAGGCACTGTACCGCTACGGGACTGTGGTCGGTGGAACCTCCGCTGGTGCGGCGGTCATGTCCGATGTGATGATTACTGGTGGTTCTGCAACAGCCACGACGGATGAAGGGTTCGGCTTGCTCACCAACATGGTTGTCGATCAACACTTCACCCAGCGAAAACGAGAGGCTAGGTTAGCGAGTGTGCTGAAGACTCAACTGAAGTTATTGGGCATCGGCATCGACGAAAGCACCGCCATCGTCGTTCAGTTTCAACAAGCAAAAGTGATGGGGCGTGGGCAGGTCTACTTTTCTGCGAACGGCCAGCAAGCCTGAGTGTCGTTGAAGGATAACGAAACTTACGACTTGCTGACCCGAACGAAACGCTAAATCGCCGGTTGACCGCGAACCAAGCGGATGACCACGATGATGAGGATCACCACGAGCAGGATGTGGATCAGGTTCCCGCCGACCGGGAAGGCAAGCCAACCCAAGAGCCAGAGGATGATGAGAATCACGACAATGGTTTCGAGTGTATAGCGAGACAAACGGCTTACCTCCACGTGTTGAATTGAACAATGTAGATACCGTGAAAAGTGGTCGGCCTTACGCTGCATCGTCGCTATACACTGTCATGGTCTGCTCTTGGATGCATCTATATGCGGATTGGTCTCCTCGGTGGTACGTTTGATCCGATTCACGTCGGCCATCTTTTGCTCGCCGAGCAATGCCGTGAGGCTGCGAAGCTTGATGAAGTTTGGTTCTTGCCGAGTTACGTCCCACCGCACAAACTCGATAAGACCATTTCGCGCTACGAGCATCGCTGCGAGATGGTGACGCTGGCCACCACAGGTCAACCGGCCTTCCGCGTCGAGATGATCGAGAAAGAACTACCACCCCCGAGCTTCACGGCGAACACGCTGGCCGAGTTAAAGCTGCGACACCCGAGTGTCACATTCTGTTTGCTCATCGGTGGCGATAGTTGGAACGAACTGCCGACGTGGAAGGAACCGGCCCGAGTCGTGCGCCAAGCGGAGTTGGTCGTGGTGCCACGCCCCGGTTCGGTGCTGAAGTCCACCGCTGAGCTTGCTGGACAAATCGGTGTGACCGTGCATGAATTGAAGGTGACGTTCGTGACTAGCCCGCTGGTAGATGTCTCGAGCACTGACGTGCGCCAGCGGGCACGAGATGGCCGAAGTATCCGCTTTCAGGTGCCCCGAGCCGTGGAAGAATTTATCCGGGAACGGAAGTTGTACCGGGCGTGAGTAGGCTTATGCCAGCTCCCGCAAAGTGAAAAATGAACATCACCGAGCCATTGCTCGCGGCAATTTCTGCGCAATTGCAAAATATTTTCCGGGCGATGCTCAGCTTGGGGAGAACTGATTTCCCCGCATTTTTATAGGGTGTCATACATATCACACTGGCTACTAGCCTTGGTCATCTCAGATTTCCGAAAAAATATTATTGAAGTTATTCCGTACAGCTGTGTAGTATCACATCGTCGGCAATGTCGCTGATATGGCACAAGTATAGACACTCAGGCGTATATTATATATACGGCTATATTGATGCCATAAAAAATCTTGAGTGGGAGTTCAAAATGCTATGAAAAAATGTCGCATTGAGGCGTGTCGCAATTGTAAGTCGCAATTGCCAGGCATCACAAGAAGGCTTCGTGGCTTCAAAAAGTTACTGAGCATTCAAGAGGCAAAAGTATACCAGCTTGAGACTGAGCTTAAGAATAGTAAATCTGCTAAATCGAGTGCATGCGATGCTTTAGCTCAAGGTTCACCTGGGCCTTTTATCGGTTCGGTCAAAAAGAAGCACTTTCATCGACAAGATTGTCACTGGGCTTCCTATCTGCGTAATCCAAGCACAACAAGGATCTTCGGTACCCACGCCGAGGCTGAAATGGCTGGATACAAGCCATGCAAAACTTGTCGTTCTTAATCGTAGTTACTGTTTGTCATCTACCATACACACTCAAACTCGGAGAGTATTCATGAATATTTATCGGTCGGCAGCACAGCGATATCGAGGTCGCACAACCATCATTCCTAGTAGGCCTATCGTGTTCGATAGTAAACTGCCTAGAAGATCTAGCATAACTTGGGATAGTATTCTAAATCAGTTTTCGATTGTGATAAATTGTGTTCCCCACGATGATCGAGTCACCACACACGACTATACCTTGATGCTTACTATTGATGATGTCTCATCGCTTGCTTTTGCAATTGATAAAGCATGCTGCGGTGCTGACGCAAGCAAACTAAGAGATATGCTGAAAAATGCAATCCCTGCTTTGCTCAATATCTTGTCAGTTGCTAATGGATACATCCCAGGAAATGCTATACAATCGAAGTCGAATACACAAAATGGTATTTAAAAGGCTATCAGTGAACGGAAGCTGTACCGGGCGTGAGTAGGATCGGCGTTTCGTCGGCTGGCGTCGTTTGGTTGGCAGCGACTTCTGCTGTTTCGGTTTCCTGGCTCACAGGGTGGTTCGCTCTTCCAGCGGATGTTGTTTCTTGGGAGGGCGAGGCTCCCGCCGAGCCGAGGGTGATCTGCTCTCTCCCGCGTAGTTTGTCGGTCAGCCCGTGACTCTCGGAGTCGAACACCGGCGTGAGGACCA
>JBBRME010000104.1:0-14982 GCA_038230995.1 Gemmatales bacterium
CCCGATGTCAAACCTCTGAATTTCTCCGTCGAACTACGCAAGCTGGTGACCGATGTCGTGGCCCGTGTGTCGCTGTTCGCCCACATCAACCCGGCGTCGATTCTGTACACGTTCACCTGGAGCCGCACCCGCAGCAAGTATGGCCTGCTAGCCCGCATCACGCCCATGCGATTTCAGGGTGGCCGGGTTTACAAGCAAGTCCGTGGGAAGCTGTACCAAGCCGAGCGATTCTTTGTCGATCAGCAAGAACTGCTTTACGTGTTCACCTGTTGCCTGCCGCGGTTCCTCGATCAATCCTTTGAAGAGAAATGGATCACCATCTTCCACGAGCTGTACCACATCGGCCCGAAGTTCGATGGCGACTTGCGCCGGCATGATGGCCGATACAAGTACCACACGCACAGCCAAAAAGGGTACGATGCCGAGATGAGCAAGCTTGTGCGTGACTATCTAGCGAAGCACCCCGATCCCAGTCAGTTCGCGTTTTTGCACCTCACGTTCGATCAACTCTGGTCGAAGTCGGGTGGCATCTATGGCATCAAGATTCCGCGCCCACGCATGATCGGCGTGACCACGCCACCGGAGGCCCAGCCGTGAAATTGATCCTGGCGATGATTCAACCGAGCAAGCTCGACGCGGTGAAAGAGGCCCTGAACAAAGTGGAAGTCTTCCGCCTCACGGTGGTCGATGTGCAGGGCTTCGGCAGACAGAAGGGCCAAAGCGAAATGTACCGTGGCCACGAACTCACGGTGAACATGTTGCGGAAGGTGCAGCTACAGATTGCCGTGAACGAAGACTTCGTGGAACCCACGGTGAATGCCATCGTGGAAGCCGCCCGCAGTGGTGTTGAGGGCCGCGTGGGAGATGGCAAGATTTTCATCCTGCCCCTCGAAGACGTCGTCCGCATCCGCACCGGCGAACGCGGCCCGGAAGCGATTTAGGTCTCTACCGTTTGCCCACTTCACGGAACAACACACCCTCGCGGGTGAACTGCCACCACGCAGCGGTGAGCGCCAACGCAACATACACCAGTTGCGCACCGAGCACGGGCACCGCATAGCCCCACGGGATCGGATCACCCGTCACGGCCAGCAACTTCTGCTGAAACAACATACCACCGACGACAGGAATCAATGCCGTCACCGGTGTGAGTTCCGTGCTCGGAATCAAGCTCCAGAAGGCCAACGGCATCACCAGCAGCATCAGCGGTACGAGGTAGTACTGGCCTTCCTTGGTGCTGCGTGCAAACACTCCCAAGGCAATACTCACGGCACTGAACAACATCGCAATCGGCAGGCTGAACAGTACGCATCCGGCCATGCCGGGCAGGTTGATGATCGGGTACTTCAACAACGACTGTGCCACCGACGCCGCCACTGTCAGGCAGACCACGTTCCAAAGAACACTGGCAAAGCCGAAGCTCGTGACCGCAAAAAACTTGCCCAACACAATCTCGCTGCGATGTGCGGGGGAGATCAGCAGCGTCTCCATCGTGCCACGTTCTTTCTCACCAGCGGTCAAGTCCACGGCGGGTTGAATCGCCCCGGCAACAAGCCACATCACGAGGATCAACGGGAACGAGCGCGCAAAGGAATCACGCAGTTCATCCGCGGCCTTCTTCTCAGCGGGTTTGGCGGCACGCGGATCGTCGATCACCAGCACTTTGTCGTAATTCGGTGGCTTACCATCTCGCTGGAATTTTACCGCGCGGGCTTTGGCTTCCCAAGTGCGCAGGAGTTCGTTCACGCGGGTCAGGGCCACCTTGGCCTTGTCGTCTCCTTCGCGGTACAGCAACTTCACCGTTGGTGTTTTGCCATCTGCGAGATCTTTGAGGAAGCCAGGTGGAATCATGACGATCACCTGTGCTTGCTTGGTTCTCAGCGCCTCTTCGGGATCATCGTCGATGGAGATGACGACCGGTTGTGTGTCGGTTCGTAAGGATTCGGATTTCGGGGCTGGCGA
The DNA here is from genome assembly GCA_038230995.1 of Gemmatales bacterium. Taxonomy (GTDB): domain Bacteria; phylum Planctomycetota; class Planctomycetia; order Gemmatales; family Gemmataceae; genus JALHQU01. Next base: position 1,963 of record JBBRME010000104.1, read on the forward strand.
CTCGGCAAAGGCACCGTCAATAAACATTGGCGGGAACGGTGTGTCGCTTGCGGAACCATCCTTCAGGTTCACCACGCCGACCTTGGGTGCCTTGCCAATGAGTTCCGTGGCGAAGAGCCAACCGGTGAGGCCGAAGAGCGGATAGAGCATCATGGGCGCGATGAAAAGCAGCACGATCGTGCGGCGATCACGCAGCAAATCCCGAGTTTCTTTCCACGTGATGAGCCGAAGGTTCTGCAATCGCATGATGGGTGGGCCTACTTCTTCTTCGGGCCTTTTGCGTCTTTTTCTTTGGCCTTGGGTTTGGCGGTGTTCGCCTGACCCGTTGGGCAATCGGGTCTCAGAGGGCAGGTCTCACAGGCCGGTTGATCTTCGGTACAAATCGACAGTGCAAGGTGAATGAGTCGATCCGTAAACTCGGGGCCGTTCGCCTTGGGCACGTAGTGTTCGAGTGTACCGCGAATCGTTTCCAACTCGTCCGCGTCGGCATCGACGATCCCGAGGCGTTGCAGCACCCGCAGTGTTGGGGCATCGACCGGGATGGCATGACCGCCAAGGTTCCGCTGCATCACCCAAGCCACGGTGAAGTCCGAAACGCCACTCTTGTAGCGCCCGAGTTGTTTGGCTGCTTGCTTGATCCCCTTCTTGGCGATGTCGCCGAGATCGAAGGAGTAAGTGTCTTCAAAGATTTCCTGCAACAACTCGACGATGCGTTGGCCTTTGGCCCCGGCATCCTTGAGACCATGGATGGCATCGGCGACTTCCGCAATGCTGCTGACGCGAACTTCGTTCCAATCGAAGAAGGCTTCCTTCAGTTTGGCATACGCAGCATCGGCCTGTTCAGACGTACTGCCTTCCCGCAGGATCGCGTACAGCACTTCTTCCAGAACGGCACGGTCGTTGACGGGTGCCGGTGGCGCGGGTGTCTTCTTCTTCAACACCGTTTGCAGGTGGGCCAGTTGTTGTTGCTTGTTCAGGGCTGCCGCCATGAGGGTGCTCGTGATGACGAACGATTTCGCGTGGTTCGGTCGTGCTGATTACTCAGGCTTTTGTTCAGAGTCGTCGTCGTTCGTTTCGTTAGTTTCAGCATCGGAGTCGTTCTCGTCAACCAGCGCGGGCGATTCTGGCTCGACTTCTCCACGGAGTTTTCGCTCTTCGGCCAGAATTTTCATCACCTCAATGCTCTTCTTGACGCCGATATCCTCGACGAACGTGATGACCGGAAGGAACCGCGTTGCCAGTCGATCCGCCAGTTTGGATTGCACGAATCCCGCAGCGTTGTTCAAGCCGAACAAGGCATCGCGCTGATGCTTTTCGCTACCCATGACCGACACATACACCTTGGCGTGTTGCAAGTCGGCCGACACTTCGCAACGTGTTACGGTCACGTTCTTGACGCGCGGGTCTCTGAGATTAAACAAGATCGTGCTGGCCGCGACCTCGCGGACAACTTCGGCCACACGGGCCAGTCGGTGAGTCTTCATGGCATTATGGTAGCAGATTGGTGAAAAGAGGTTCGGTGAAGCTGTGAACCACTTTCAATGATTTGGTAGATTCGATTCGACTTTACCCAAAATACGCATCGCTTTATTGAGGTACTGCACCGCGCTACCGACCGTGGCGATCAACATGAAATAGAGCAGCACTGTTGTCGTGATGTCGATGACATCGACCCCGCTCATGGCGTTCGCCAGCATCGTCAATTTCGCCAACACACCGACGATGACGGCACATTGCAGCACCATCTTCAGCTTGCCGAACCAGTCTGCTGAGAAGTTGGCCCCCGTGGCCTCGACCATGCCACGCAGACCCGTGATGAGGATCTCGCGGATGACCACAATCGTGGCCATCCACGGTTCGATACCAGCATTGGGCACACGAATCAGGAAAACAAACGCCGAGGCGATGAGCACTTTATCGGTGAGCGGATCAAGCGATCGGCCAACCGGTGTGAGTGGGCCGTACTTGCGTGCCCACCAGCCATCGGCCCAATCGGTGAGCGCGGCCACGATGAACACCACCAGCCCGACCGCGGGCCAGGAGTAGTGCAGGCAAACGCACAGCAACGCAGCCAATGGCACGCGGCTGAGCGAAAGCAGATTCGGGATGCACCACAGGGTGTTGTTTGTTTTCACAGTGCGAAGGGCGGGACTTGAACCCGCACACCCTTTCGGGCGCAAGAACCTAAATCTTGTGCGTCTGCCAGTTCCGCCACCCTCGCAAGGATGAAATGATACACCGTGCCCTGCTTTTTGACAGGGACACCTGCAGGACAAGGCGGGTTCACCGGTTAAGAAAGGAACCGGAGCGACTTTTCGTCACGCTCGGAGTGATTTGCCGTGTGGGAGGTCGGAGTCCATGTGGAGGTGGCAGACTGAATCCGCCGCGTTCTGCGAACTCTGGTTGTTGCGACGATAGGCAAGCACTTCGGCGTGGAATCACTTCCGTGATGCCGTCGAGTAATTCTTCTTCATTCCATGCTTCGTTGTTCATCATTCGGGTGTAAGCCAAGCAGTAGAGCTTTGTCATTTTGACTGGGTCGAACTCAGCACTTGGGAACAAAGGTCGAAGATCTTCAGGAATCGCAGCGAGCTTGAACTCCATGTCACGAGTATGGCAGTGTGCGAAGATGCGGAACATTTCAGCTCGCTGACACGAAGCAAGCAGCGTAGCTAAGGAGCGAATTCCAATTGACAAGAGTTTTGGATCTGTACCATCTGGATCGCCGTACACTTTACCACCGAAGAGTACAAACACCTTTGCCCCGGCGAGAAGTCGGCCGTATGGATCTTGCGTGCTACCAGGCCAATCCGCTGGTGGGTAAATAAACAGGTTCCGTGTCGTGCCGCCATCCGAGTGGAATTCGGTGAACTGCTGACCATCAATGTTGATGCCGATTTTGGAAGGCGGGAACAGCACGGGTAATGCGGAGGCCCCCAAAACGATTTCTTCATAGAGCTTGCGTGATTCAGGAGTACCCATCGAGGCAATCGCCCCCATGTCCCATGTCACGAATCGCATGGTATCGATGTTCGTGGTGCCAACATAAAACCGCCGACCCTTAGCATGTTCAGCGGCCACCTGCTCGAAGTAGCATGGCTGCTGCAGGATTTGATGTAAGAGCTTGCGCAATGGTTCGTTCGTGGCCAATGAATCGCTTCCAAGGCCCAAAGGTGGCCAGTATTTAAAGTGATAGACATCGCGTCGTGTCGTCGTGGTGTATAGGCGTTTAAGATCGTCGTAATATTGCGTTCCAGGAAACACAGCTGCACCGATCAGTGCTCCGGTACTCACACCCGTGACAACATCGAAGACCGGCAAATCGCCGCGATCTTTCCAAGCACTCATAATACCGACTTGGTAAGCACCGTGAGCGACGCCACCAGACAAAACCAAGGTGTTATAACGGTTGCCGGGCCGCTCGGCTTTGTCTTTAGCATCTTCTTCCTGCTGTTTATCCGCTACCGCCTTCTTAGCAATGGCTTCAAATACATAAGTGTACTTCGTGATAGACACTGCATCCTGAAGGGAAGAATCCAACAGAGGAAACTGTTTTAAATCCAGTAGCAACTTGGATAGTTCCCTAGCCGCTGCTGGCACGTTGGAGGCAGATTTAGCATCGGACTGTATCTTCAACTGGGTCTGAGTTTTAGGAGTGTTCTGAGCGTATTTGTTTGGAGGAAGTCCGCCCTTGGAAGCAAGCGACTTGGTCTGCTGTGGGGTGGCTCCAGACGCGATCAATCCTTTTGCCGTCGCGGATTCGTCTTGTGGGAAACGGCTGAGATACGCTTTGGCTTCCGGTGTCAACGGGGGTAGTGGTTCCAGATTCGCGTTTCTGACGTCAAATGGCTCGACTTCGTTCGGCAACGGCGTGGGGCGTTTTTCTTTGAATGGATTCGAACACCCCACCGACACGAGCAGGAGTCCCAGCACGAAGGCCACACAGTAGCGATTGGAATTCAGGGGCATGACGGTAGCCTGCTGCTTGGTTGGCTATGAGAGCACACCGAAGCGAATGCTCCGACTGTGTCGGACTCATCGACTATGTCGATTGTGAACTGTAGTTAAACTCTGTCTGAATTACGCCATTTGCCACCGCCACGTTTTCTCTCGCATTTTCGCAGAAGTGTGTGGCCTGCCGCGTTCGATAAGAGAAGGAGACGTTTGTTTCTCCCCGCGCTGGCGGTGAGTCCATTCGTCGAACCGGAACGGAAGCCGGAGCGTTGCCTGTGTCTGTTGAGGCCTCGGGATTGGTAGTGGAAACGTCACACCTGACGAAGATCTACCAGGACCGGCAAATTGCACTGAACGACATGACTCTGGGTGTAGAACCCGGAACCGTACTCGGTTTGCTAGGCCCCAACGGTGCCGGGAAGACCACGTTCCTCCGTCTCGTGCTGGGGCTGCATTCGCCCACCGCTGGCTACTGCCGCGTGTTCGGCCAGTTGATGCACCCAAATGCCGCCGATCTCCGTCGACGCATCGGCTTCATCCCCACGAACCCGCAGTTCCCTAAAGGCATGACGCCCATCGAGTATCTCGACTACATCGGTCGGCTCTTCGGCATCACCCGCGAAACACGTAAACCGAAGCTCGCCAAGCTTATCCGTGCGGTGAACCTGCTGCCGCAAAGCGGCCAACCGATTGCCAACTTCACACCGGGGATGACCGCCCGCCTGGCCGTGGCCGCCAGCCTGATCAACGACCCGGAACTGCTGATCTGGGATGAACCCACGCACGGCCTCGACATCGAAGCTCGCCGCAGCATGTTGGAACTCATTAAGACGTTGGCTGCTGAAAAATCGATGATTCTTAGCAGCCACAATCTCAGCGATATCGATGAGGTGTGCAACCACGCCGCCGTGCTGAACAAAGGCCATCTGATCTTCAGCGGTAGCCTGCAAGACCTGAAAGGCCGCATTCGCAAAAACCACTACGAGATCGACCTCGAAGGCGATCAAAAGTCGATCACCAAAACCTTGCAGCAGATTAAGACATTGAAAGAAGTGCTGAGTGTGTCGCTCCGGCATCGACGGTTGGATCTCAAGCTCACTGATGATGTGGCCAACACCGGCGTGCTGGCGATGATCCTGCAAACGCTCTACGACAACAAAATCACCATGCTGGGGATGCGTACCCTCGGGATGCAAACGGAAAGCGCTTACTTGGAGCTCGTAGAGCGTGAAGATCAACGTGGCTTCACCCGGCTCTATGACCCGCTGACCGAAGCGGCGTAGGTTTTAATGAGTCGCAAGCCAGCCTGTTCTCAAGCTTCAGCCGACGACAGACGCCTCCCAATTCAAGAAACTTGACGAAAATTTTGCCGGAACCGTTGAACAACCGGTCTACGTTCTGATAGAGTGTGCGTGGCGATTGGATGACACACGGGCTGCACTCGCCCGAATCTGCTTTCCCAGCTTTCTTTTAACGTCGGTTTCCCTTGATGAGTTCGGTATTCCGATTCCGTTGTCCCAGTTGTTCTGGTGGTGTCGCACTGTTGCGGTTCCGCGCTTCGCATCTCCTTTTCTGATTCGAGCCTATGTCTGCCACACTTTCCGCCTTCGTCGGTATTCTCGAACTTCACCCAAAGGGTTACGGCTTTCTACGCGAGGCCGCCAAGCGGTACGTGCCCAAACAGGCCGACCCGTACGTCTCGCATGAGCAAATCCGTCAGTACAAGCTGAAAGCCGGTTCGCTGGTTTCTGGCAACCTGCTTCCTCCTGCCCGCGGTAATCCCGGCCCACGCCTGGGCACGATCGAATCCATCGAAGGTGTGCCCGCAGCGGAGTACCGCAACCGCAACTGGGAAGAACTGACCGCCGTTGATCCAACCAAGTGGTTGAACTTGGAAACCGGCACCGAGCCGATGACCACCCGCGTGATGGACATGTTCTGCCCCGTGGGCCGAGGCACCCGCGGCTTGATCGTGGCCCCGCCGCGTTCCGGAAAAACGGTGCTGCTCTCGCACATCTCCGATGCGATCAGCACGAACCACCCCGATGTCCACCTGATGATGCTTCTGGTTGATGAACGACCCGAAGAAGTGACGGAAATGCGCCGGACGGTGAAGGGCGAAGTGATCGCCAGCAGTAACGACATGGACACGATCGCCCACATCCGCATTGCGGAGTTGGTGATCGACCGGGCCAAACGACTCGTCGAGCAAGGCCGCGATGTGGTAGTTCTGCTCGACAGCCTGACCCGCCTGGCCCGTGCTTACAACAAGCACACCAGCGGTGGCAGCACCATGAGCGGGGGCGTGGGCAGCAAGGCCCTCGACATCCCCAAGCGGTTGTTCGGTCAGGCCCGCGCCTTTGATGAAGGTGGTAGCCTCACCATCCTAGGCACCTGCCTCGTGGAGACCAGCAGCCGCATGGACGACCTGATCTTCCAGGAGTTCAAAGGCACCGGCAACATGGAACTGGTGCTGGACCGCAAGCTGGCCGACAAACGCATCTACCCCGCCATCGACCTGTTGCAATCCGGCACACGCAAGGAAGAACGCCTACTGCCACCGGAAATGCTAGAGCGGATCAACCTGCTGCGTCGTAGCCTGCTGAACGTGAAACGATCCGACGAGATCATGGAATCGCTGATCAAGCAATTGAAGAAGGCCGAGAGCAACGAGGCGTTCCTTAACACCGTGGGCAAGTTCGTGAAGGCGTAGGCCGAATATCAACCTTTACCATCCCACTTTGTATCCTCGACCGAAAGGTATTTGCACTCATTTTTCGCTGTAAGTTGACCCCATGCTCTCTGACGGTAGATTGTTTCGCGAAAGAGCTGATCTGTGAAGATCGACCAACGTGATAAAAATATGATGGCCCATTGATCTGTAATGCGATTTACTGTTGTGGCGAGTTCTACAAACAGTTTCTTGCACAGAGGGCTTACGATGCGCAGCTCTTTCATGATGGCGATGCTAGTTGTTGGAGCGACAAGCTCGGTAAATGGCGAAGATAAAAAAATAGAACCCCAGAAGGAAGCCAATCTCCTCATCAATGGAGGTTTCGAAGAAGGTCCGGCGTTTATCGATGGATTCATGGCACTGGATCCGGGCTCACAAGTCATGACTGGCTGGACTGTTACCCGAGGGCAGATCGACCTCATCGGCACCCACTGGATCGCAGGAGAAGGCGGCAGGAGCCTCGATCTCAACGGGTCCCCAGGCTTTGGCGGCGTAAAGCAGTCTTTCAAGACCGTATCGGGTCAACGTTACCGTCTAACATTCTTAATGGCGGGTAGCCCCGGATCAGGTCAAACCACCAACACTCTTTGTGTTCGCGCGGCAGCAAAAAAGGAAGTCTTTTCATTCGACAATGAGGGGAAGACTGGCAAAGAAATGGGTTGGGCGAAGAGGTCATGGGAATTCGTAGCGTTCTCAGAAGAGACGACGCTTGAAATTCACACTCTGGATGACGAATCTGGCTACGCTGGCCCGGCTTTGGATGACGTCCGTGTCGTCACTGTAACTGAGCCTCAAGTAAAATCGGAGACACCGGTCGTAGCCACCGAGTTGGAAGCTGCTCGAATTACAATTCCCGAAGTGACTACGATTGTCCAACCGAGGAATACGAGATTGTTTGCACGTTGGCGAACTCGCTAGAGAATGGATGGACCTCGGCGGCACTTGCAAAGCCTCGTACCGCCCTACAAGATGGCATTCTCCTTGGCCAAGATTCACCATCTGCAATCTACATGGCTTAGATTCGATTTGGTATGCGTCACAATGCGAGTTTGCCGGTTTTGTCTTACGAGCTGCGAACGAAGCGTCAGCGAGAGAGATCGGTCTTTGCGTGTGTCACATCACATCGCTGCTACAAGAACCCCCACAATTTCCCCGTTGCGCCCTTGTCTCGGGTAGAATCCGCGCGATAGAGTAAATGAAGGGATAGGCCGACAATCCGGCGGGTGACCTTCCACCTCCTCCCGAAGATGTGTCCGTGTTTTAACGGAGGGTGGTCATGTTTGCGTTTCTCCCCGGTATCGGCGTACCAGAACTGATCGTGCTCTTGCTGCTGGGCGTTTTGCTCTTCGGCCGCAAGTTGCCTGACATCGGTCGCAGCCTTGGCAAAACAGTGACGGAGTTCAAGAAGGGCATTGGCGGTCTTGAAGAAGAAGTCTCGAACAACAATCGAGCCGTGGCTGATCCTGAACCCGTGAAGCCGCCACAGCGCGTGACACCATCGGGCAATGCACCCAAGTTCGATGACGCACCGGCCAGCAACCTGCCGCCCAAGGTTTAAGAACAACTCGATCAGAGCAACCGGGAGTGTTTCACTCCCGGTTTTTTTATTCCGAGGCCAACCATGAACCGCCGACTCTTCCTCAGTACCGGTGTAGCGCTCGTAGCAACGCCACTGTTGGCCAACCAACCCAAGGACTCCAAGATGCTCCTCCCCGTTGTGGATACGCACCAGCACCTGTGGGACTTGAAGAAGCTCAAAATCAGTTGGGTGAAGCCCGGTTCGGACTTCGATAAGCCGTTCACGCCAGTCGAGTACGCCAAGGCCATCGATGGCCTGAACGTGACCAAGAGCGTGTACATGGAAGTGGACGTCGATGAGGATCAGTTGAAGAAAGAAGCAGAGTACGTGCTAGGCATCATCGAAGAAGGTAAGACAACGATGGTGGGTGCCGTCATTGGTGGAAGACCGGCGTCCGAGCAGTTCGCAGCGTACGTCGCTGCGTTCAAGGATGCCAAAGGTTTAAAAGGTGTGCGGCAGGTCCTGCAAACCGATGCCAACAACGGGTTGTTGCTGAAAGACGAGTTCGTCAAGGGCGTCCAACTGCTGGGTGATCTTGGACTGAGCTACGACCTCTGCATCCGCCCGACGGACCTCGGCGATGCGGCTAAGCTGGTGGACAAGTGCCCGGACACCCGCTTCATTCTGGATCACTGCGGCAACCCGAACGCCAAGTTCACGAAGGATGAATTCGCCGCGTGGAAGACTGGCATCGGCAAACTGGCCGAGCGCAAGAACATCATGGTGAAGCTCTCCGGCATCGTGGCCAACGGCTACGAGCAAGGCAAATGGAAGGCCGACGACCTGGCCCCGGCCATCAACACCACCATCGATGCCTTCGGCGTGAAGCGCTGCGTGTACGGTGGCGACTGGCCGGTGTGTACCAAGGCCGCAACGTATGCCGAGTGGCTGACGACGTTCCGGCAGATCATCTCCAACCGACCGGAAGCGGAGCAGAAAGCCATACTGCACGACAACGCCGTGAAGTACTACCGGCTGTAGCACACGCCTCAATAACCGAACAACGTTAATCCAGGATGGCTTTCACGAGTTGATCCGGCTTGAAGGGCCGGTAGATGACGTGCTTCAATCCCTCGGCACGGGCACGCACAATCGAGTGATCCTTGTTGTACCCGAAGCCGTTAAACATCGCCACGCGCAGGCTGGGCCGCGTTTGCAGGATTGACTTGTACGTGTCATAGCCGCTCATGTCGGCCGGACTGACTTCCATCAGCACCACATCGTACTCCACGCTGGCAATCAGGGCCAACCCCTCGGCGGAGGTGCCCACGGTCTCTGCGGTGGCCCCCATGCGTTCGAGGATTAAATGAGCTTCGCGGCGGAAACGCGGGTCTTGCTCGATCACCAGAATCTTCTTGTCGTGCAGTGGCTTCGGCCCGCTGGATCGATCAGCTTGCTCCCCCACCCGGCGCACGCAGTCCTTCACGTCGCGGGCTTTGGTCACGATGCGGCGGAGGTGATCTGTAATGCTGTCGTCGCGGTCGCCAAGTTTCTTCAAAAGTAGCGCCGCACTGGCCAAGATTTCATCCGTAGGCAGCGCGATCTCTTTGCTCACCATCTCCACGGACTGCGTTGCAGCGCAAGTCTGTTGGGCGTTAAGGAGATCGAGCGTGTGCAGTGCGGTGGCAATCTCTTTGCTGAACAGTTCGGTGAACTGCAGGTCGTCTTCGGTGAAGCCATTCAGGCGAGGGCTTTCGACGTTGAACGTACCCACGAGATCCAGACCGTCAATCACCGGCACGGTGAGGCTGCTGCGGGCACCGGTGGCCCCTTGGAGATAAAGCGGATCGGTGCTGGCATCGTTGCACAGGTAACTCTTGCGATGGTAGGCCACCCAACCGGTGACGCCGTTGTGTTTGGGCAGCGCCTCAAGCTTGCGTGCCGCCGCTTCGGGAGTCATCCCCTCTTCGAGCAGTGGTTTCAGTTCGTTGGTTTTGCGGTCGAAGATGCGGAGTTCGATGATGTCGTAGTGCAGCAGGTCATGGATCAGTCGGCGGAGATTGTCTTTAAGCGATTCGATCCGTTCGGGGATACTGACTTCGGAGATGGTGTCGGCATCGAGTTCTACGAGTTGTCGGCCAGCTTGATGAAGGGCATCGAATTTGAGTTGCTGTTCGACTTCTGCTGTCACATCTCGACACAAGCAGACCAACTGTTGAACCGAGCCATCGGGGCCGCAAACGGGGTGCACGCGGACGTCGAGGTACTCAGGGGTCTGATTCGGCCGGTGAACGCGAAGGGCAATGGACTGACCAGCGAGAGCTGTTTTGAGCGGATCGGCTTCTGTCGTGGCAATCGCGCTCTGTTTGAGTGCTGCAAAAAGTTTCTGGCCGATCGGGTCGCTGTCGCACCAGTCCGCAAGTTTCTGGTTTCGCCAGAGCACAAGGCCGGTGGTATCGGTAAAGGCAAAGCCGCGGTCGGTATACGATACTAACAGGGCGTTGCGTTGCGCGTTGTCGAGCAAATCGGTCAGTTGAGTTGCATCGGCGAGAACTGCCGCGAAGCCACCGTCGTGCAAGGCATTGGCTACGGCTTCCGGGTCGCTCAAACGGACAGTGTCGTACCCGGCCAACGTATCGGCTTGGGAAGGTATCTGCCCAAACACCAACACCCGCGAACGCGGGGCCGGTGGTGCATCCAGAAGTCGTTCAATGTGTGGCACAGGAATAGTATACCTCACGTGGCCCGCGCATCGCAAGAGTTGACTCGCATGGATGACCCGCCTTCGTTACAAGTTCTCTACTTTGAGACAGAACCCCTCCATGCCGAGGCCTTGCGCGCATTTCTTCCAGCCGCGTGGGCCGGGGCAATCGTCGAATTCGGCCCAGCCCCCGCAGCCGATAGCGACGGCCCTGCGTTTATCCAAGCTGGGGAAGTTCGTTTCGGTTCGCACATCATCAAGATGCTGCACAGTTTGGAAGCCATGCCCTATGGCCCGGTGGAAACCTGCGTAGGCCCGGCGCTCATCCCCCCGCCCATGAAAGTGGACGCCAAGCAGCACAAAAGTCACACGCTGCTCTACCACAGTGGCGATGAACCGGATGCGATGGAAAAGTTCGTGGCCCTCTGTGCGGTGGCCGGGGCACTGGCCCGCTTCGATGCCATCGTGGTGCTGAACGAAGAAGCCCGCACCGCCTGCCCGGCTTTGGACTTGATCCCTGACGAGGGCGAAGACGTACTGGCTACCTATCGCAACCTGCCGATCCCATACCTGCTGGGTGGCTTTGTGAAAATGAACGTCGGCGATGATCCCAAGCCGTGGGTGCGTACCTTTGCAAATCAAAGGTTGAACCTGCCGAACCTGGCGACACAGTTGAGCAGCCACGAGGAAACCGGTAGCACCTCTGAACTTTTCGCCGGGTTGCTGGGCTACCTGCGGAAGATGAACGAGACCTTTACCGCATGTGATACCCTCGACCTCGGCGACCGTAAACTCACCCTACGCGAACCCACCGACGCCGAGTGGTGGCTGGACTCCGACGGCGTGCTGCTGGTGGTGGAGTGAGCCTACCCATTCACGAAGAACTCAGCGGAGCTGAAGATCGCCTGTCGGATGGCGAGGAAGTCCATGGTGGTGCTGACGAAGCCGTTGAGATCGGCTGCTGAGGCTGTGCGGTGCAGATACGCGCCGAAGTATCCTTGTACCACTCGGTTGCGGTTCTCGGCGGAGCGGACGAAGCGATCCGCCACGCCGTTCAAACCCAGCGAAGGCAGCAAGGTGTACCACGCGGCAAGCTCGTTGGCGTTGCCGGTTCGGCCGAGCATGTTGACGTACAAGCTCTGCACAAAGTCGTAGCCATTCAAGCCGATGTACTCGGCGGACGACGTGAACAGTGTGGTGATGCTGTCCAGCGTGTAGGTGCCGTTGCCAAGTCCCGTCACGAACGCCGAGCGGCTGCCCGCGTCGGCGGCCCGCTTCAGGTACTTGGTGTAGAGCCCATCGACGACGATGCCGTAGGCTTCGGCGGAGGTGCCAATGATTTGCGCTTGCTGGGCTTGGGTGTACGGTGCGAAGGCGGTGAGGTCAGCGGAAGTCGCCATGCGGCCGAGGGTGAAGTTGAACAGGTTGGCCGTCAGCGAATTCACAGCCGACAGCGGGGTACGGGCGATGGAGCCAGAATCTGCGTAGCTCGTGTTGACGGTGGAAGATTCAACGTTGCCGGTGGACGATAGACTTGACCCGCCGCCCACATTATGCAAGTAGATAGAGGCGGCAGTTGCAGTACCGGCGGCTGTGAAGCCGCGGAAGTTGTTGCCGCCTTTACTCACGGCCCCACCGGTTTGGGCCGTGCCACCCAAGGTTGTGCCAAGAGCCGTCAAGAAGAAGACGCTGGCGCCGAAGTATTCGATGCCGATGGCATTGTTGTGGAGATCATTCCCTTCGATGGCGAAGCGGAAGAGACTATCGCCAGTAGGGTAGAGGTAGATTCCAGTTCCAGCCGTGCCCGCATCGACGATGTTGTCGGCGACTGTACCTGCTGTGGTCGTAGTTGCTGACTGCTGACCGATCAAAATACCATAGCTCAACTGCGGTGTACCAGCCGAACGGAGATGGATCGTGTTGTTGCGGATCGTCGTGCTCGCTCCACCTCCGACGCGAATGCCATATAAGGCGCTCCCGTCGAACGTGTTGTTCGCTACGGTTGCACCGTTCACGTTCACAACATAAAGCATGGTGCCCGAGGTGTTGGTGGAGCTAAAGGCGTTATTCGACACCACGTCGTTATTCGGGCTGGTCGCCGTACTGTTGCCG
>JBBRME010000105.1:0-14958 GCA_038230995.1 Gemmatales bacterium
GGAAACGGCCATCTCGATTTGCGAGAACCGGGAAAGAGCCCAGGGGGAGATGTTTGCCCAGTCCGTGTTGCGTTCGCTACCGATACTGTTGGCCGAGAACACACGGTTGGGCGAGGGATTGGTATCCGATCAAGTTGGACTCCTGGAAATGATGAAAGCCGACGGGCTCATCGTTCGCCACGGCTCGGAGCAGTTCACACGCGGTACAGTGCCTCCAGCGGATTTTGTGCATGAGTTGGTGCATTGGCTCGATCAACAGTCGTTGTCGCACTTTTCTTCGGATCGTTTGGGGGAAGTCTTTCCGGCAGCGCTCCATCACAGTGAAGCCGCGGGGTTGCTTGCCTTAAACATCCCCAACAGTTTGCAAGGTTGGATTTTCTGGTTCCGGCAGGAACAGAGTCAGAGCGTCCGCTGGGCTGGTGATCCACGCAAAGCGGTGCTACCGGCCGAAGATGGTAGCGCACGTCTTTCGCCGAGGAAGTCCTTCAGCGCCTGGGTGACGGAAGTGAAGGGTCGATCCAAGCCGTGGACCCTGGCACAACTCTCCACAGCGATGGAAGTGATTCGCCCGAACCTGTTGGAAGTGGTTGCCGGAGCACTGCAGAAACACGCCGAGGTGTTGCGACGATATCAGTCGATTCTCTTTGAACAAGTTCACTATGCAGTGATCGTGACCGATCTGGAGGACCGAATCACGTTCTGGAACGAAGGTGCGACCCGAATTCTAGGTTGGACCTCGACCGAAATGCTCGGCAAGTCGATCTTGTACCGGTACGCTCAACAGGATCGTGCAACGGCAGAATCGATCTTCAACCAAGTGCGTACTGGAGTAGCTTTTTCTGGCCGCTACCGCGACACGACCAAGGCTGGTGAGACGGTTTGGCTGGATACCCGCCTGTGCCGCATCCACGACGAAAACGGCAAGAGCATCGGCCTCATGGGGGCATCTCGTGACGTAACAGCAGAGAAGCTCAACGAAGATCTACTTCGATTGCAAGAAGCCATTGTTCGTCATGCCCGCGACAACATCATCGTGACCGACGCCACGCCTGCTCATTTGGGTGGGCATCGAATTCTCTACGCGAACCCTTCGCTCCTTGAAAATACTGGTTACACACTGGACGAGTTGATCGGCAAGACGCCAAAAATCTTTCAAGGCCCGGGGACAGATCAAGCCATCCTTGCTCGCATTCGAGAAAATCTGCGCCAGTGGAAGCCGGTGCGTGAAGAAGTGCTGAACTACCGCAAAGATGGCAGTGATTTCTGGGTGGAATTGGACATCAGCCCGCTGTCCGATGAAAAAGGCAAGTTTACACACTGGATCAGTGTTCAGCGCAACATCACGGAACGTCGACAGGCGCAAGAAGCCCAGCGCATGAGCGAGGAAAAGTACACGGCTCTGGTCGATTCACTCGACGTGGTCCTGTGGGAACTTGATCCCGTCAACTTGCACTTTATTTTCGTCAGCCGACAGATTGAATCGATGTACGGCAACACGGTGGAAGATTGGCTAGCTGACCCTTCCATGTGGCAGCAGTACGTTCACCCGGAGGATCGTGAACATCTTTTTTCCGAGTTGCGAAGCGTATCCCCGTACGATCCACCTCGAACCATTGAATTCCGCACTCTGACGAACGACGGCGAAATCCGCTGGCTTCGAGATCGTGTTCGATTGGTGTGCCGATCTCACGAATCGCCACGCTTGGTGGGCTATTCTCAAGAAATTACGGACCAGAAACTGGCCGAAGCGAAGATTGCCGAAGCGAACGACCGCTATCGACTGCTGGCCGACAACATTACGGATGTCATCACGCTACTGGACGTACACGGAAATGTGTTGTTCAACAGTCCGTCCGTGACCCGCATGGTGGGATACACACCGGAAGAGCGGGAAAGAGAGTCGCCGAATTTTGTGGTTCACCCGGAGGATTTGCCACGTATTCTCGAAGCTCGCGCAGCGAATCTGCGTGGGGAATTCGTATCACTCGAATGGCGCTTTCAGCACAAACAAGGTCACTATGTCTGGGCGGAGACGGCAAGGAAGCCGATGTTTGATGTGGATGGAACCGTCAAATTCATCATCTGCTCGACACGAGACATCCAACAGCGCAAAGAACTGGAACAGCAGGTTCGCCAGACACAAAAACTCGAAGCCATCGGCCTCCTCGCCGGGGGCATTGCCCACGACTTCAACAACCTACTGACGGTTGTGAATGGCAACTGTGAGTTGCTGTTCAAGAAGCTCCATGAAGATGATCCGAATCGAGCACTGCTGCTCAACATTTTGCGGGCTGGGGAACGCGGTGCCGGCCTCACGCGGCAACTCCTCACGTTCAGTCGGCATCAACTCATCCATCACGAGGTTTTTGATCCGGTTCCCGTCGTTCGTGGCACGCTCTCCATGATGGATCGCTTGATCGACGAAAATGTTCACATCACACCGCGCTACGGCAGCAATATCGGTTTCATCCGAACCGACATGGGTCAGTTCGAACAAGTGCTGGTGAACCTCGTGGTGAACGCCCGAGATGCCATGCCCACGGGTGGGCAGTTGACAGTGACTTTGTCGCAAGTGACCGTCACGGATCTGGATACGATCCAAAACCCGTCACGCTCGCCTGGCCAGTTCGTTCAGTTGAGTGTGGCCGATACTGGCACCGGCATGTCGCAGGAAGTGCAGACTCGTTTGTTTGAGCCATTCTTCACCACCAAGCCGCAGGGCAAGGGCACCGGTCTGGGTCTTGCCACGGTTTATGGCATCGTTCGACAAGCTAAAGGCTTCATCCGAATCGACAGTAGCCTTGGGCATGGCACTACGTTTCACGTTCATTTCCCACAACACCTCCCCCCGGAAGTCATCATCAATGAAGTGCGGCCTGTCAAAATACCCACCAACCCCGGCATCGGTGGATTGATCCTTGTTGTGGAAGACGACGATGCTGTGCGGAGCCTCACCGCAAAGTTACTGGAAAACGCCAGGTATACCGTTCTGGTTGCGTCCAGCGGTGAGGAGGCACTGGCCATTTGTGATAGCCAGCTACTTGCACCAGATCTAGTGATCACTGACGTTGTCATGCCGGGCATGAGCGGACATGAACTCGTGATGCAGCTCTCCGAGCGCTACAGCAACTTGAAGATGGCGTTCGTGTCGGGCTACAACACGGACACCGTGGAACGCTACGGTGTGCCAGACCGCCATGTGGCGTATTTGCAGAAGCCTTACACACCAGATTCGCTCACCCGGTTTGTGCGCGGAATTCTTGATGATACCGACATCGGTTGAAATCATCTCACGCCAAGATATCGCTCAGCACTTCGCCATGCACGTCGGTCAGGCGGTAGTCGCGCCCCTGGAAGCGTGATGTCAGCTTGGTGTGATCCATCCCCAATTGTTGCAAGATGGTGGCTTGCAGGTCATGGATGTGGCACTTCTTCTCGGCCACGGTGAAGCCGAGTTCGTCCGTCTCGCCGTAGCTGAACCCACGCTTGATGCCTGCCCCGGCCATCCAAACACTGAAGGCATCTGGGTAGTGATCTCGCCCGAGGACGGTACCTCCTGCGGTGCGACCCTCGCGGAACGGTGTTCGCCCGAACTCACCCGTCCACACGATGAGTGTGTCGTCGAACATGCCCAGCCGTTTGAGATCTTTGAAGAGCGCCGCTATCGGCTTATCCATCGTGGCGCACTTGGTGGTGAGGCCGTCGCGGATGTCTTCGTTCTTGTTGGTGCCGTGGAAGTCCCAGCCCCAGTCGAACAACTGCACGATGCGCACGCCCTTCTCCGCCAGTCGTCGCGCCAGCAGGCAGTTGTTGGCGAAGCTCGCTTCGCCGGGCTTGGCCCCGTAGCTGTCCAGCACCTCTTTGGTTTCCTTGGAGATGTCCATGACCTCCGGCACTGCGGTCTGCATGCGGTAGGCCAGTTCATACTGCTGAATCCGCGTGGCGGTCTCGGGGTTCCCCTCGGCCTTCTCCTGGATCTCGTTCAAGTCTTTGAGTGCATCCAACGTGGCCCGGCGGGTGCCGCGATCCATCCCCTTGGGGTCGCTGACGTACAGCACCGGGTCGCCTTTACTTCGGCACTGCACACCTTGATAAACGCTGGGCAAGAAGCCGCTGCCCCAACAGTTCTGCCCGCCGCTGGGTTGCACGCCACTGGAGATCAATACCACGAAGCCCGGCAGGTTTTCGTTCTCTGAACCTAGGCCGTACGTCACCCACGTACCCAAGCCAGGCCGACCCTGCCGGTTGTTGCCGGTGAACAGCAGAAGCTCCGCCGGGGCGTGATTGAACTCCTCGGTATGGATCGACTTGATCATGGTCATGTCGTCGGCCAGCCCGTGCAGGTTGGGCACGGCGTCGCTCATCCAGATGCCACCTTTACCGTGCTGCTTGAAGGTCCGTGGGGTGCCCAACAACTTCGGCACGCCCGAGGTGAACGCAAAACGGCGACCCTTCAAGAAGCTCTCTGGCACATTCTGCCCGGTGCGCTTCACCAGTTCCGGCTTGTAGTCGAACATGTCGAGATGCGGCGGACTGCCGCTCATGTGCAGATAGATGATCCGCTTGGCCTTGGCCGCAAAGTGCGGCTTCTTCGCTGACAACGGATTGTCAGCGGCTTTGGCGTCCCACCCGCTCATGGCGAGTGCCCCCAGGCCGAGGCTACCGGCCCCGAGGAAGTGCCGACGGGTGACGTTTTGGAGATGGCGTTGGTGCGGTGTCATGCCAGTATCTCATCACGCGGAGGTTCGTGTGGCAAGATGTAATGCGGCTCACCGGGAGGTTCGCCCTCCCAGCAAACCGGATTTTGGGAGGGCGAACCTCCCGGTGAGCCGCTCAACCCAACTCCGCTTCCAGCCGGTTCAGGTTCTGCTCGTTGGCAGGCCCCACGATCTGCATTACGGCTGCAAGCACCTCCGGGGTATCAAACTCCTGTACCCATTCGATGCGTGTCTTGTCACCTTCGGCAGTCAGGGTCATGGAGAGAGTAAAGTGGGGTGCCGATAAGTGTTCAGTGACGACCCGTTCGTTTGGCACCAACTCCGTGAACACGCATTCGTTCAAGTCATTCGCACCGTTCGGCCCATGCATGGTGAACACCCAGCGTCCACCAGCGAGCCAAGCGCTCCGGGTTCGCTATCGCTGCGTAGACCTGCGGCGGAGTTTGTGCATCAGCCCCGGACATCGTTTTTCGTGTCTTGATTGATCAAGTCTTTGACGTGCGTGCGAATCGCTTTAACACGAGTAATACAAACTGAAATGTGGGCAGGCAAAGTGTGCAAATAGAATCACCCGGAATGCGGAACGGCCTCTCCCCTCCGTTCCACATTCCGGGTGATCGTGACGATCGCTGCACCAAGCGATTCCCAGGACTGCCTCTCCCAACAGCCTGTGAATCATTGCAGGTCGCGTGTCGTCGATTTGAGTAAAGCACAACACGTGCCAAAGACATTCCAAAATCTGAGAACGTTGGGCTAATCGATCAGAAACCCCATGATTTGCAGCGTTTATAGCGAGTCGAGGCGCCCGATCACTAGACACGTACTTTTCATAAATCGCGTAAGTGCTGCACGACTGCGCGGCACGATTGCCCGTTCAGGGTGCGATCCAGGGCTGCTACTGACTGAAATTCCGAGCACGGTACGCAGCCAATACGAGTACACTTTGAATGCTGCGCCGTTGGCGCTCGTCTGTATGGCCAGGGATTGCCGAGATGCGACGAGCCGATCAGCCAGGAATGGCGGAACTGCCCGATGCCGATCTGTTGCGGATGATCCGCAACGGGTCGGACTACGCCTTCGACGAGTTGTTCGATCGTCATCACAGCACCGCCTACCGTGTAGCGTACCGACTGTTAAGCCACGAAGCCGATGCGTTGGATGCGGTGCAAGACGGGTTCATCAACGCCTTGACTCACGTCAAGCAGTTCCGGGAACAGAGCACGTTTCGCACCTGGTTGTTGCGGATTGTGAGTCATGCCGCGTTGGACTTGGGCCGCGCCCGGCAACGACGCGAAAAGCGCTTCGCTCCTGTACTGCCGGATGATGTGAGTGAGGTCGATGCTTTTCACGAAGAATTGAACGGGCAAGAACTCCGCCGGATGCTGGATCTCGCCTTGGCGGAAATGCCCGATGCCCAACGGCAGACGTTTGTTCTGCATCTGGATGGCGAAATGAGTTATCAAGAGATCGCTGATGCCTTAGCGCTGCCGATTGGCACAGTGATGAGCCGACTGTATTACGCCCGAAAGAAATTGAAAGAACTCCTAGCCCCGCACACGGAACTATGAACGCCCAGCCCGACGACCTTCCGAAATTTCCTGATCCGCCGATACCCAGCCCTGCCGACTGGCTGCGTGTGCGTGAAGCCGTGCGAGATCGCGTGGTGCCACGCCGCTCATGGCTGGGCCGGGCGATGATATTGGGTGGGGCCATGGCCGCGTGTGTGGTTATAGGGTTGTTGTGCTGGCCCAACAAAGTGCCACAACAATCATCGCTGGCACAGCAGCAGCAGAGCAGTCCCGTGGATTGGCTAGCTGAGTATGATGTGCTACCGATCGCCACAAGTACGCACTACATGGTGTCTACGCTCAACGGCCCGAACGACGACACGCTTCTGACCGTGGAACATCCATTGAAGACTCGGATGAGCCTCGCCACCACGAACGACACCATCCTGACGAAAACCCTAGGCGGCGATCCGAACCGGGTGCTCCTCGACACCACGGAGGTCAAGTGAGAACGCGCAAGATACTCGCCCGGTTGTTCCTCGCTGCGGCCTTTGCTGTTGTGCCGATGATGCTACGCGCCGAGGAGCCGAAGAAGAAAGACTCCACGGAGACCAAAGGCCCAATCCGCGTGGTGGTGGTGGTGATCCTTGCAACCAAAGACAACAACGTGGTAGACAAGAAACTCGCCGACTTGGCTAAAGAGATGGAGAAGCGTGGTAGCGAATTCACCGGCTTCAAGATTCACTCCGTGTTGACGGAATCAATCGCTGTCGGGAAGTCGCATTCGTTTGAGATGTTGGAAGAACAAACGCTGAAGGTCGCTATCGACAAGCCCAAGGACGAGGGCGGTCGCGTGGGTCTGACGATCACACCGAAAAATGGCTCCGAAGTGAGCTACACGTGTGCCTGCGATAAGTTCTTGCCACTGCTGACGGGGTACAAAACAAAAGGCGGGCCAAGTGTGATCGTGGCCGTAGGTGCCAAGCCCTGTACCGGCCACGGGCCTTGAGTACAGCGTTCGCTGAATCTCACTTCCCGGCCAGCGCCTTGATGATGATCGACATGTTGGCCCGCATCAGGCCGGGGTACGTCTCGCCGGGGCTGCCCTTTTCACCAAGGGCATCGGAGTACAACGCCTCGGCATCGCCGATGAGCTTCACCGGAAATTGATACTTGTTCTTCACTTCGTCCAGTACGCGCTGCAAGCCCTTGGCGGGAACACTGGTCTCGGTGAAAATCGCAGGCACGCGACGCTTGCCGATCACGTCCGCGAGCTGGGTAATGTCGTTCGTTCCGCTCTCGGCACTGGTACTCACCCCTTGCAGGCCGAACACCTCAAAGCCATATTTCCGGCCGAAGTAGCCAAACGCGTCGTGACTGGTTACGAGAATGCGGCGTTCTTTGGGTAACGCTTTCAGTTTCTCGTCGAGTTCTTTGTTCAAGAGCTGAAAGATGCCCAACAACATCTTGGCGTTGGCTTGGAACACGATCTCGTGTTCGGGATACGCAGCAATCATGGCGTCTCGCACCGTCACGGCACAGACGGTCCACAGATCAAGATCGAACCAAACATGAGGGTCATAGGCACCACCGTCCACGGCTCCACGCAGCAGTTGCGCTAACGGTATGTCTTTGGTGATGGCCACGGCACGCAGCTTTGGGTTGTGCTCCAGCACGTCCGTCATTTTGCCT
The DNA here is from genome assembly GCA_038230995.1 of Gemmatales bacterium. Classification (GTDB taxonomy): domain Bacteria; phylum Planctomycetota; class Planctomycetia; order Gemmatales; family Gemmataceae; genus JALHQU01. The sequence goes on from JBBRME010000105.1 coordinate 7,919, forward strand.
TCGAGGTGCAGGCCGTGGTACAGCACCAGCTTGGCGGAATCGAGTTTGGCGATATCGCCGGCACTTGGCGTGTAGCGGTGCGGGTCGATCTGAGGCCCCATCAGGCACTCAACATCCACGAATTCCCCACCAATGGCCTTTGCCAGATCGGCCACTAGCGACGTCGTACAAACGATGTTCGGTTTGCCCTTGCTGTTACCGATGTTGGGCAGGCACCCCAGCAACGCGAAGCACAAAACAATAGGAAGTAGCGAAAGGAGCCATCGGAACCGCATGATCATTCGCCGTAACAAAGTATTTACTTAGTCTAGGCGAACAACTGGCCTTCGGAATACAGAATGAGGATTTCGGGAAGGAATGATCATCCATCAAAAACAAAAGCCACCGGCATGAGGCCGGTGGCTTTTGTTGTGCCAACCCGGCGACTCACGTCGCCGGTTCGCCAGATGGTTACTTCACTCGCTTTGGATAAGCAGGGCGCTTATCTTCCTTGCGTGGTTCCTTCTTCAAGGCCTCCAGCGCCAGGGCAATCGCCTTCTCCAATTGGGCGTCCTTCCCGGCAAGTACGTCCTTCGGCAGCATGTCCACGTCGTAGTCCGGTGGTACACCTTCGTTCTCGATGATGTAGCCGTCTTCCGGTGTCCAGATGGCGAAGCTTGGTGCGGTCACCGTGCCACCGTCCATGAGTGTCGGGTACTGGCTAATGCCGACCAGGCCACCCCAGGTACGCTTGCCGACAACTGGCCCCAGCTTGAACTTCTTGAACATGTACGGCAGCATGTCGCCACCCGAACCGGCGCTCTCGTCGGCGATCATCACCTTCGGGCCGAACACTGCAGCACTCGGGCTACGCCATTCTGCCCCGTAGCGAGGTGCCCAGTAGCTGGCGAACGGCCGACGCAGAATGTCGATGTAGTAGTCGGCGATTTGCCCACCACCGTTGAAGCGTTCATCAACGATTAGCGCGTCCTTGTCCACCTGCGGGAAGAAATACCTCTTGAAGTACATCATCCCTGGGCCAGCGGTGTCCGGCACGTAGATGTACCCGACTTTGCCGTCAGTGGCTTTCTCGACCTTCTTCAAGTTGCCTTCCACCCACTCGCGGTTGCGCAGGGTCAGTTCAGCACCCAGCGGTTCCACGGTGACGACCCGGCTGTTCTTACCATCCGCAGTTGGCCCCACGGTCAGTTCGACCGTCTTGCCCACGGTGTTCTCAAACAGGCTGTAGATTTCCATGCCGGCTTTGAGGTCCACGCCGCGCACGGCCAGCAGGAATTCGCCTTCCTTCACGTTCACGCCGGGTGCGGTGAGCGGGCTACGCATGTCGGCGGTGAAATTGAGTCCACTGTAGATCTTCTTGAAGATGTACCGGCCATCCTTCTCGGCGTAGTCAGCCCCCAGCAGGCCCACGCCTACGGTCTTCTTGTCGAACAGTCGCTCGCCGGGTGTGTGGTAGCTGTGACCGACCGACAGTTCGCTCAGCATCCACTTGATGACCTTGTATAGGTCGCCACCGTTGTTGACGTGCTCCAGGAATGGTTCGTACTTCTTCTCGATGGCTGGCCAGTCGGAACCGTGCATCGTGGGATCGTAGAAGAAGTCGCGGTTGACGCGCCACGCTTCGTGGAAGATTTGCTTCCATTCTGCTCGTGGATCGATGCGAACTTCCACGGCATCAAGATTGAGCTTTGTACCTGATGCACCACCAGCAGCCGGGGCGGCCGGGCCACCGCGACCGCCCAGCCCCGCAGGCAGTTGCAAGCCACCGCCGGTGTTGGAGATGTACCAGTCGCCGCCGCTGCTGTACAGCATCTTGCGGCCATCGGGAGTCAGTTCATATGTACCTACTCCGCCTTGCACGGTCGTTGCCTTGCGACTGTCCACATCAAACCGCAGCAGCGTTCCACCGCCACCGGGGCCACCGGCTTCGCTACGAGCCAGCATGAAGACTTGGCCTGCTGCCCCGCCTTGCATGTTGCCGTAGTTGCCACTCGGCACTGGCAGGGCGATGATGCGTTGATCGATGCCGTCAAAGTCAATGAACGGCTTGACCGGTGGCTTCGGCTCGACCTTGAGTTCTTCTTTCTTGTCATCCTTTTTAGGTTCTGCCTTCTTGTCATCCTTCTTGTCGTCTTTCTTTGGATCGACTTTCTTGTTGTCGTCGATCTTCGGTTCTTCCTTCTTCGGCTCGTCCTTTTTCGGTTCCGTTGGTGGGCCAGCGGGACGTGGACTGCCAAAGCCGAGACCTGGGCCTTTCTCTTCGTCGCTTTCCTTAAGGAACGGGCTAGCTGTGCCCTTTTGCAGGATCGCCATGTAGGCGCTGTACCGCGGTTGTCGGCTATCCGACGCACTTTGGCTGAAGCCGTGCTTGCTCATCCCCGTGTCTTGCGATGACAGGAAGTAGATGTACTTTCCACCGCCATCGAAGCACGGATCCGAGGCATCGCTCAAGCCTTCAGTAATCGGGAAGCTCTTGTTCTGCTCGACGCTGTACACATACACTCGGCTGATCTTCGCCGGGGTGTCGATGCTGTAGGTGATCCACTTGTTATCCGGGCTGAAGTTGCTGGTGCGGATGCCACGCATGCGCCCGTGTTCATCCTTCACCACGAGGGTCAGCTTGCCGGTCTCGACATCCACCATGTAGAGGCTGGACGAGTTATCGACGTACAGAATCTTCTTGCTGTCCCGGCTCCATGCGGAACCGTAGTAGTAGCCACCGCCTTCGAGCTTGATCGTCTTCTTCTCACCCTTGCCGCTTTGCGGGGCCAGGATCAACTTGTACTCGCCGCCTTCATCGCTGAAGTAGGCAATCGTCTTGCCGTCCGGGCTCCAGCTTGGGCTGCGTTCGTTAGCGCCGGTGGTGTTCGTCAGGTTCCGTGGATCGCCTTTCTCGGCAGGCACGGTGATGATTTCACCACGATATTCCAAGGCCACACGGGCACCGCTAGGGCTAATGCCAGCATCACGGACGTATTTGCTGCCCTTGACGAAGCGAGCACGAGCTTCCGGGGCATCAACCGTGATGGCCACGCTGAGCTTGGCAGGCGTTTCGCCGGGCTTCATCGTGTGCAGGTAACCGGCTTGCTCGAAGATCAGACTGGTGCCATCGTTGGCGATGTCCAACACCGGGAAGTCTTTGAACTCGGTGACGGGCTTGAGTTCTTCGAGAGTCGGCTTCTTACCGTTCGGCTTGAAGGAATAGACGTTGTACTCTCCACCGCGATCCGAGCGGAAGTAGACGGTGTCGCCCACCCAGTTCGGGTCGAGGTCGTTGCAGCGATCCTTGGTTTGTGGCAGTTCCACCACGTCCTTCGTGGCCACGTCCATAATCCAGATGCGGCTATGTGTACCACCGCGGTAGTTCTTCCACTGGGCTGTCACATCGCGGTACGGCGTGTACGCGATGTATTTGCCGTCCGGGCTGAACGCTGCTTCAAACCCCCACGGGATCGGCAGCAGTTCGGGCATGCCGCCCTTCACATCAACGGTGAAGAGCTAGCTGTGCCGGGCGGTGTAGACGTTGCGTGGGCTGTTGAACAGAATCTTGCCGTCTGGCGTGAAGCCACGCACCACATCGGCACCGGGATGGGTGGTGATACGCGTTGGAGCGCCACCCGTGACCGGCACAGTGAACACATCGGTGTTACCGTCGTACTGGGCACTAAAGGCCAGCGTGGTGCCGTCCTTACTGAAGGCCGGGTAACTCTCGACGCCGAGGTCGCTGGTCAGGCGCTTGGCGTTTTTGCCATCGCGGTCAGCGATCCACAAGTCTTCGCCATACACGAACGCGATGTTCTTCGCGCTGATGGCCGGGTTGCTGAGCAACCGCGTGTCGTCCCCGGCTTGGGATGTCCCAGCCAAGGCCCCCGCCGCGAGCACGGCAAGAGAGGATTTCAGAAACGTTCTCATCGGGGCAGCACCCAGAGAAAAGTGAAAGGGGTTAGTGCATCACGGCGATGCGTCCCCTGATCAAGTTGTAGTCCGGCTGGTGTGGAAGTCAGCGCGGCCGGTTTACAACTTACTCCTTCGCCAGCGACTTCTGCCAGTCGCGGCCGAGTTCCTCAACCGTCTTCTTGGTCAGCGTCGTCCAGATTTCGTCGGTGTACTTGCCGGTACGCATGGCTTCGTTCAGCTTGCGGACGATGTCTTTGTCGTGCTTTTCGCAGAGGTAGTCGAGGAACGCCGCGGTGGTACGGTAGCTGCCGTTGTACTTGGCTTTTTCCGGCGACAACTTCGCAGGCTTGTTTGGCTCGTACTTGAAGAAGCGAACGTAATCGGCCACGCCTTCGACCAGCCAGCCTGGGTTGCCACGCCCACGATACGCCTGCACGCAGTGGGCCGTTTCATGCACCAAGGCGCCCATGTCCTTTTTGTTCTTGCTGAAGTAACTGGCCGCACCAACAATCCGTGAGCCGCTGGCATACGCCACGCCCTTCTCATCCTTCTTCAGGGTCATGGTGATGCGCTTGGGTGGGGTGTAACCATCCGACTTCAACTCATCGCAAATCATTGGATACTGCTTCTCGCACAGCTCCACCACTTCATCGAGCCACTCCTTCATCTCTGGCACTTCGCTGGTATCCGGCACAATCTCGATGGGATTCTTGAACACCAACACTGGCGGATCGCTTTGCAGCTTGATCTCGCGGAGGTAAAGAGGTTCCTTGTCGTCGTCGGTGAAGGCCACGCGGATGGCGGTGAATTGCTTGCCCGGTTCCACGCTGGCTTTGCCGGAGGCGAACTTGGAGATCACCGTAAATGTCTTCCCGTCGGTTGAGGCTTCCAACACCGCCGTGGTGGTTTCGTTACCGCCCTTGGGCTTGCCGGTGAGTACGCTGATCGACTTCAACGTGACGGGTTTCTCGAACGTCAGCGTGACGTTGTCGGCCTTGGTTGGTGCTTTGGTGGAGATGTACGCTGAGTCGTCGGAGCCATCGAATGCGAGTTGACGGATGTTCTCTTTCTCAGTGATCAGCGTGCTGGTGAGCCTGGCGACGACAGGCTTTGCTGTCTCTGGTTTCTTCACCGCAGTCTGAGCCACAACACACGAGGAAAACAGCAGCAACGAAAGGAAAAGTCGAAGCATCAATCGCACCATAGAGTTGGATCACTGTTGTTTATGGATCGGGAAGGTCGTTTCTTGGGATCTGAGAACGTCGTGCTGACTCATTCTGCTAAAATGTTGAAGCACAGGGAAAAATCATGGACGCATGGATTACAGCCGATCCAGAAGTGATGATGGGGAAACCAGTGATCGCTGGTACACGACTGACCGTTGAGTTTATTCTTGAGGAATTGGCTGCTGGCACGACCGTCGAGCAGTTAATTCAATCTCATCCTTCCCTCAATTCTTCGGCCATCTCGTCCGCGATAGCTTTCGCTGGGCAGGTATTACGCAGTGATGTGATCTACCCATTGCACCGTCGTTCCGCATGAACATCCTCGCAGATGAATGCATTGCTTTCGCAATCATCGATCGCTTGCGTGCAGATGGACATTCTGTCCAAACAGCTCAGCTTGGCACAAAAGACGACAACATTCTGGCAAAAGCTGCTGCTGCGAACGAAATACTCCTCACAGCAGACAAGGACTTCGGGGAACTGGTCTATCGACTACGACGCGCTCATGCTGGAGTTGTTCTGCTTCGCCTCGCTGGGCTTGCGGCGGATGTTCGAGCAGAACTTGTTTCGTTGGTTTTTCAAGAGCGGAGTTCAGAACTCGCGGGAAACTTTACCGTCATAGAGCCTGACAATCTCCGCATTAGAAAAACACCGTTATCAAATGCCTAGCAACCATCCCTACCCCGGCACGGCACCACCGAAGTCCGTGCTCAGGCTGCGGTACACACTGTGGATGTGGTTCGCAGGGTTCTTCTGCGGGTCGGTCATCTCGTTCATGTAGTGGATGTACAGCGATGGCCCTTGGATGTTGTACGTGTGCCGCTTGCCTTCCACCGCTTCGCCGGTGTACAGGAAGCTCAGCTTCTCCACGCCAGCTTTGGTGAACTTGTCGGTCTCGCTCTTGGCCAAGGCTTCCGGCATCCGCCCCGTGTAGTGGCCCACAAGCTTGAGAAGTTGTTCCATCTGCTTGTTGCTCATCTTGGTGGCGCTGAGGCCCTTCGGCAGCTTATCGGTGGCCTTCACGGTCTTACCGGCGACCTCGGGCAGGTGCTCGGCTTGCAGGGCCACCTTTTGCTGATCGGCATTCAGCATCAGGTACAACTCGCGGGCAAGGTCTTCGCACGGAGTGATGGTGTCGCGCTCGCCTTTGCGTGGGCCGGTCTTGATGGTCACGGGGTTCAAGCCCATGAAATACGGCGTGGCGGATACGATCACACCGTCGGTAATGGTCAGGCTCACCGAAAGGTGGTGCCCGTCCACACGCCAGCCCCACGTGCCCTTGGCTGCTGGCTTGCCGAACACGGTAAAGAAGTACCAGCCCGGCTTGCGGAACCACACATTCTTCGGTTCCAATTCACCGAGGATCGCTTCACGCTGCATGATGTCCGTGGCCCACTTGTAGCCGTCTGCACTGGTGCTCAGCTTCAGCAAGTTCAGTGCGGCAGCCTTGGCCTTGGGGTCCATGTCGTCGAGGCACACGCCTTTGCGGGTGGACACCTGCTTGGTGATGTCGTTCAGTGGGATGAAGTGCCAGTTGAAGCGCTCCGCGTCGCCTGCAGCAAACTGCACGGCTTTGCGTTGATCTTCGCTCAGTGCCGCCAGGAACTTGGTAGCCGTGGCGGTGATGTCCGTGGTGCTGGTAGCGTCGTCGGCCCAACCGAATCGGGAGATAGCCAATCCACCGACCACACTGCCCAAGCTGGTCTTCAGAAAGTCGCGGCGTTGAAACATGGGAGAACTCCAAGGGAGAGAGGTTTTAATCAGAGCCGGAAGCGTCAGCTAAGGAAGTTGTAGGGAGCCGCGCACGTAGTAAGCGGAATTGAGTATGGATACAACCGCTTACTACGTGCGCGGCTCCTAAAGAACGTCGCTCACACTTCCAGCTCAGATAAGTTCTTGATGCAGATGATGCAGGAA
>JBBRME010000106.1:0-14592 GCA_038230995.1 Gemmatales bacterium
AAAAGGGGGACTGGCTCCGAGTCTTCGAGGTGCCTGTCCCCCTTTTGAAAAACTAGGTCTACTCGCCAGCGAGGGGATTGTCTCCTTTTGCGAGCCGCGAACGAAACGAAGTGAAAGAGCGGGGTTTAGGCGAGCAACGGACGTGAGTCCGTTGTTTCTGTTTTGGGGCTTGATTTAGAACCAGTTCAACGAGTGACACCCTGCTGTTAGCGTGAAGTCGAGTGTGATCTGGTCAGCATTCTTGCCATAGACTTGGGTTCGTTGAACTCTCTTCTTTGCAATTCGCTGGTCTCACACGCCTGAACGTCCCCTACTGCTCTTTGCGGCTCACTCGGCGTTCCAGACGCGGGCGGTTTTGTCCCCGGAACCTATGAGGATGCGTTTGCTGGACCGGCCTGTTCTTGCTCGCTCTTGCTCGACATATCTGACCCTCTAACCACGGACTGACTCGGGGCCGAACGCTACTGCTCACCTGCGGCGGGGGCCGAGTGCGCTACGAACTTGGGAAAGCCTATGTGCCCCCGCCGTCCGGTGCATCGCCGTGGGCGGCGTCTTCGTCGCTGGCAAACGCCGAGTCCGGCAGCAAGCCATCTATGAACGCGGCAAACGACGGGGCCACCTGGAAGTCCTGGTCGAGATCGACGTACAGCCACGCGACCGTCGCCTCGTCGCCGGCGCGGTAATCCAGTGTGATCCACCAGTGCCCGTCGCCCGTGAGCAGAACCTGCCGTGGCGGCAGACCCCACTCCTCCGTCATATACGCGGTGTCGAGGATGTTCTGGGCCGTGCGGTGGTCCGGGTCGGTGACGATCCCGAACAGGTCGTGCAGCGGGACGTGGTCCTCGGCCCAGGCGGTCGGGCGGATCATCGGGAACCCGAAGCCGTTCGTGTCACCGCCATTCTGGACCCGAAGGAGCGTCAGGTACTCGGTAGGGAGCTTGACCCCGAGTTGCCGCTCCGCCTCGGCGACCATCTCGTCCGTCAACGGCGGATGCTCGTAGCGGTTCGAGCGCCAGAACTGGTCGAGAGCGATCGCCACCCCGGAAGCCCTCCACCGCCGAACTCGTTATCCGACAGAATCGATCCTGTCTACTTCGTGCAGACCAAACGTACTTAGCCTGCTGTACGAAGCAGGCTAACGAACCACCGTTCCGATGTCAACGACGTGGAATCAAACGGCATACCTTTGGCTTTCGACATGGAATCAACGGCTTTACAGAGCCGCGCACGGAACGAAGTGCAGAAAGCGGTCAAACTTCGTACACCGCTTACTTCGCTGACGCTTCGTGCGCGGCTCTTTTCCGAAACCAAAGGCATCGCTTACTACGCTGCCGCTTCGTGCGCGGCTCTTTGCCGAAAAGCAAAGGCATACCCAATCAATCGATAGCGGGCAAACCTTTGGCTTTCGACATGGAATCAACGGCTTTACAGAGCCGCGCACGGAACGAAGTGCAGTAAGCGGTCAAGCTTAGGCACCGCTTACTTCGCTGACGCTTGGTGCGCGGCTCTTGCCGAAAACCAAAGTTCTACCGCTGCGTCTCGCGTGTCCATTTCTGGCAATACTCACATTGCCTCGGCTCCGATGTGCGGAACATGTATCCAGTCTACACCTTATAAACGATGAAGATTGAATGGGCGTTTTACTGGCGATTCGTCTCGTGTGTCTTTTGTGTCTCGTGCGTCTCGTAGGGGGGTGTGCGGAAATACGCGAGACACAAGACTCAATTATCGGGGTTGGAATGTCGAGCTGTTTGGTCTGCCGGTCACTGCGCGGTAGACAAGCCGACGATCACAATTATAATCCCCCTTCCTGCAACCAACGCACCGAGACCGATGATGGGTATCCAGCACGCGAAGAAGTCGCTCCGCAATGCCAGCAAGAAGCGTCGTAAAGCCCGCAAGCACAAGAACCGCAGCTTGAAGAAGTCCAAGAAGGGCGTGCTCAGCTAAGCTCAACCGGCCCGGCGCTCGTATTGGTTGCCGGGCAGTCGACGGATGAGCCTCTTCAGTTCCATGGTCATTAGCAGTCGGGTGAGTTCTCCACTCGTTTTACTCAATTCTCGCGTTAATACGTCCACATGTTTCTGCTCGGTCAGAGCTTGCCAAACGGCTTGCTGCTCTGGCGTCATCTCCGGCATGACGATTGGTTGTTCCACTTCTTCTGTGTCAATCAATGTCCGTTGAACCGGCTTGGATTTCGTTCGTTTCTCTGGCGGTGGCTGCGGTGTGGAAATGCCCTGTAAGTCTTCCAGTAGATCGTCCAGATTGCGGATCAGCCGGACACCTTTACGGATGAGTTCCAGGCAACCAGCACTCGCAGGACTATCGGCGTTTCCCGGAAACGCAAACACTTCCCGCCCCTGTTCTGCAGCGTGCGTCGCGGTGATCAGTGCCCCACTTCTGGCGTTAGCTTCAACCACCACAACCGCCCGGCTCAACCCGCTGATGATGCGATTGCGGGCCGGGAACATCCCAGCCTGCGGGGCCACGGTCATCGGTGTCTCCGTGATGACGGCCCCATGACTGGCCACGGCCTGGGCGAGGTCTTTGTGCTCCGGTGGATAGACGGTACTGAGGCCGTTGGCCAAGACCGCAATCGTACGGCCACCGGCATCAAGTGCCGCTTGATGTGCGACACCGTCGATGCCGCGAGCCAGGCCGGAAATGACCGTCCAACCCATGCGTGCAAGCCCTTCGGCCAGGAGTTGAGTCATCCGTTTGCCGTAGCTGGTGCAACTGCGGGAACCGACAATCCCGATCGATTTTTCGTCGATGGGTAACAGATTCCCTTTGCAGTAGAGCAGGTGCGGGGCGTTATCGAGTGTCGTAAGCCGGGGTGGATAGCCATCGTGGCCTTGGACGAAAACCTGCACACCGTGCTGTTCCAAGAGCGTCCATTCGGCTTGGAGTTTGGCGTTTTTGATGCCGGTAGCGAATTTCTCGGCAAGTATTTTCCCGACCTGTGGCACAGCCTCCAACTGAGCCACGCTGGCCGTCAATATGGCTGCGGGCGTGCCAAAGACGTCGAGCAAGGCCCGAGTCAGCTTGGGGCCAAGGCCGGACACAAGGGCCAATGTGAGGTGCTGTTTCAGGAGTTCTTCGTGCATCGTTGCTCGCGCGTACCTTGTCGTAACCGGGGTGACGATGTAACTTTATAGATCTGATTACAGCATTAGCCTGGTCGAGGGTCTACAGAATGGCGAAGCGTACCGGTGGCGGTCGTAGCAGGATGGATCTGCGTCGAGAAGCAGAGGCTCTCGAGGCGCGCGAACGCGACACCGAAAAGGAAGAAGTCGAAGACGACGACGAAGAGGAAGATGAAGACGATGAGGAGACTGAAGGCGAGGAAACTGAGGCCGAAGGTGAAGCCGAGGCCGACGGTGAAGAAGACGCCGATGATGGCGATGACGACGACGATGAGGATGGCCCGAAAAAGAAGAAAAAGAAGAAAGTCGTTGCCAAGGTCAAGAAGGTCAAGGCACCAGCCAAGAAACGCACCCGCACGGTGAAGGAAGTTCGCCGTAAGGCGATGTGGCGCCTGTTCGATAACGGCGGCAAAACGGTCGGTACTTTCGACTTCAACAACAAGAAGGGTGCTGAAGAACTGATGGCAGTGAAGATGGAAGAGAAAAAGACGACGTTCTACATTCTCCTCATCAAAGAAGAAATCACTGAGTAGCTTTTACGAGCCAGCGGGTTGATCCCGCTGGTCTGGTACTCCAGCGGGATCAACCCGCTGGCTCGTCATGAACCATCATGTTCCTCCTCACTTCACGCATCACGTCACCGCTACCACTGGAATTGGGTGCATTGTGTCCGGCAACGGTACGGAAATTTTCCACGATTGAGTTGGCCCGCTGGCCAGTTCACTTCGGCAATCGCACGGAAGAGTTGGGGCAGTTCTTTGATATCACGACTTCAACAAAAGCCGACTTGCACTTCGTGGGCGATTGCTCCACGGTGCATGGTCTGGGCCATGGTTTAGACTCTGGCACCATGTTGATTGAAGGCCCTGTTGGCCGACGCACAGGTGCGCAGATGACCGGTGGCCAATTCACCATCCACGGCGATGCAAGCGATTGGCTTGGCTGCGAAATGCGCGGGGGTAACCTAGCCGTCCACGGAAACTCGGGCAAGCACGCCGGATCGTCGTTCGTCGGATCTCGGTTCGGTATGCGTGGGGGGAGCCTGCACATCCACGGTAATGCGGGCGATGAAGTGGGAGTGCGGATGCGTCGAGGTTTGATCCATGTCCACGGCCATGTCGGCTCGTTTGCCGGTTCATCCATGATTGCGGGGACGTTGATCGTTGGCGGCACTTGGGGGATGAATGCCGGGGCCGGGATGAAACGCGGCACTCTTCTGGCACTGGGTACAGCGCCCGCGCTTTCGCTCGGCTTCCGCTACAGTTGTCGCCTTGCACCAAGTTTTCTGCCACTTTTGAAGTTGCCCGGCACGACGAACGAGTGGAACTGCTACCGGGGTGACATGCTCACCGGTGGTTGTGGCGAACTCTTCACTCGCTAAGTAGGGCGGTACGAGGCTTCCGAGTGCCGCCATGGATTCCAACGGCGGCACTCGGAAGCCTCGCACCGCCCTACAAGATTCACTCAGAACTCAGGTCGATGTTCCTAAACTGAAAGTTCCAGATTTCGGTTCGGAGATGGCATCGTGAAAGTTGCGGTCGTTGGTACTGGCTACGTCGGGTTAGTCACAGGCACGTGTCTCGCCGAGAGCGGCAACGACGTGACGTGTGTGGATAACAACCCGAAGAAGATCGAGACCCTGCAAGCCGGTGGCATGCCCATCTACGAGCCGGGGTTGAAAGAGCTGGTGCAGAAGAATCACCGGGATGGTCGCCTGCTGTTCACGACGGATCTCGCTGAAGCCGTGAAAGCTGCCAGGCTCATCTTCATCGCCGTGGGTACCCCGCAATCGGATGCGGGTGATGCAGACTTGTCCGCTGTGTGGGCCGTGGCCAAGGCCATTGCGTTGGCACTGAAGAACGAGCCGGTAGGTAAGCCGGGCAGCCGCGTGGTCATCACCAAGTCCACCGTGCCCGTGGGTACCAACGCCCGTGTGGCCGAGATCCTCGCCGAGAATGGTTGTACGCATGTGGATGTGGCTAGCAACCCGGAGTTCCTCAAGGAAGGCGCGGCCATCGAGGACTTCATGAAGCCCGACCGAGTGGTGGTCGGTGTGCGACACCCGGATGTCGGTGAAGCACTCCGTGAGTTGTACGCACCGTTTCTTCGTACCGAACGACCGTTCCTGGTGATGACGCCGGAATCGGCTGAGATGACCAAGTACGTGGCCAATGCGATGCTGGCCACGAAGATCAGCTTCATCAACGAGATGGCCAACCTGTGTGATCGGTTGGAAGCGGACATCAACGATGTGCGGCGTGGCATCGGGCACGATCAGCGCATCGGTTTTCAGTTCCTATTCCCGGGGCCGGGCTACGGTGGCAGTTGCTTCCCCAAGGACATCCGCGCGATCCTGGGTATGGGGCGCAATGTCGGCTTGCCATTGCAAATGATGCAGAGCGTCGACGACGTGAACGAATCGCAGAAGCAAGTACTGGTGCAGAAGGTGCATGCCCATTTTGGTGGTGTGCTCACGGGCAAAACCATCGCCGTGTGGGGGTTGGCCTTCAAACCACGCACGGACGACATTCGTGAAGCACCGGCGCTGGTGTTCATCGAAGCGATGTTGGCCGCCGGGGCGAAGGTGCGTGTCCATGACCCAGAGGCGATGGCCAACGTGCGGGAACTACTCGGGGCACAGATCGCATACTGCGAGAAACCGTACGAAGCCCTCGAAGGGGCCGACGCGATGGTACTCGTTACCGAGTGGCAGGAGTTCCGCACACCGGACTTTGAGCTGATGAAGAAGTTGCTGGTGCAGCCGGTCGTCTTCGACGGTCGCAACATCTACGATGAAAAAACGATGGCAACCCACGGCTTCACGTACTACGCCATCGGCCGTGGCCAACGGTTGGCGAGTGTTGCTTGAGAGTAGTCCGCTCACTCCGTGAGCGGTTGGATTTGACCCGCTCACGGAGTGAGCGGACTACCAACATAACCCTCCCTGATTTGAGTTTCGCAACCATGACCGACTACCGCCTTGAAGCCGATACGATGGGCAAGATCCGCGTGCCGGCGGATCGATACTTTGGTGCGCAAACAGCACGCAGCCTCACGCACTTTGCCATCGGCACCGACACCATGCCACTGCCGATCATCCGGGCCTTCGGGGTGCTTAAGAAAGCTGCCTGCCAGGTGAACCACTCGCTGGGACTTTACAAGCAGAAGGAAAGCGACAAGCTCGATGTGGCCACGAAGGTGAAGGTCATTCAAGGGGCTTGTGATGATGTCATCAGCGGGGCGCTGAACGATCACTTCCCGCTGCGCATTTGGCAGACCGGCAGCGGCACGCAGACCAACATGAACGCCAACGAGGTCATTGCCAGCCGCGCGGCAGAGTTGGCCGGTGGCCCACGTGGTGTGAAGGAGTGGGTGCATCCGAATGACGACGTGAACATGTCGCAATCGAGCAACGACACCTTCCCCACGGCCATGCATATTGCTGCGGTCGAGGAGATCACGCACCGCTTGCTGCCGGAAGTCACTCGCCTGCGTGATGTGTTCCACGAGAAAGCAAAGAAGTTCGAGAGCATCGTCAAGATTGGTCGCACACACCTGATGGATGCTGTGCCACTAACACTAGGCCAGGAGTTCAGCGGGTACGTGGCACAACTCGATCTCAGTTTGCAGGCCATCAAGCTCACCGTGCCGATGGTGTGCGAGTTGGCCCTTGGTGGCACAGCAGTAGGCACGGGGTTAAATGCTCACCCGAAGTTCGCCGAACTGGTGGCTAAGGAAATTGCGAAGCTCACCGGTCTGCCATTCGTGACCGCCCCCAATAAGTTCCAGGCACTAGCCGGGCACGAGCCACTGGCGTTCGCGTCCGGTGCGCTCAAGACTCTCGCCACAGCCCTGATGAAGATCGCGAATGACATCCGTTGGTTGGCCTCTGGCCCACGTTGCGGGCTGGGTGAGTTGACCATCCCAGAGAACGAGCCGGGCAGCTCCATCATGCCCGGCAAAGTGAACCCAACGCAGAGCGAAGCGATGACGATGGTGTGCGTGCAGGTGATGGGGAACGATACCGCTATCGGCTTCGCCGCATCGCAAGGGAACTTCGAGCTGAACGTGTTCAAGCCGGTCATCATCCACAACTTCCTGCACAGCGTCCGGCTACTGACAGATGCCTGTCGCAGTTATCGGGAACACTGCGCTGCCGACATGCCGGAGACGGATTACGAGAATCTGCCGTACTTCATCAGCCCCGAAACTGGACTGGTGGAAGTGGATCAAGCCAAGATTCAAACCAAACCGGGTGGTGGCACCCGCCCCGGCATCCAGGCAAACACCAAGCAAATCGAAAGCATCCTGCACAACTCGCTGATGCTGGTGACAGCCCTGAACAGCACCATCGGCTACGATGCCGCCGCGAAGATCGCCAAGGCGGCCCACAAGAACGGCAACACCCTGCGGGCCGAGGCTTTGGCCCAAGCACCGAAGTTACTCAACGGTACCGGCGTGTTGACCGGTGACATCTTTGACCAAGTGGTTCGACCGGAAACCATGACCTCGCCGGGGGCGGCGTGAACCAACTGTGGAGGTGGTTCTGGGAAACCTCGCGGCGGAACTGGAACGCCCCGCCGTGGGTCGTGGCCATCGCTGGATTGCTCGTCTTCAGTGGTTGCCTGACGTATGCCTGGAGCCGGATGGGGTGGAACGTCTCCGGCTTCGTCTTCCTCGGTTCTGAAACCAAATGGGCCAACGACCCGGCGTTTGATGCGGTCACACTTCGTGCCACCAAGCTGGGCTACGACGGCCAATCTTGCTTCGTTATTGCGCAAGCACCGTTTGCCGATCACCGCGAGCAAATGGACGGCACGTTCAGGCAAACTCGGCTGCTCTATCCGCTGCTCTGTTACATCGTCACGTTTGGTCAGCCGAGACTCCTCATCTGGGCCATGCCGATCATCAACCTATTGATGATGGTAGTGCTGACGTGGCTTGGTGCGGTGTACTCTCAACGTTGGAATCAGAGTGCATGGTGGGGTTTATTGCTACCGATTACTCTGAATGCACTCGTTCCAGCAACGCGGAACCTAACGGATCTCGTTTCGTTCGTCGCTGTGTTCGTGCTGCTGATGGGTTGGGAAGGTCGCTGGAAGGCCCGCTGGTTGTGGATGCTTGCCACCGCAGCGGTGCTGGCTCGTGAGCAGAATGCCGTTGTGCTGGTGGTGTTGATGCTTGCAGCCCTTCGGCAACTCCGTTGGAAAGAAGCCGGGGCGATCGTGGCAGCAGGGGCATCCCTACTGGCATGGATGGGCTACCTCTGGTACGTGCTGGATGCAAACCCGTTGCCACCACGCGGTGGTAATCTTGCCCCACCGGGTGTAGGCGTATTGCACTGGGTCAACTGGCAGAGTCATCACATCGGCATGCGTGTGGTTCGCTGGATTTATGCAGGCTTCCTTGTCGGTTTGTTGGCCGTGCTGGTCTGGCGGTTGTGGAAGGATCGCAAGCTCGATGTGATCTCCGCAACCGGCTGGCTGGGCGTGCTGATGATCTTGATCGCTGGGCCAAGCATTGCTGATGACTACTGGAGCTACACCCGTACGCTTTTCCTTCTGCCGCTGGCTGGGTGGATGCTGAGCGTACGTGTGGGATCAGCATTCGGCCTGGCAGTCTGTTCTCTGTCGTTTGCGTTTATCCGTGGCACGTTGCTCACAATGTGAGCAACCTAAGCCAGCTTCGCCCAGCGGAGTTTGGCACTACGGGCACGTGGATTGTCGAGCTTTTCTGTCTCACTCGGGCGGATGGCTTTTTCACTGGCGGCTTGATAAACCCCGGCACGGAACCCATCTAGGAATGCTGCTTTCACGATGCGATCTTCCCCACTGTGAAAGCTGATGACCGCGGCTACTCCGCCAGGTTTGAGCACTTGCGGAAGCACCCGCAAGAGTTGGTGAAGGTTCGCCAATTCGCGGTTGACGATCATCCGAAGTGCCTGAAACACCCGCGTTGTGGGCAACATGATTTGCTTGCGGATGGGGCCGAAACCCACACCAAGCATTGGTGTCACTGGGGCGGTTGCTTCGATGAGCGCGCGCAGTTCTGTGGTGCGCAGCAATGGTGCATTCTCTCTCTGCTCGACGATCGCCTCGGCAATCTCGAAGGCTCGTGGTTCGTCGCCCAGCTCTGTGAAGGCTGCCGTGAGCTCTTCTGCCGTCATGGTCGCTAGCAACTCGGCGGCGGTGGTCCCGCGCGAGCGATCCATCCGCATGTCGAGGGGGCCATCGCGCATGAAACTAAAGCCACGATCCGCTTCGTCCACTTGCATTGAAGACATGCCAAGATCGGCCAGCAAACCATCGACTTGCTCAACCCCTGCCTCGGCCAGCACGTGCTGCAAGCCCGCGAAGTTCGAGTGAGCCGCATGAAACGGCAGGCCGATTTCTTCCAGCTTGGCCCGTGCCCGTGGAAGATGATCGGGATCAAGATCAGTAGCGATGAGTAAGCCCGAAGGCCCGAGCAGCTTGATGATCTCACAGGAGTGACCAGCGAAACCGAGAGTGCCATCCAGGATTGTCTGGCCGAGCTGCGGTTTCAGAACTTCCAGCACTTCGGCCAGCATCACTGGGAGATGCTCGCCCTCGGGTGTGCTGCGATCACGGCGAGGAGTCCGGCGACGACGGTGATACTTACGAGCCATGTGAAGCTTTGCCAGATTTGCGAAGAAGGAAGTAGGCGAGAACACTTACCAACACAATCCCGATGAATCCCTGAGCTATTTTGACGTAGCTCACAGATCGATCTGGTTCCACTTCATTGTATGTCCGCCCAGTCTTCACCAAAAACCGCTTCTCCACGCGGTGACCGAAGCCATCATCTTCTGCCACAATGTAGTACACGCCTTCATTGTCAGGGCGGTCGAACGTAGCAACGTTCGAGTTGGACAATTTCAGCTTGCCGAGTTCTTTGTGTTGCTCGTCTTCCAAGCGGACGAACACGTCACCACGTAGATCGTCGTCGCCATCGAACGACACTTTCACCACTACTTGCTTCTCAGTGACGGATACCGTGGCCCGGATGGCATGGGCCAGCACCGGGGTGGCACCGAGGAACAGCAGAAAGGCCAAGAGTGGAATTCGGTGCATGATTGAGTAGATGCAGGATAAGAGTAAATGATTCACCTCTCCCCGCTTGCGGGGAGAGGCTGGCCACAGGCCAGGTCTAGGGGATTTTGGGTGGGCGAACCTCCCGGTGAGCCGTGACTTCGGCTCGGCAGGAGCCTCGCCCTCCCAAAGAAACCTCGCCCCGTTTGCGGCCGTAAACGGGGCGAGGTGGAAGATTGAAAAAAGCTTACTTCGGCATATCCAGAATGAGCACGGTGCCGTTGGCGTTGCCGGTCATCAACTGTGTGCCATCTGCTGTGAACACGGCGCAACTCGGAGCCGAAGGTTGCTTCCACGTGCGGAGTTCCTTACCGGTCAAGTCCCAGGCTTTGATCTCGCCCTCTTGTGTGAGGGTAACGAATTGCTTGCCGTTGGGCGACATCACGAGTCCGAACGGGTCGCCTTTCATCGCCTTGAAGGTTGTCTTCACTTCGCGCTTGTTGGGATCGGCCACGCGGACTTCGCCTTTATCGCTGAGCGTCACGAGAATGCTGCGATCCGCCGCAACACCCACATCGACAATCGGATCCTTCTGCAGTGGCCAGTCGCCGCCGATCTTTTCCTTCTTCGCCAGATCCCAAATGAGGATCGTACCATCGAATCGCCCAAGCACCCCCCAGGCACCATCTGGCGAAACCGTAGCGGTGTTCGTGCTTTCTGGCTTCGTTTTAGGAATCACTTCAATGTTGAGTGGCTCACCTTTTCCAGAAGCGTAGAGGAAGCCCCCACTGTTTTGATCTTGCGCAGGAACGTTCAGTTTCACCCACGCGACCGAGTAAGCTTGACCATCAAGGCTTGCCGCCATGGCGATGCCCTGGAACTTCTGATCCGTGGTGCTTACCACTTTGCCCGTCGTCGTATTCCAGATTTGTATCGTCGCTGAACTACACGCAGCAATCCGATCTTCACCAAGGAACACCAGGGCCAGCGGGTTTTCGGATCCTTGCTTGCCTTTGCCTTGCTCTACCAACAGTGTCATGAGTTCTTTGCCCGATTTCTTATCCCAAATCTTGATGAGACCATCGCTGCCGCCCGTGGCAATCCGGTTGCCATCGCGGCTCACCGCGATGCTGCTGATACTGTCGAGGTGACCCGTTGGGGCTGAATCAGACCGTGGTAGATCGAATAACCGTGCCACTTTATCCACCGACACCGACAAGATGGCTTTGCCATCCGGGGTGTATGTCGCCCAGGTGACCCAGCCTTGATGCCCACGCAAAGATCGCACTTCGCCACCAGTGGTCGCATCCCAAATGCGAACAACTCCCTCAGCTCCACCACCGTAGACCTGTTTGCCATCGGGCGAAAAGCCAGTGGTCGTGATGGGTGTGGATGACCCGGCATCTGAGTTGAAGGGCGGCTTGAAATCGAAGGCGAGCTTCGTCATCTCGCCTTTCTCGGAGACATTCCAAAGTTTTACCAAGCCATCGCCACCACCGCTAACGACACGATTGCCATCCGGGTGGAATCCAACGCAGGCAACGCCACCAGCGTGTGCCGAGACGGTCGAAAGTTTTGTTGCGTTGCTATCACCACGTTGGAACAGGTGCAAGTTGCCATCGGCGGTGCCGACGGCGATGAACTTTCCGTTTGAAGAAATCGCCACGCCACAGGCTGCGCTGCGGGTATCGATCTTCCAAAGCTCTTTGCCGTTGGTTGTGTCCCACGCACGGATGGTGCGATCCGCTGCCCCACTGATCAGGAGCTTGCCATCAGGTGACGACGCAAGACACAGGATCGCCAAACCGTGGCCTGGGCTATCGGTCGCGGTACCGGCGTTGATGTCCCAAATCTTCACCAACAAGTCGCCACCAGCGGTTGCCAGCGACGTGTTCGACAGGAACACCACACTGGTGATGGCCATTTTGTGGCCGCTGAGTTCCTTCTTCAGTTCACCACTCGCTGTGTCGTAGATTCGAACGGTACGGTCGGCCCCTGCTGTCGCAAACGTCTTACCATCAGGGCTGAAGGCCGTCACCCAGAGGTTATCTTTCGCTTGGGTAAAGCTGCGGTGTTCATCGTTGTTCACCAGGGTGTACAGGCGTATCATCCCGGTGTCGTACCCCACAGCAATCTGTCGGCCATCCGGCCGAACCGCTAGGCAGGTACCCGTTTTCAGTTTTGGATCGCCGGGATAGACACGCAACTTCTTTCCCGAAGCGATGTCCCAGGCAATCACCAAACGATCCGTCTCGGACAGTGTCAGCAGCATTTTGCCATCGGGGGCCGGGGCCACGGCAATCAGACTGCTGCTACCCACATCAGGCGAGTGGGTAAACCCACTCACCGCCGAGCCGACTTGGGCTTCAGTACCGGCTGGGCCGACGATCATGTTTGCCGTGCGGCATCGGCCACCGCAGAAAATGTTGAGACTATCCGTGCTGAACGCAATCGAACGGATCTCGCGTTCAACTGATGTTTTGCCACCGAAGCCTGGGCGTTCCCACTTGCCGCGTTCGAAGACGACAGAGTTGCCAACATCGTCCGCAGCAACAACCCACTTGCCGTTGGGGCTGAAGTTCACGGCCAGCACGATGCCGCTGAGTTCGTCCGACTTATGCAGCACTTTTTTGTCTTTGATGTCCCACAAGAAGAACTTCTTGTCGGCCCCACCACTGAGCAACGTGTTCGGTTCGGTTGGGTGAAAGGCCAGTGCGTACACTTCGGCCTTCTGATCCGCCAACACTGCAAGTTGTTTTCCACTCGTCACGTCCCAAATGTGGATCTCCTTGCCACCGCAGGAAGCAACAGTTTTGCCGTCGGCACTCAGTGCCACCGCAGGCACTCGAAGGATGTTGACACGATCCACGACCTTGGTTTGTTTGACCAATGTTTCATCGGTATATTTTTCATTCTCGTGACCGCGGTAGGTCATCAGTTCGCGGCCATTACCCACATCCCAAACCCGCACGGTGCCGTCTCGGGAAGAACTCAGTAGCAAGTTGCCGTCGCGACTGTAAGTCACAGCATTCACCTTGTCGCCATGGCGCAAACGGCTGGCCCCGAGGACTCGGGTCACGTTTTCGGGCAGGTCACGCGGTTGTTCCGGTAGCATCCATCTGGCTTCGGTGGCCATCTGCTCGGCTTGGGTAATTTTGCCTGCTGCCAGCAAACTTTCGGCTTTGGCTGCCGAGTCGTCGCCCACCGTGGCTTCCGCTGGTGAGAAGGCCTTGCTGGCGGCTTCGCGTTCCGCTTTGAATTTTGTCAAGATCGCCCGAACAGTGTCCGCCGGTTGCTGTGCTGCTGTTGCACCGGCCAACACAACCAAGACCAACAAGCCAAACAAGGGTCGTAACAACATGATGACGGCTTCCCGGTGGTATGAAACGATGCCGACCAATTCTCTTACGTAGACGAAATGATACGCAGAATCCAACCCAGCAGCGAGGTCGGTGCTTCGGCTGTGACAGTACGAGACGATGCAAATTTTATCTTTGCAAAGATCGGGCCTGATTCTGCGTCTCGCCGCGTCTCGCTGCGTCTCGTGCAGGGGTGCGTGAAAAACGGCGAGACGCAAGACACAGGAGTTAGGATTGGAATCTCAATGCGAATTGACACTTCGCCGGGCACTCATTGAATGAATCGAATCAACTCCACCGGAGCACGGTCATGATGCGTTCACTTCTTTTGATGTGTCTTTTCACGCTGCCGCTTTTGGCGGAGGAACGCACCCACACGGTGGTGCCTGCCGATTACTTCACGTTGAATGGCATCACCGAGATTGCCGTCAGCCCGGATGGCAAGCAGGTGGCGTACACCCTGGCGGTGTGGGACAAAGGCGAGGACGCCCGCAAGGCCGACCTCTGGGTGATCACTACCGATGGCAAGGGCAAGCCAACCCGCTTGACCTTCGACCGGGCCAACGACCGGCATCTGCGTTGGAGTGCCGATGGTAAGGCCATCTACAGCCTGGCCAACCGCAAGCGGGCCGCTGAAACGAAAGCCCCATTCGATGGCACCACGCAAGTGTGGCGGATCGACGCCACCGGCGGCGATTCCAAGGCCATCACCCGTGAAGCAGGCGGCGTGGCGGGGTACGACTATGCCCCGAAGGCCGAGGTCATCGTCTTCGGCAAGGAGAAGGAGCCCCACGACGTCGACGAGTTCGCAGCCCTGCGGGCAAAGACGAAAGTGGAGTATGGCCACGGCGTGCGAAAGGTCAGCGAGTTGCACCAACTCGATTTAACCACTTGGCGTACCGAGAAGTTGGTGGACGACACCCGATACATCCGCGAGTTCACCGTGACCGCCGACGGCAAGAAAATCGCCATGGTTTCAGCCTTCGACGACAGCGTGGTGAAGAGCGAAGGCGAAAGTCGCGTGGACGTGTGGGCCAA
>JBBRME010000107.1:0-14549 GCA_038230995.1 Gemmatales bacterium
GCATCGCGGAAGTGCATCATCGGGGCCTTTTTGTCTCCCTTCAGGCCGTCGATACCCATCACGCCGATGACGAACGGCATCTTCGGGGCCGCGAGATCCTTCCGCACGTCTCGGATGAAATGGCCAAGCAACTCGGCGTACAAGTCGTATCCTCCGGGCTTCTGCTGATCCGGGTAGATCCCACCATCGACGTAATCGTTGAACCCTTGGAACCAGACAAGCCCGGCCAGTTCGTACCCCTTTTTCTCGTCGTAGTCCGGCACCACCCGCTTGATGTCCTTGAGCACTTTCTGCACGTGCGCCATCATCTCGCGGTAGTACACGCCCGTCGCCTTCACCTTCTCCGCTTTCAGTTTCTCGACGTCGTCGCCCCGCTTCTTCCGCTTGGCCAACTCTGCCTCATTCCACTCGAACGCACCGCCGCTTGGCGGTCGGAAGTCGGTGTGCAGGCTCCGCCCGCCCCAGGACGTTTTTATGATCAGGATCGGCTCGTTCAGCGTCTTTTCCATTTGAAGGCCGAACGTGAACTCCGGCCCGATCTTGACGTCGTTCGCGGCCCCGTAGCCGACGGTCAGTTTGCCTTTCTTCTCGGTCAAGTCCGTATAGGCGTCACCCTGGCACCCGACGGACGTGATCCAGACTTTCTCGCACACCTTCGGCTTGCCGTCCGGGCTGCGCATCTCCTTCAACAGCGGTGCGGTCTTCGGGTCGTCGGCTAGGCTGTCGAACGTGGACACACTCGCGTGGCCCTGCATGTTCGATTGCCCGGCGAGGATGAACACCTTTAACGGTTTATCTGCGGACTTCGCTGATACTGCGAAGAGGAGGAGAACGAGTAATGGCGTACCGAACAGTAGCTTCTGTCGTTGGGTGCGGGGGCTGTCTGGCATTTCTGCTCCTTGGTGAAAATCGGTATTGAATCGTTACTCATCTACTCAGCAACGGGTGACTTCGTGCAGTTGGCAGGCGTTCCAAATTTGGATAGCGAGGGAGACACTTAGCATGTTTACTTTATGAAGACGATCCGCTTTTCGGTGGCAACGTAAATCCGTCGAGTGCACATTCAACGAGCAAAGCAGGAACTGGCAGATCCCAGCACTACGAGACACATCAGCGGAAAACGAAAGTCCATGCTGATGATCGCCAGGATAAACTCGGCTTTATCTCTGGTTCACGGGCCGTTCATCAACTTGCTCTATTTTAAGCTCCGCAATCGTGCGTGCTGTGTAAGCCGCAGATGCAAAACGGTTTTCAATGGAGAGATTCATGCGAGTTATTCTGTGCGCAATGGCAGCACTGTTCATTGCGGTGGCATCGAAGGTCAATGCAGAGGATGTTGCCATCGATAAGTTGCCGAAGGCGGTCACTAAGTCTGTCAAGAAACGTTTCCCAAAGGGTGAAATGTCCTCGGCAAGCAGCGACACCGTAGACAAGAAGACGACCTACGAGGTCACGCTGAAGTCAGGCGGCACCACGTTCGATGTCAACATCAACGCTGACGGCACCATCACCGGCATGGAAAAGGAAGTCGCCATCAAAGATTTGCCCAAGGCGATCACCGATGCCGTAGCGGCCAAGCATCCGAACAAGAAAATGAAAAAGGGCGAAGAGGTGATCTCGGTCAAAGACGGCAAGGAAACGCTCGAATACTACGAAGTGTTTGTTGAAATCGATGGCAAGGATGTCGAAGTTGAAGTGCTGCCGGATGGCAAGCTGAAGCCCATGGACAAGAAGTAAACTGACTGTAACAGGCATGCCGCTGGAACCGAACGACACGCCAGTATTTAGTTACGCAAGGAAGAGCCATGGGAGTCCGGCTGCTGGTGATTGAGGATGAAGAGCAGATAGCCGACTACCTCGTTCGCGGACTGCGAGAAGAAGGCTACACCGTGGAGCGTGCTGCGGATGGGGCCGAAGGCTGGCATCAGCTCAAGACCGGCACTTGGGACGCCGTACTGCTCGACTGGTGGCTTCCTGTCACCGATGGCCTAACGCTGCTGAAACAGTTCCGGCAAACCGACTTGCTGACACCCGTTATCCTGCTGACGGCACGCGATGCCATTTCTGATCGAGTGCGTGGACTCGACGGTGGAGCCAACGACTACCTCTGCAAACCCTTTGCGTTTGAGGAACTGCTGGCCCGCCTTCGGGCCATGACTCGGCGACCCGATCAAGGGATGGGGAACATCATTTCGTTTGGCGATGTGAAACTGGATCTGGCTACACAGCGAGCAGAACGTGCTGGTCAACGGCTCAATCTATCCGCCAAGGAATATACGCTGCTCCTGTTTTTCATCCGGCATCCGAACGAAGTGCTTACCCGAACTCGGATCTATGAAAACGTGTGGGACGAACGATATGACGGCTTGTCGAACACGCTGGAGGTTCACGTCATGGAACTTCGCAGGCACCTGGAGCATCACGGGCCTCGATTGATTCACACACTCAGAAATCGAGGGTACTCTTTCGGCGACAAGTCCGACAGGCCCGGAGAATAATGACTCTCACAACCCGACTACTTTTGTTCTACTTGGGAAGTCTCGTCGTCTTACTGACGGGATTTTCGGTGACGCTCTACATCCTGGCAAAAGATCATCTCCAGCAGCAATCGAACGAGCGACTTGAATCGGTGCTGAATACGCTGAGTGCCGCTGTCGAGATCTCCCCGGATGGTGTTGAATGGGAACCGAATCAACACGATGTCAGAATCGTTGCTGGCACGACGGCGGATCAACTGGCCTGGGTCGTCACCGATATCAACGGGCATGTCGTAGCTCGATCTGAAAAGCCCGCCTCCGATGATTTGCTGATGGAAGCAGCCGGTAGATTTCCGAACACGACTTCAGACCTGAAGCGTCTTTACTGGCGTGGCGAACGCTGGCAGGCTGGGCAGAGATTGCTGCTTCCCGGTGGCACAAAGGCCTCCACAGAATCAAAACCAACTGACGCGAAGGAAGTGAAATACTCCGCGCTGGTCATCACATCAGCAATTCCATTGGAACCCATGCGGGCAATCCTCCGCAGGATGATCGGTGTCTTGAGTAGTGTTTCGATTGCCATCCTTGTGATTGCGTTATTCGCTGGCCGTTTTGTCTGTCGCCGTGCCTTGAGACCTGTGCAACGAATGGCTGCCGACGCACGCTCCGTTGATTCGACAGACCCTGAACGACGGATTGTGACACCATCAAGCGGCGACGAGTTGACCGATCTAGGATCGGCGTTCAACGGGTTACTCGACCGACTGCATGTTTCCCTGGAACGCCAGCGAAGATTCACTGGTGATGCTTCTCATCAACTCCGCACGCCGCTTGCCGCACTGATGGGGCAGATCGAAATTGCTCTTCGTCGAGAGCGATCTGGCACAGAATACCGTGAAGCGCTAACCAAAGCCCAATTCAAAGCAGCACAACTTCAGCGGATCATTGAGTCGTTGCTTTATCTCACAAGGTCGGATACGGAAGGTGCTGTGCCAGATTGTGAAACCTTTGATCTGGCCGTGTGGCTTCAGAAACAGTTGGAGTCGTGGGTTGATCATCTCCGTTATCCAGACATCCAAATCGTAGCCGAAGAGATGCCTTTGCTCGTCAACAGCCATCCGATCTTGCTTGGTGAAATTCTGAATATCCTGTTCGACAACGCCTGCCAATATAGCCCGATCAGTTCTGCCATCACGATGAAACTGTCACTCTCAGAACGCAACGCACTTCTCGAAGTTGTCGATCATGGCCCTGGGATTGCTGAGCACGACCTGCAACATCTCTTCACGCCGTTCTTCCGCACAGCAGAAGCCCGGAATACCAACAAAAGTGGAGTGGGGTTGGGCTTATCCATCGCACGTCGTCTCGCTGATGCTTTGGGTGGTTCCCTGACGGTGACAAGCCGAAGTGGTCAAGGGTGTTGCTTTAGACTTGCGATACCTCTGGCGGGACAGACGCCAACGTCGACACCAAGTTGATCACATACCTACTTATTGCGTTCAAACTCGTAGAACACACAGCTTTTTAGACCGGCTTCGCAGCTTGTCGGGCGATCATCTTTGTTGTTCAGCTTGCGGACGATGATGAGCTTGCTTTCGGTTAGTTCATATACGCACTTGTAAACAACTGGGTCACCGGAATCATAGAAGGTCCAGTCCAAAGATTTTATATTGTCGGCAGGTTGAAGTTTGATCGTACAGTTCGGTTCCGGAATGTTACCAACAGCGTGGGCTGCCGTGCCGGTCTCATCGAGCACTCGCAAATCCGGGCATTGATCCATGTTGATCGGGCCGGTCTCCGTCGAGATGATGACAAGTGACCAGGTGCCAATCAAGGTGGCCCGGTCGTTGGATATCGCATTTCGTAATGATTTGGGGATCGGCGCAGCGATGAGCCAACTCGCGCTGCCCAGCAACAACATCAGGCATAGCGCTCGCATTCGCTTAACCCTTCGGCCCTGGTAGCACACTCTCGGTTGTTCGGCCCGGCAACTCCTTGCGGCCGAGTTGAATGCGGGCAGGCTTCTTGCGGATCGTACCCGCCTCGGCCATGTCGCGCTTCACCTCGTGCATCGCACGGGCAGCTACGGCCACCTTGAGCAGCCCGATGCCTGCGCGAAACACCATGATGCCTACAACGCCAAAGAGGAAGCCCTCGATCACGCGCTTGTTCACGAGGAACATGTACACCAGCGCGAAGATGGCGAGGCCAATGCCAAGCAGTATCCAACCCGCGAGTTCTCGTAGCCAAGCCGACATGATGAACCCCTCATCAGGAACTTACCGGAACGACAACAACCACCGCAACAGAAATAAGCCAATCATCACCAGGATGATCGGCACACCGATCACCAGGAACCAAGCCCCGCAGCCCTTTCGCGGCAACATGCCCAACAGCTTCTTCTTCTGCCAGGCCCGCCACGATTCCGGGCGGTTGTAATCACGACGTGCTGTGCTCCACGCTTGATCCAGTACCACCATCCTGGCTTCGTCGCGGTTCATCCGCAACAACCAAAGGTAGTAAAGTGTGAACGAACAGAGCAAAACCATCAGTGAAATGAACGCAACGGCAATGAGGAACTGACTCACGTAGCTTGGCAGAATCTCCCCAGTCCCACGATAGCGGTCGTAAGCGTAATTCAACGGATACGTTGTGATCGGGATGTTACTTTGGAAATCGACACGCAGTTTGGTGATCAGGTTCCAGGCCACTTGACCGAGCAGCACGAATAGTCCCACTCGGACGAACAGCATCCAAAGTTCGAGGTCGCCAATCGGTGTGCGCGGACGGATGGTCGGCTTGGTCTTCGGTTTGATGAACATCTTCGGGGCTTCAAACGGCATGCCCGTATGCGTGATGGCATACAACCGCAGGCTGCCAAGCAGGTAGACCATTACGCTGCCAAGGACGAGGATGTCGCCGGGCTGAATCATCATCTTGAGCACGTTTTGGCGGAAGCGGAACACTTCGCTTTCGGGAACGACGTATGGGAAAATAGCGACGTAACCAAGAAACAAGACGAACACGGGCGGGGCACTCGACCATCGTGCTAGCAATCCGCCAGCACCGATGATGAACAGAATGATGGCCCCGAACATGGAATTGAAGTGCAGGAACACCAGAAAACAGGAGGCAATCAACCCACCCATGGAGATCATCAGATACGTGCGGGCTGCTGGGTTGGCGATCATGTCAAGCACGCTGCCGGGCGTGCGTACCTTGGCCGGTATTGGTTCGTCGGTGTCACTCATCGGCGAATCCTCGCGTGGCGGATTTGCTCGATGCGTTGCAGGATCAGCCGGACGGCATCGCCCTTATAGAACTTCAGCACGCTGGCCCCGCTGCGGATGAGTGCCGTG
The DNA here is from genome assembly GCA_038230995.1 of Gemmatales bacterium. GTDB lineage: Bacteria > Planctomycetota > Planctomycetia > Gemmatales > Gemmataceae > JALHQU01. Next base: position 5,837 of record JBBRME010000107.1, read on the forward strand.
CGGGTGCGGTCAAACTTGCCACGATAACTGGTGAACAAATTCTCCTCGATGAGCCGCTTGATCGTCAAGTCGCGGTCTTGATCTTCGTCCGTATCATCCGGCAAGTCCACGGGCCAGGGCAGTAACACCATAACTTGATGATGCCGACCGCGAGCACCCCGCACAGCCTTCAACACTGGTTCGAGTTGCTCGGCATTCAATTCAACAAGGTCGGCGAGGATCACATAAAGCTCGTTATCCTTGGCTGTGCCGATGCTGCGGAGCATGGCATCGCAGAGTATTTCGGCCTTGCTTGCACCCAGGAAGCGGTAGTTGCCGTCTTCGTCGAGCAAGTCAGGCGGGGGCAAGCTGCGGTGACCGACGAGGAAGCGGTTGGCCCGCTCGTTGAACACTTGATCGTCGTGGATGTACCGTTCGAGTTGCGATGGGTTGTCACCATCGAGTGTGCAGAAGAGGGTGGCCAGGCGTTTGCGTTCGGAGAGCAACCGGCTTCGCGGTGGCAGGAATCCACGCAGGCCGAAGATCAGCCAGAAGGTGCCAGTGAGTGCCATCGGTAGTGCAATAAGGATCAGCCCGACGACGATGAACGGTACAAGATCCTCAGGCGATTGTGGCCTCACGATCTCGTTAATCATCTGGACGAAGGCATTCAACCCGGTCGAGGTGAACAGGCTGTACAGGAAAATCATTGGGATCAACAGCAACCACTTCGCGCGGGAGTCGAGCAGTGGAATCCAGAACAGCCCGAACGGGCGAGAGTTCACCTGCTTGGTGAGCAGTTCCGGGTAAAGTTCGTTGCCTAGCGACATGCACAGCCGTTGCAGCAGCGGTTGATCGGTGAGGTTGAAATCGGGTTGCAACGATGCCGCTTCAGCAAACGTCCGCAGCATTTGCATGGTGTGGATGCGGGTACGTGCGGGCTTCATCCGCTGGGTATTTTGCTCATCGAACAGGCAGACGCCCACAATGTCGCGGTTACTGCTGATCGCTTGGGCCAAGGTAGCACTCAACCCGCTGGCGTAGGCCAATGGCGTGTCACCGGGTTCGCCTAAACGCATGGCGCTCGAGGTATCGAGGAACAACGTGCAACGCACTGGCACGTCGTTTTCGAACTCTTTGGTAATCAGCATGTCGCGCCGAGCCGAGGCTTTCCAGGCAATTGTCTTCGGTGGATCGCCGGGCCGGTACTCGCGCAAGTCCAGTAACTCGGAACCACCACCCGGGCGGCGGAGGCGGTGCATCCCCGGCGGTGGCATGGTGTTGATCCGCTTGGTGGACCGTTGATTGCCTTCTTCGCCGACCAGCATTGGCAACACCAACGATTCAACCGGCACGCGTAGGAACCAGCGCTTGTAGAAGAAACCGGTGAGATCAGCTGCTCGAACTTCTACGCCTTCAAACAAGGCCACACCGGGAGCAGTGGGCATCACATCGTACTCGATGTTGATCGATTCCCCGCGACGAAGCGTTGTTTCAACTCGGCGTGTGCCGGAGAGAATATGTAAGCCCGTTGGCACCTTGTCAGCGAACTGAACGAAGGGCAGGCGCCACCCTTCAGGCTGAATGGTGATCGTCAGGCGAACTGTGGCCCGCAGATTGGCCCAAAGGTTGGGCTGTGTTCGCTCATTCTGGATAAGCGTGCGTTCCAGGGTCATCTGATTGGTGGCATACCGAACGCGCAGGGCGAAGAGCATCCACTCGCCACAGAACCACAGCATGGCAGTGAGGCCAAGCATGAGCAAGAAGGGAACGTAGTCACCCACCCACACAACAGCCCAGAACAAGATGAGGCCAGCGACAATCAGGAACCAGCGTCCGCGGGTGGTGATCAACGTTGGCTCTCAAGTTAACACAGGTGGGCAGCGTCGCTTCTAGGTGTAGTTTAGCAGAATGGCACAGAGTTCGAGCAGAACGTGACACTTCATCTTGTCGCAATCACCCTCGATCGCAAGCGAACAAGGGTGGCCAGAGAACAAGGCAGACCCTGAGTTCGTGCAGGCTGCTCGCGGTTGAAGTCAACAAGGAGTCCAAACACAGCGGATAGAACTCCATCCGTCCGTATCATTGCATAGCGGACATCCCACCGGTGCGTTTTGCCACCTCTCTTGTTCCCGCGAGGGCCATTTATGTCGATCCGTTTACCACTTTTAGCCGGGGCACTGCTCACGGCAGCCACACTTCACGCTGCTGATCCGGTGGCCCCGAAGGGCTTCACGCCGCTGTTCAACGGCAAGGACTTCACCGGCTGGCGTGGCTGGAACATCCATGAAGCCAAGGCCAACCCGTATGACTTCGCCAAGCTCAGCAAAGAAGAACAAGCCACTAAGCAAGCCGCGTGGAACGAGAGCATCAAGAAGCACTGGACCGTGGAGAACGGCGAACTGGTGAACAAGGGCGAAGGGGCCTACCTCACGTCCGAGAAGGACTACGGCGACTACGAACTGCTGATCGAATACAAGATCACCAAGACCGTGGACGCGGGGCTGTACCCCAAGACGATGCCACAGATTCAAGTGTGGGACCCCACTGAAGCCAAGCCGGGCGACAAACTCGGCAAGGACAAAGGCAGCGGCGGGCTATGGAACAACACCCCGGCTGATAGCCCCGGACGTGATCCATTGGTGAAGGCCGACAACGCACCTGGCGAGTGGAACAAGTTCCGCATCATCAATCTCGGTGAGCGCATCACCATCTACCTAAACGACAAGGTCGTGGTCGATCACGCACGCTTGCAGAACTATTGGGATCGCACCAAGCCGGTGATGAAGGCCGCACCATTCCTGCTGCAAACCCACCCGCCGAAGCTCGAAATCCGCTGGCGGAACATCTTCATCCGTGAGATCGACGGTAAAGAAGCCAACGCCATGCTGGCCAGCAAAGCCGAAGACAAAGAGTTCACCAGCATCTTCAACGGCCAAGACTTCACCGGCTGGCAGGGGGCCACCGCGAACTACGAAGTGATCGACGGTGCTCTGCGTTGCAAGAAGGGCAAAGGCGGAGTGCTCTATACCAAAGAAGAGTACGCCGACTTCCAGGTGGCCATGGAAATCAAACTGCCGAAGAACGGCAACAACGGCTTGGGCATCCGCTACCCCGGCACCGGCGACGGAGCCTACAGCGGGATGACGGAACTCCAAGTCCTGGACGACGACTACAAGGGCATTGATCCACGTCAGGCCCACGGCAGTGCCTACGGCATCGCCGCTGCCGCCCGCGGTTACCAACGCCCCATCGGCGAGTGGAACTATCAGGTGGTCACGGTCAAAGGCAGTACCATTGAAGTGGAACTCAACGGTACCCGCATCTTGAACACAGACGTGAGCAAAGTGACCGAGTACATGGCGAAGTCGCCACACCCCGGGAAGGACTTGAAGAAGGGGTACTTTGGCTTCCTCGGCCACAACGACCCCGTCGAGTTCCGCAACGTGAAGCTCAAGACGCTGAAGTAGGTGAGGTGGCGGGGTCGCAAGGTGGTGTTTTTTACCTCGCCCCGTTTACGGGGAGAGGTCGATTGGAGTAACGCGACAATCGGGTGAGGGGTCTTGATTGTTGATTTCAACCCCTCACCCGGCCTTCGGCCACCCTCTCCCCGTAAACGGGGCGAGGGATTCTTTTGGAGCCCTGCTGAATGTGTGGCATTGCCGGGATGATCGACCTGTCCAGCGCGAAGCGTTCGGCTCCGCACGGGGCGGTGAAGCGGATGGCCGACGCACTCTTGCACCGCGGGCCAGACGAGGAAGGCTATCTCGATCAGCCGGGGCTGCACCTTGCCTCGCGTCGGCTCAGCATTGTCGGGCTGGCTGATGGTCAGCAACCCATCTCGAACGAAGCGAAGACAGTGTGGACTGTCTTCAATGGCGAATTCTTCGATCATGTCGAAGTCCGCAAGGATCTCGAATCACGCGGCCACACTTTCCGCACACACACAGATACCGAGATCATCCCGCACCTGTGGGAAGACCACGGCACAGATCTTTGGAAGCACTTGCGCGGGCAGTTCGCCGTGTGCCTGTGGGACAGCCGAACGCATGAGTTCGTACTGGGGAGAGATCGCCCGGGCATCGCCCCGCTGTACTACACCACGCAACTGATCGACGGCTCGCCGTGGTTACTCTTCGCCAGTGAAATGAAGGCACTCTTCGCCAGTGGCTTCGTTCGGGCCGAGGCGAACCACGCCGGGTTGAATCACATCTTCACGTTCTTCGCCCAACCTGGTCCCGCAACGGTGTTCAAGGACATCTACCAACTGCTGCCGGGGCGTTATCTGCACATCAAACCCGGCCATGCTGATCTGACCCAGCACACCTATTGGGAAGTGAACTACCCGGATCGGGGCCACGAAGACTACGGATCGAACGAAGCTGCCACGGTGAACAAGTTTGAAGAACTGCTGTACGCCGCGGTGGAGCGCCGGCTGAGAGCCGATGTGCCGGTGGTGAGCTACCTCAGCGGTGGGGTTGATTCCTCGTTAGTTGTGGCGATGGCCTGCAAGGTGCTGGGCCGACCGCTGCCGACGTTCACCGTCAGTGTCAAGAAAGACGGGCTGAACGAAGACAGCGAGGCCATGGAAACGGCGAAGTACCTGAACTGTCAGCCGGTGATGGTGCCCTGTGGGGATGACGAACTGCGGGCCGACTACCCTGCCCTCATCCGTGCCGCCGAGTTCCCGGTGATCGACACCGCGTGCCTGGGTCTCATGCACCTCGCAAGGGCCGTACGCAACAACGGCTACAAGGTGGCCCTCACCGGTGAGGGGGCCGACGAGTGGTTGGCGGGGTACCCGTGGTTCAAGCTCAGCCGCATGGCCAAGGTCATCGACTTCAGCTCGCACCTGGGCTTCGGCGTGCGGACGCTGGCGATGAAGCTGCTCGGCAACCCGACTTACAGCTACAAGGAATACGCGTACCCCGAGAAACTCTTTGGCGGTCGCCACGGCTGGCTCGATGCCTACGGCATGATGAGCTTGAACAAGCTGCGATTCTTCACCGGCGATCTCCGCAAGTTTGCACTCGGCACCTCGGCGTTCGATGACATCGAACTGTCACCGAATATCAAGCGTTGGCACCCGTTCCACCGGCAGATGTACGTCGGGGCCAAAATCATGCTGCCGGGGCACCTGCTTGCTAGCAAGGGCGACCGCGTGGCGTTGAGTCAATCCGTCGAGACTCGCTACCCCTTCCTTGATGAAGCCCTTGTTGATTACATGTCCACGCTGCACCCTCGCTGGAAGTTGCGTGGGCTATTCCAAGATAAATTTATCGAACGCAAAGTCGCAGAGCGTTGGCTGCCCAAGCCGATCGCCTGGCGGAAGAAACTGATGTTCCGCGCCCCGATGGATAGCTGGGCTGGCCACGCCGACAAGAACAAATGGATCGACGAAGTGCTGTCGCCGGAGTCGCTCCAGAAGACGGGTTACTTCGACGTGGCTGCCGTGCAGGCGGCCCGAACGAAGCTGGCCAGCGGCAAAAAAGGCTTGGGCCGGGCCGGGTTGGAGATGGGCCTGACCGCCGTCATGGCCACGCAGTTATGGCACCACACGTACATCAAGCCAGAGTTATGTAGCCTACCGGGCTTCGCGCATTGACCCCTCTCCCCGTAAACGGGGCGAGGTGAAGAATTTAGCTTCAACTTCCCCAAGGGCAGCACAACTTGGCTTCGCGCTCTAAAATTAAATTCACGTTTTGGAGCGGTGCCGGCCTCGGCTGTGAACCTCTCCGGCGGGCGAGTTCCGCAGGCTTGTGGCCGATGGATCAACCCCCGCGCCTTACACTTCCATGAGCCAATCTACCAACGCCGCTCCTCACAGTGGCAAACACACACAGTCGTTCTGGCTCTGGGTCATGTGCCTCACCGGGGTCGATTACTTCAGCACGCTGGGCTACCAACCCTCGATCGCTGTACAGAACGCCGGCCAACTCGCTCCACTGGCCACGGTGGTGCTGGTGCTAGTCACGTTGTTTGGTGCGCTGCCGGTCTACCGGTATGTGGCCAGCAAGTCGTTCGATGGGCAAGGCTCTATCGGCATGTTGGCCCGGTTGCTGGGTGGATGGCCCGGCAAGATCCTTGTGCTGGTGCTGTTGGGATTCGCCGCGACGGACTTTGTGATTACCAAGACGCTCTCCGCTGCCGATGCGGCTGTTCACCTGATTGAAAACCCAAATTGGCCCGGCCACGTCAAAGCAGAGGCGGAAGGCTCAGAAGTCGTCAACGACTCGACACAACAAATCGTCGTGACAGTGGCCTTGCTGCTGTTGCTGGGGGGAACATTCCTTCGTGGTTTTAAAGAAGTCATCACCATCGCCGTTCTGATTGTTGGCGTGTTCTTGTTGCTCAATGTGTTCGTCATCGGCAGTGGGTTGGTTTACCTCGTCGGGCATCAGGAACACTGGAACGCCTGGATGAACCGCCTAAGTACCGGGCAGTGGCACCTGCCGCACAACCCCTTGGGCAGCACCGGTGGGTGGCTGACGATGGTCGGCGTGGCGCTGCTCATCTTCCCCAAGCTGGCCCTTGGTCTCTCAGGATTCGAGACTGGTGTGGCCGTGATGAACCTGGTGAAGGGCAATCCAACCGATACCGCACAGAACCCTGCCGGGCGCATCTCGGCCACCAAGAAGTTGCTGCTGGTTGCTGCCGTCATCATGAGTGTGTTGCTGCTGAGCAGTTCCGTCGTGGTGTCCACCTTGATCGAACCTGCTGAAATCACACCGGTGAAGGCCAACGGCGAACTTCCGGTGGACAGCAACGGCAACCACCTGGAGAAACCCGAAGACTGGCCGAAGAAGCCTGCGGCAGGCCGGGCACTGGCGTTTCTGGCCCACGGCGAGAGTGCCACGGCCAAGGCCATCAACCCGGCCTTCGGCTCCGTGTTCGGAACCATCTACGACATCAGCACCATCATCATCCTCTGGTTTGCCGGTGCCAGTGCCATGGCCGGGTTGCTCAACCTCGTACCGCAATACCTGCCCAAGTACGGCATGGCCCCCGAATGGGCCCGGGCCATCCGCCCACTGGTGATTCTGTTCACCATGATCAACCTGTTGGTCACTTGGGTGTTCAAAGCCAACGTGGATGCCCAGGGTGGGGCCTATGCCACCGGGGTGTTGGCGCTGATGACTAGTGCTTGCGTTGCCGCGACCATCGATATCTTCCGCAACCGTAGCGGGCCGTGGTATCGCCGACTCAGTTGGCCACTGGTGCTCATTACCCTCGTGTTTTGCTACACCACAACAGCCAACGAGATCGAGAAGCATTACCAGGGTCTGACGATCGCGTCGTTCTTTATTGGCTTCATCCTGATCACCAGTTTGGTGAGCCGAATCGTGCGGGCACGCGAGCTGCGTTTCAGTGGATTCAAGCTGGCCGACCCACAATCCAAACTGTTGTGGGATGCCATCCGCCACCTCGAACTCACGATCCTGGTGCCACACCGCCCCGGTCGCAGAAGTTTGGCGGAGAAGGAACAAGCGATCCGCAAAGAGCACCGCATTCCGCGCGACATGATGGTGGTGTTCGTGGAAGTGGAACTGGATGACGCCTCGGACTTCACCAACGAGCCGGTCATCAGCGTGCATGAAGAAGAAGGGCGTTATGTGCTGAAGGTGAGCGAAGCAGCAAGCATCAGCCACACCTTGGCGGCACTGGCCCTGGAAATGGCGAAGTCTGGAGAACCACCGGAGATCCACTTCGGTTGGACGGACGCCTCGCCGCTCTCTGGCGGCTTGGGCTTCTTGCTGTTCGGCGAAGGGAACGTGCCGTGGATGGTGCGGGAGTTGCTCAAACGAGCCGAGAAGAACCCGGCCCGTCGCCCGCTCATCATCATCGCCGGGGCCTGATCGAATCGAGTGGTGTGCAGCAGCACACCACTCGTTCACCATGTTACTGCATCGATTCGAGAAGGAACTTCAGCTTCCGCACTTCCGGCTCAACCGGGAAGGCACTGTCCGGCACGTCACGCATATCCACCGTCATGGCGCGTTCGTACTTCTGGCGTTCGAGCAAACCGTAAATGCGGCTGTACTCGATTTCGCCTTGGCCAACACGCATCTGGAACTCGTGCGGCTTCTTGCCGCTGTCTCGCAGTCGCACATGGCGGATGTGCGGGTACAGCGAATCGGTTGCGGTCTCTGGCAAGTTCATGAAGTGGCTAGGGTCGAACGTCAGGGCCAGGCCCGGTACCGCCTTGCACAGGTTCAAGCAGCCTTCCACGGTCGACGCGTGGGTGCCCTGTCGGGTCTCCACGGTGAGGATCAGGCCGTCGGCCATCACGATTTTGTTCCAGTCGTTCAGACGGGCGACTTCTTCAGTGAGTTCCGTTTCGATTGTCGCCGCAGGCACCGTCAGAATGGGCACGGCCATCAACCGGGCCAATCGCGATATCGCCTTGAGCTGGTCGCGTACCTCCGGTCCATCAAAGGGATCGGTTTCAATGTGGAAGGCCGCGAAGGTAATTGCCGACGTCTTCAGCTTTTGCATCACACGTTGAAGCTCTCCGCACACCTCCGCCGGGGTGAGATGCGGGCCGACGGCGTGGATCGCCAGATCGACCTTCGCAAAATGCAACTCCCGCATTCGCCGCAGGGCGTTGTCGAGAGTCATGCTGCCAAAACAAAGCGTTGAGCAGGCCACGATCATGCGTGTGCCTCCGATTGTTTGCGCACCCGGGGCAGCGCCATCCCCACACCACGAACCCGCATTCCCCCGAACGCGCAGC
>JBBRME010000108.1:0-14544 GCA_038230995.1 Gemmatales bacterium
ACCCAGCATCACATCTTCGTGCTCTCGGCTGGCATGGACGATTTCGAGGATGTACTTCTTGATCTTGTCATCCACATGCACGCTGCGAATCGCTTCCTGACAGTTCAACACTTCCTGCGCCGAGACCACAGCAGTAGCCGAGTCAATCGGGTGACCCATCTGCAAGTTGGCGAGCATCTGCGATTCTTCCTCAAAGCTCGGATATCCCAAGCTAAGGCGTATCAAAAAGCGGTCGAGTTGAGCCTCGGGTAGCGGAAAGGTGCCTTCTTGATCAACAGGGTTCTGCGTGGCAATTACAAGGAACGGTGGCTTGAGTTCATACGTTTTGCCGTCGGCACTCACCCGGCGTTCGCCCATGGCTTCCAGCAGGGCCGCTTGGGTTCGTGGCGTAGCCCGGTTGATTTCGTCGGTCAGCACTGTTTGTGCGAAGATCGGCCCAGGGCGGAACTCGAACTCGGTGGTCTTCTGGTTGAAGATGCTCACACCAGTGATGTCGCTCGGCAGTAAATCCGGCGTGCACTGCACCCGCTTAAAGGAGCAGCCCACGCTCTTGGCGAGGGCTCGGGCGAACATGGTCTTCGCCACACCGGGCACGTCTTCCAGCAGGATGTGCCCCTCACAAAAGTACGCCGCCAACGCCAACGCCAGTTGCTGGCGCTTGCCGATGATGACCTTCTCCATGTTCGCCACGATCTTGGCGGCGGTGCCAGCGACGTCAATTTCCATGCATGTTCCGTGTGTTGGGCGATGCCAACAGCTTAGTGGGAAGCCAAGCGAATGGATGCACCTTGCATCGCGTTCGCTAAACTGCTGTTACAACAAGTGGTGGCTTCAAGATGCGAGTTGCGATTGCAAGTGTTCTTGGTGCAGGTGTATTGCTCTCCGCCAGTTGCAGCAAACCGAACACCGATTCACCCAAGTCCATCGATGTGGCGGCTTCGCCAACGGTCACCATCGTTTCACCGAAGCGACAAGCCCTGACGTGGTCGGTCGAACAACCCGGCACCGTACAGGCGTTCGAGTCGGCCCCCATCGTGGCCAATCTCAGCGGCTTTGTCAGCAAGGTATATGTGGACCTCGGCGACAAAGTCGCCGGCCCCACGGCCACCGCGCCCGGCACCCTGTTGGCTGAGATTGCCATCCCGGAATTGGAACAGGAACTCAAGCAAAAAGCGGCCGAAGTCATGCAACGGCAGGCCGAAGTCACACTCGCCCAGCGGGGGGCGGACGTTGCCAAGGAGCATGTGAACTCGATTCAGGCTCAATTCGTCGAAGCCAAGGCGATGCTGAACCGCACAACTGCGGATGTTGAACGCTGGACCTCCGAACTCAAGCGCATCGAAGGCTTGGTTTCGCAAAAGGTGGTGGACAACCAAACGTTGGACGAGACTCGCAAACAGTTGAAGACGGCTACTAGTGGCCGTGAGGAAGTGGATGCGAAGATTCTCAGTGCATCAGCAATGGTACGTAAAGCGGAAGCTCGGCAGGGGCAAGCGACCGCAGAGATTGCAGCATCGCAGGCGAAGCTCAAAGTCGCCGAAGCCGAAGTGGGCCGGGTGCAGGCCCTGGTTGGCTACACCAAAATCCATGCACCTATGAGTGGGGTCATCACCGGGCGATTCATCCACACCGGGCACTTCCTGCAACCGACGGGCACCAAGCCTGAAGCACTTTTCAACCTTGCCAAGCTCGACACCGTTCGAGTGGCGGCCGATCTTCCGGATAGTGTCATCGAGTTTGCTAAAGTTGGGGCTGTTGCAACGGTGGTCTTCCCAAGTTTGGGCAACCGCGAAGTCAAGGCAACACTCAGCAGGGCCAGTGGAGCACTCAATGCTGAAAGCAGGACATTGCGTGTGGAGATCGACCTGCCGAACCCGGACGGACTTTGGAAGCCGGGGTTGTACGTGGTGGTGAAGTTGACGGGTCAATCGAGTGAAACGATGACCGTACCCAGTAGCGCGGTGCTCATCGCGGATGAGACGGCCTACATCTACGAAGTGACCAACGGCGTGGTGAGCAAACAGCGTGTGAAGGTCGGACGAGTTGAGGCGACTCAAGTCGAGGTACTGGGGAAGCGTCCGGCAGGCACTTCACAAGGTGATTGGCAGCCGATCTCTGGAGCAGAACGCATCGTGGTCGGCAACCTCGGTGCCTTGGCGGATGGGCAGAGTGTGGTGGAGAAATAAGGTGTCAGTGTTTTCACACCTCGCCCCGTTTATGGGGAGAGGTCGATTGGAGCGTAGCGAACAATCGGGTGAGGGGTTGTTTTGGGATTGCCCCTCACCCGGCCTGTCGGCCACCCTCTCCCCGCCAGCGGGGCGAGGGAGTTGATTCGTCTCACTTCGCCCCGTACACATCGCGGATGCGGGTGATGAACGGCCGGCTAATTGTCTCGTACTTGCGGAATAGTTCCCGCCCAATGGTGTAAAGTTCCGTGCGTGTCTGGGCTACAATCGTGGCCACACGCGGTTCGTTGGTGGCCAGGGCACGGTCGCCGAAGAAGTCCTGCTTGTCCAACTCCGCGATCTTGGTCTGTCCGAAACCGGAGTCCTTGAGCACATCGACTTTGCCCTGACGGATCAGGTAGAACTTGCTGTCGTCGGTCACCGGGTCACCTTGTTTGATGATGACTTCACCCGGTTGGAACACCCGCACCTTGTCCTTGAACCGTTCCAGTTGATCCGGCGTGAGGCTGATGGCCGGATTCGCCCCAACGCAAAGGTTATCGGCAATCGTCTGCTGTTGTTCGGGAAGGATCGCGGTGAAGTAGGCACACTTGCGGATGCCCTCGCGGATGAACAACCGCTCGGCGACGACCACGTTGGTCACGATCTTGCCGCGTTCCATGTGAACGATGCGATCAGCCCGATTCATGATGCGGGCATCGTGCGTGACAATCAGGCTCGTGGCCCCGCGTTCCTTGGCCAGCACCTTCAGCAGTTCAGCTTGCACCACAGTGAGTCGCCCGCTTTCGTCATCGTGCCCGCCAGCCTTTTCAACGATCGCAGCAAGTTCTTCCGGATCACGTTCCCGGGCCAAGTGCTGTAGCAGCGTGACCACGGCCAGGCCGCTGTTGGCATCCAGTGCCGCAGTCGGTTCATCGGCAAGGATTAGCTTCGGTCGATTCACCAAGGCCCGTGCCACGGCCACACGCTGACGCTGCCCACCACTAAGGCCTGCTGGTTTGTAATTCATTCGTGAGGCAAGACCGAGGTATTCGAGCAGTTGCTTGATGTCCGCATCACCCCCGCTGCGCTCCGGGAAGAGCTGCTGAGCCATGCGGATGTTCTGAGTAGCCTGCAAGCTGTCGAAGAGATTGTGCCGTTGGAAGATAAAGCCGATCAGCCGACGCACACTCACTAGCCCGGCTTCGTTCAGCCCGGCCAACTGACGGTACTTCCCGGCAATGCCGTCCCAAATCTCGATCTGCCCCTCTTGTAACCCACGCAGCCCACCGATGAGCGTCAGGATCGTGGTTTTGCCCGACCCGCTAGGGCCGGACATGATAACCAACTCGCCGGGCATCACGTCGAGATTGTTCTCGAAGAGCACCTGTGTGCGGGCCTCGGCGGTGCCGAAGCTGTGGTTGACGTTGCGCAGGCGCAACAGCGGTTGGCCATCCGGTGGCGATTGTGTGTTCAACATGGCGGTGAGGATACCAAGCCAGTTACGGCTTCACCACACCAAGCTCGCGGCCCACTTCCGTAAAAGCTGCGATAGCTTGTTCAATTTGTGCATCGCTATGTGCCGCACTCACCTGCAACCGGATACGCGCGGTGCCCTGCGGTACTACGGGGAAGCTAAACGGAATCACGTAAATACCCTTAGTAAGTAGTGCCTCGGCTACTTTACCTGCAAGATTTGCATCGCCGAACATCACTGGTAGAATCGGCGTGGGGCCGGGCTTGATGGTGAACCCGGCGGCCTCCAACCCCTGTCGCATTCGTGCGGTGTTCTTCTTCAACGTGTCACGTAGGTCGCTGCTCTTGTCCACAAGTTCGAGGGCTTTCATTCCGGCCGTAACCAAGCTCGGCGGTACGCTATTGCTGAACAGGTACGGCCTGCTGCGGTTTCGCAGCCAGTCGATCACTTCCGCCTTCGCTACCGTGAAGCCGCCGCTGGCTCCACCCAGGGTTTTGCCCAACGTGCCGGTGATGATGTCGATGCGATCCAGCACACCGAGTTCTTCTGCTGCCCCGCGGCCAGTTTTGCCCAGGTGCCCCGTACCGTGGCAATCGTCGATGCCCACGAGGGCTTGGTACTCGTCGGCCAGATCGCAGATCTCAGGTAGCTTGGCGAGGTCGCCGTCCATGCTGAACACACTGTCGGTGAAGATGAACTTGAATCGGGCGTTCTTCGCTTCTTCGAGCTTGGCCCTCAGGTCGGCCATGTCGTTGTGCTTATAGCGGAAGCGTTGGGCTTTGCTCAGGCGGATACCGTCGATGATGCTGGCGTGGTTGAGTTCATCCGAGATCACGGCGTCTTGATCTGTCAGAATCGTCTCGAACAACCCGCCGTTGGCATCAAAGCACGAGATGTACAGGATGCTGTCTTCCTTGCCGAAGAACTTGGCGATCTGCTGCTCACACTGTTTATGAATGTCTTGCGTGCCACAGATGAAGCGCACGCTGGAAGTGCCATAGCCCCATGTTTTCAGGCCATCAAACGCAGCATCGACTACCTCTGGGTGATTGGACAGGCCCAGGTAATTGTTCGCGCAGAAGTTGATGACCTCACGCCCACCAACGTGAATGCTGGATAGCTGCGGGGATTCGATCCGCCGCTCCCGCTTGTACAGACCCTTGGTTTTCAGGTCGGCGATTTGGGTAGCAAAGTGCTCGGCGAAGGCAGGGTTGGGCATGGATTTTACTCGCGTTCTCGATGTATACTTTACATAGTAAGACATGGAGGAGTTTCGATGTCCGACCAGATCACGCTACCCGAAGCGATTCAACGTATCAGCGATTTGGAAGCAGAAGTCGCGCATCTTCGCGTTCTAAAATCCATCGTCACTGTACCCAGCAAATGGCAGTTGGAAGAAGTGGGCGTAATGGAACCTTTCACCGAAGAAGAAGTCCACGACATGCTTTACGGACCGCGCGGAAAAGATCTGCGTGAAGTCATCGATGAACTGGAACGCGAATATGGACTCGTAAAGTGAGCGCCATATATACGGTAACTCAGTCGCCATTCTTATTGGAACAGTTCGCAGCAGCAGCACGGAAAGCAGCGGAGCAAGGTAGAATAGCACTCTTCACCGCCGCTTCCCGATGGCTGCACTCCGAGTTGGAAAGAACGCCACAAGTCATGGGCGAATCTGGTACCGTCTGGCCAGCTGCAAAGTTATTCGGTCGGCGTGTGTACGTTGGACCGCTGTACACCGAGTACGCGATCCACGAGCCAAGTCGGACGGTGTTCATCCGCCGTGTTGTCCTGCTGCGAATTCGTCGCGAGAACTAACCGATCCGGCCTCTCCACCCTAACCCTTGCTGATCTCAGTTCGGATCGTCTCCAGCAGTTTCTTCGTGGCGATGATGCCTTCCTTCTCGCTGATCTTGCCGCCTTCGTATTCGATGCCCACGAAGCCGTGGTACTTGTGCTTCTTCACCACGATGTCCATCATCTTGCGGTAGTCGGTGTGAATCTCTTCGCCTTTATCGTCGAAGTCGTGAGTCTTCGCGCTGGCTCCTTTTGCGTACGGCATCAGTTCATCGACGCCCTTGTACCGGTCGTATTTGTCTTCCTTGATGCCTTCGATTTTGCCGATGTTGAAGTTGCCGAAGTCCGGCAGTGTGCCGCAACGTTTGTGATCGACGAGCTTCATCACCCCGGCCAGCCAAGCACCGTGGCTGCTTAGCCCGCCGTGGTTCTCCACAATCACGTTGATGCCCACCTTCTTCTCGGACAGTTCGCTCAGCTTCCGCAGCCCATCTGCGGCCAGCTTTTGAGTTTCCGCAAAGCCCTTCTTCCAGTCGCTCGCTGCATTCACTCGAATGCTGTGGCAACCGAGGAACTTTGCCCAGTCCAGCCAAACTTGGTGGTTATCAACCGCCTGTTGACGCTTCTTGTCGTCTGGATCGCCGAGGTTCCCTTCGCCGTCGCACATGATCAGCACGCTGATGACGCCGTTATCGTCTGCCACTTTCTTGAGGTCCTTCACATAGCCTTCGTCCTTCTTCTTGTCCTTGTAAAACTGGTTGACATACTCGACTGCGGCGATGTCGTAGTCCTTCTTGGCGATCTCGGCGAACTTCAGCGGATCCTTGCCGGACTTCTTGTCGAAGAACGCCTTGTGGTGGCTCCACTGAGCCAGGCTGATCTTGAACGGTTCTTTTTTCTCATCGGCAGCCTTGGCGAAGCGTGGCAGTAACGCCGTGGCAACAAGGCCAGCACTGGCTGCAAGAAACGAACGCCGGGGCAGAGTAGAAAACATCATGGACTCCATCAATAGTTGGGAGGGGGCAGGATTTACAGCCTACTCGACGATTGTATGCCAGAGAAGAACGATGGTGACTTTTGGCCCACATCGATTTTTTAAACGCTGATCACAGTTGTGAAGGGCAAGAACTATTCGGTACATTTCATCCTGCTCCTCGATCCGGACTACACCTTCACCAAAGCCTACAACTTGCGTTGGGATGCCAAGAACGAAACGGCCTACCCGAGCACCTTCGTCGTGGACAAGAAAATGAAAGTGACGTTTGCGAAGGTGAGCAAGGAACACGGCGACCGAGCCAAAACCGCAGATGTGCTCAAGTCCCTCGCCGCGAAGTAACACACCCGGATTCTTCACTCAGTTTTCGCAGGATCCGCATTTAACAAAAGTACCTTGTGCTGAACTTGCACCAGGTACTTTTTTCATGCGCACGATTTCAACTCTTCTACTCACTTTCGTCATCGGCACACTTCACGCCGCAGAACCTGTATTGGCACCGTACACAAAGAAGACACTCATCGCCCATCGCGGGGCCAGTGGCGAAGCACCGGAACATACCATCGAAGCCTACACGCGGGCCATCAAGCACGGTGCCGATTTCGTCGAACCGGACTTGCAGATGACCAAAGACGGCGTGCTGGTCTGCCTGCACGACACCTCCCTAGAACGCACCACGAACGTAGCGAAGGTGTTCCCCGATAAAGCCGAAGAAAACAATGGTCGAAAGTCGTGGCCTGTTGCAAGTTTCACATTGGAAGAAATTCAACAACTCGATGCGGGTAGCTGGAAGGACAAAGAATTTGCCGGGGCCAAGGTTCCTACGTTCCAAGAAATGATTGACGTCGTCAAAGGCAAAGCTGGCATCATCCCCGAGACGAAAGCCCCAGAAGTTTACGGTAAGCTCGGCCTGAACATGGAAAAAGAATTGATGAAAGTGCTGTCTAAGAACAAGCTCGATACACCAGGGGCCGACCCGAAAACCCCGATCATTGTCCAGTCCTTCAGTAAGGCCAGCTTGGTCGTGCTCCGCAAAGAAATGGACTGCAAACTCCCGCTGGTTTACCTGTTCACGTCCGGCAAAACCGATGAAGCCGCATTGAAGACGATGGCCGCGTACGCCGACGGCATCGCCCCGAACAAATCGGTGCTGTTGAAGAACCCGGACCTGGTAGCGACCGCCCACAAACTCAAGCTGAGCGTAACGGTGTGGACGTTCCGTGAGGGACAAACCGGCGAACACAAAACCGTGACCGAGGAGATGGATCACTACCTGAACACGCTAGGCGTTGATGCAGTGTTTACCGACAACCCTGATAAGTTCCCCAAGGCGAGGAAGTAACGGCCTACATCCACGCTTGCTTTGGCGTGGCCGTACGATACGAACCAACCTCATCTGCTGCATGAGCGCTTTGCATTCGATTGAACCCAACGTTGGCAGATGCATTCGTGACGTGCACCACGAAAAGTCAGTCCTTTCAAATGCAACGCGTATCAGGTACACTTCTTACTACCTACCCGCCCTCTTCCTCTCCTGGGCACGACGAATGTTGGGACTACTTGCTCCCGGCTCACGCCGCGAGTTTTTATCCGTTGGTGGATTGTCAGCCCTTGGTTTGGCGATGCCAAGTCTGTTGAAAGCTAACACGAAGGCAACGACGAAGCCCGCCAAGAACTGTATCGTGCTGTTTCTCTTGGGTGGCCCGCCACAACACAGCACTTGGGATCCCAAACCGAGCTTGCCAGCCGAGATGCGTTGTCCGTTCGGCCCCACGGCAACCGCCACGCCAGGAATCCAGATCGGCTCGCTTTTCCCGCATTTAGCCAAGCAGTCCGACAAACTCTGTTTCCTCCGATCTGTGTCGACCGGCGACAACGCGCACAGTTCCAGCGGCTATGCCATGTTGACCGGCGTTGCTCACAGTCCGCTGAACGCCGAGAACGTGAGTAAAGGCGCACCGAACGACTGGCCCACTATCGGTGGATTGCTGCGCAAACTCCGTGGAGACTCCGCCGGGCTGCCCGCTTCCGTAAGGTTGCCGCACCACATTTTCAACACGGATCAGTCAGTATGGCCGGGGCAAGACGCCGGCTTCTTGGGCAAGAGTGCCGACCCTTGGCTTTTCCGCTGTGATCCGGCGAGTCCGAAGTTCCAGATACCAGAGTTCACGCTGGGGGCCGATGTGCCCGCCAAGCGGCTACTTGATCGCCAAGGCTTGCTGAGCCAAATGGAAGCGGGCTTCCACGCCCACGAGGAAAAGTACGGCCAGAACATCGGTCAGGCGTTCAACCTGCTGACGTCTCCACGAGCGCAGCGGGCATTTGATCTGTCGCAGGAACCAGCCCGACTCAGGGAGAAGTATGGTTCGCATCAATTTGGACAGTCGTGCCTACTGGCCCGGCGATTGATTGAAGCCGGGGTGAGCCTGGTTCAGGTGAACTGGTATCGCGGGGCAGATGAACCACCGGATAATCCGTGTTGGGACACACATACCGACGAAGCCAACCGCCTCAAAAACGTGTTAGCTCCGACACTCGATCAGACACTGGCCGCACTGCTGATCGACTTGGAAGATCGCGGACTGCTTGACGACACACTGGTGGTGACCATGGCTGAGTTCGGTCGCACCCCAAAGTTCAACGTCCGCGGCGGACGCGAACACTGGGGCAACGTATTTTCGATTGCGATGGCCGGTGGTGGTGTGAAAGGTGGTCGCGCGGTAGGTGCAAGCGATGCACAGGGGGCACTACCGAAAGACGGTAAGGTGACTCCGGCGGATGTGACCGCCACGATCTTGCATGTGTTAGGTCACGCCCCGGATACCGAGATACACGATGCCCTGAACCGTCCCGTACCTGCCAGCCGTGGGGAAGTTATTCGCGGAGTGTGGTGAACCGGCTAAGTTTTCGGGCGGATGAAAACAACCTTGCGACTCACAGGGAGGTTCGCCCTCCCGAAAAGTCAGCATCCTGGGAGGGCAAACCTCCGGGTTGAGCCGAGTTTAGCTTTACATACCCCGGCTTGGCTTCTGAGGGTGCTTCTGGAAGCGCTGATTAGAGTCGAACAACTCGGCAAAGAAGGAATCATCGAGATAGTTCGCACGTCGATGACGACTCAATCCCGTGTCGGCAAAGCTCACGGCCATTTCGCCCTTCGGCATCATCGGCAGTTCGAGTGCTTCTTCGCCCAGCATTTCCACCCAGGCACTGCGAGCCGTACCGTGTCGTGGTAAACCGAAGGCTTGCAGCACGGCAGAGTTCGACACCATCGTGCTCCAGTCATCTGTGTAGAGCGACTTCAACTGCCCGAGATCCTGCCAGAACGTCCAGCATTGCAGGCCATAGCCACGCAGCAACGTCATGGCTGTGCGAAGCAACGGCATCTCCCCAAGTTGGGCCGCCTCGTCGACAATGAACAAGGTTCGGTGCTCCGGAATCGTGCTTCGTCGCAGAACAGCAGTCAGCAACGTAGCCAGCCACACCCGCAGAACGGCCCGATGACTTTCGAGTTTCTCCGGCGGAATCACCAAGTAAACGGTGATCGGCTCTCCCTTGATGATCTCGTTTAAGTCAAACGTCGAGAACTCCATGGTGCTACTGACAGCATCACTGCCCAAGCACTTCATGTAGGTACAAGCCGTCGTGCGGATGCAGGGGCGTGTCTTGTCGCTTGGGGCAGAAAGGTAAGCCACGAATTCATCACGAGCCAGTTGGTTCTTGACTTCGTTTTTGTCGAGCCAGTTGGCAATGTTGTAATCCAGCTCGTCCATGTACAGCATCTTGCGAAGTGAGTTTGGATTGCGATCTTCAAGCTTTGCGGAGGTAGCCAAATGCGCAATCAAGCCTGCGGTCAGGCCTTTGCCAGTGTCGTCCCAATAGCGATCCGTACTGAAGTGGTGATCCACACTGAACTGGGAGGCCAGCATCTCGGCGTCAGATTCAGGATCCGCACCGGGCAACGTGAACAGGTCGAATGGGTTCAGTGCATCCGTAGGGTTGTCAGCGTTCGTCACCAATTTGAACGGATCAAGAATCACGACCCGCTGGCCCATCTCCGCACGTCGGCGTGCAGTAATTTGCGTCAGTTCGCCTTTAATGTCTACGGCAATCACCGAGCCGGGATACGTCAGCAAGTTGGGCACAATCACACCGATGCCTTTGCCAGCACCAGTGGGGGCAATGGTCATCAAGTGGCCATCGCCGGTGTACAGAAGTGGCTCATGCTGTTCGTTCGAGACTGGTGTCGAATCATGAACTGTGTGAAAGCCAAGATCACCCGGTTGATTTGTGTTCTTCCATCCAAGAAAAAGCGTACCAACCGGCCAATTATCCGCGGTCATGGCCGCCGACTTTGGTCTTGTCTTTTTAACCTTCGCGGGTTTCTCGCGTCGATTGGGCGTAGGCATGTCCCAAGGCCTCCGTCGCTCTGTTGAAGTGTCGAGCGTAAAGCGTTACCGGCATGATACGCAAACACCAGACGTACCGCTCGGAATGCACAAACTCGTTCCTTGGGGCGAAGGTACTCTTTTTGAAGCAGTTTGAGTGTGTCCGGCAACATAACAGTGAATTGTTCTTGCAGCCGCGCTGCTGAGCTGAGCGTGTCCATTTGTCCGCGCTCAGCTCGGCAGCGCGGCTATAAGCCTTATTTAGTCTTGACTAACACGTCTAGTAGCTTAACCTAAATTCTTACTTCACTTCAACTTGACCTTCGCTGGAGAGTTCGATGAAATCTATTCGATATCGCTGCAAAGCGTTCACCCTCATCGAGTTACTAGTCGTCATCTCCATCATTGCTATCCTTATTGGCTTGCTTCTCCCTGCGGTTCAACGGGTCCGTGAAGCCGCCAGCCGGATGAAGTGTGCCAACAATTTGAAGCAGCTTGGGCTAGCCCTGCACAGCTACGAAGGGGTGAACAACAAGTACCCGCCCTCGTGCATCATCACGAACCCCTACGCCAATGGCAGCGCCTACGGGATTGCCTATGGCGACGACCGGAGGGTTGGCCCGAGTGGGTTCGGGTGGGGGGCCTTGCTCCTGCCGTATCTCGAACAGGACAACTTGTTCCGTCAGTTCAACATGAACGATGCCTGCTGGTCGCCCGCAAACGCAGCAGCAGCGAAAACGAAGGTGCCTGCATTCCTCTGTCCTTCGGCCACCGGAGGGAGCGACGGGTTCAACGTGCAGCGGGAAGGGGCTGATGAACGACATGGTGTGGATATGACCCGCTCCAACGGGTCAAAGATTTTCTTCGCCCACAGCCACTATGCGACCAATGCTGGCATCTTTCAGCCGTGGGGTCGGGAGACGGCTTACTGTTTCGACTTCGACAGCCCCGAACCGATCCCGGCCAACGGTAACAAACCAGCCTACATGGATGGGGTTTTCTACCCGAACTCGAAGACGACTCACGCCGGGGTTAGCGACGGCCTCTCGAACACGATTTTCGTTGGAGAGAGTAGTTCATACCTCAGCAACAAGACGTGGGTCGGCGTTGTTCCTGGCGCTGTGACGCCTCCACGGTTGGATCTGCGTGCTTGGCCTTCGGAGAATAACGACGCCACGTGCCTGGTCGGGGTGCACAGCGGGCCAGACACACACGACCACCCAGAAGTCATTATCCACGCACCAAATGATCCCTTTGGTCACACAGACCAAATGTGGGGCGAACACGGCACGGGTTGCAACGTTTTGTTTGGCGATGGCTCGGTTCGGTTCATCACCACATTCATCCGCCCGAATTTGTTCGTAGCACTCTCGACGCGCAACGGTGGGGAGGTGGTCAGTGGAGAATAGTCCGTCCCCACAAAAGGGCATCAATCGGCAAACCGTCGGCTGGATCGTGCTGGGTCTCGTGGTCCTCATCGTCGGCGTGGTGCTGGTCTTGAGTTTGCAGCGTCCACCGCAGATGGGGTCGGACGAGGCCGTCTTCAACACCGTCGACGCCTTGTACACGGCTGTGCGGAATCAAGATGATAAGCAGTTGACCGCATCGGAAGTGCGGCTGATCGCTTTCAAAGAGGCCGGGAAACTACCGAAAGAATCGGCGGAGTATCTCGAACGTGTTATCGCCACGGCCCGAAGTGGTGGCTGGGAAACGGCAGCTCATCGGCTCTACGATTTCATGCTGGTTCAGCGGCGAGACGGCTTTGAGCCATCCCACAACAAAAACGACAAGCACCCAAAGCACAAAGGGAAGTGACGGCAACCAAATTCTTATGGTGATTGAACTAGGGGATAGCGAATCGAGATGACGGGTTTGAATGAGATAACTGCATCTATCACAACCACCTCGCCCCGTTTACGGGGAGAGGTCGATTGGAGCGAAGCGACAATCGGGTGAGGGGTTCTTGGTGAACCGGCTGCGTGAGCTGCCGGGTTGACTTGACCCGGCGACTCACGTCGCCGGTTCGCCAAAACCACCCCTCACCCGGCCTTCGGCCACCCTCTCCCCGTCAAACGGGGCGAGGGCTAAAAAACTTTCACCCGCTCAAAGCATAGCTGTAATCACATCGTCCTTGGGTGCATTTGGCATTGGTTCTACACTGTAGGTATGTCACTGCGTCTCTCGAATCTCCGATTACCGGTCGATGAACCGGAAGAAAACGTCGTCCGTCATGTGGCTCGTGCCCTTGGTGTGAAACCGACGGATGTGCTGAACCATCGCATCCTGCGTAAAAGCCTGGACACGCGAAACAAGAACTTGTTGGAGTTCACCTACAACTTCCAGGTGGAAGTGCCGGGCGATGAAGCATCCATCGTCGAGCGGGTCTCGAACAATCCCCGTGCAACCGCGCGGGTCGAACTATTTACCGATCCACCCTTCGAGATACCTGCCAAGGGCAGCGTTCCACTACCGCATCGTCCGATTGTCGTTGGCAGCGGGCCGGGTGGCTTGGTGTGCGCGTACTTCCTTGCCCAACAAGGATACTGCCCGATCTTGCTGGAACGCGGCACCCGCGTCACCGAACGCATCAAGGATGTGAAGACTTTCGACGACGGCGGAGCCTTCCACCCCGAAAGCAATTACATCTTCGGCGAGGGCGGGGCGGGTACGTTCAGCGACGGTAAGCTCACGTGCCGAGGCACCGGCCCAGATGTCCTGCGTGTGTTGGAACTCTTTGCCGAGTGCAAGGGTCAACAACCAGGCCGACCAAACATCTTGTACTATCACCGCCCACACCTTGGCAGTAATCGTTTGCCTGCGGTGGTGAAAGCCATCCGCCGGCAGATCGAAGCCTTCGGTGGTGAAGTCCGCTTCCTCACCAAGATGGAAGACTTGCGTTTCGACGATACTGGCGTGAAAAGTGTGACCACCAGCACTGGTGAAGTTTCCACGTCTGTCGTGGTGCTCGCCATAGGTCACAGTGCCCGCGATACCTACGAGATGTTAGCAAAGCGCCGCGTGCCGATGAGCCAAAAGCCGTTCCAGTTCGGCGTGCGGATCGAACATACTCAGCACACCGTGAATCGTGCTCAATACGGCAAGATACACTGGGAAGACACACTTGGTAACGCCGACTACACTCTCGTAGCCCAGGGCAAGAACGACCTCTTCACCTTCTGCATGTGCGCCGGTGGATACATCATTCCAAGTGTGAGCCAGCCGGGGTACTTCTGTACCAACGGCATGAGCCTGAGCAAGCGGGACAGCCCGTACGCCAACAGCGGTTTGGTGGTGACGGTGCCCGTGAATCACTTTGAAGGTAAAGACGTGTTGGCCGGAATGCGGCTGCAACAGAAGTACGAGAAGATCGCCTTTGAACTGGGCCGTGGCGAGTACCGCGCACCGGTGCAACTGGCGTCGGACTATCTCAAAGGATTCAAAAGTCACGGGCAGGTACCTAGCAGCTACCCCATCGGCACCGTAGCAGCTGACTTGCGCGATGTACTGCCACCGGTGGTGGCCCAAGCCGTACGCATTGGCCTGCCGCAAATGGACGAGCGCTGGCGAGGCAAATTCTTACGCGATGCTGTACTCACCGGACCAGAATCACGTGGCAGTTCTCCAGTGCGAATTGATCGCGAAAATGAATCGCGCGAATCGCCGGGCTTGTCAGGGTTGTATCCCGTTGGCGAGGGGGCAGGCTACGCAGGGGGCATCGTGAGCGCA
>JBBRME010000109.1:0-14520 GCA_038230995.1 Gemmatales bacterium
TCACGATATCCGAAGGGACTGAAAGTGACGAAGGAGATGCTGGCAACGATCCAGTGCCAGCGGGAATCGTTCCATGGCGAATGGAACTACCGCATCACGCCGAGGAAAAAGTTGTAACACTTATTTCGAGACAGGCCCTAATCCCAGCCGAATTTGTGCTGTGACGTTTACAAACAAGGCAGCAAAAGAGATTTTTCTACGACTGAAGTCGAGCCATGGAACCCTGGTTGAAGAATTGTCATTAGGAACAATCCATGCAATTTGTATGAAAATACTGAGACCGTATGCTAATGAGGTTGGATTGGTTACCGGATTTGGAGTTGCAGATGATCAAACTCAAAGTCTCATTTTGAGGCGACTAGGTGTCGCAAAAAAATACTGGAAAAGCACTTTAAGTCGATTTAGCAAGTGTCGCATGGGACAAATATCTCTTAATGGAAATGATGATAATGTCTTTCGTCGCTATGCGAAAGAGCTTCGTGAAAGCAGACTCATTGACTTTGACGAGATATTGATCTTTACGCATAAACTCTTAGTCGAAAATCGAACTATCGTAGACGATATCCGCGCAAAATGGGACCATATATTAGTTGATGAGTGCCAAGACTTGGATGCTACGCAGTATCAAATCCTTTCGAGTCTCGCATTTCGCCATCGTAGCCTGTACTTTGTAGGTGATGACGAACAATCAATTTTTTCATGGCGAGGTGCTGATCCAGGTATCTTACATAAGTTCATCAAAGACTTTGCTATCACAACACCAATACTCCTTGATCGTAACTGCCGGAGCACAAAAGCCATCTTCGAGACCGCCCGTCGCATACTACCGCAGGATTCAATATTCACCTGCCGCGACATTGTAGCGGAGAGAGAATCACCCTTCCAAGTGCAGGCCGTTGGCCATGTAAATTTCGCAGCCGAGTGCATGTGGATCATCAATGACCTGATCGAGGATAGACGTCATCATCGCTACA
This sequence comes from Gemmatales bacterium, assembly GCA_038230995.1. Classification (GTDB taxonomy): domain Bacteria; phylum Planctomycetota; class Planctomycetia; order Gemmatales; family Gemmataceae; genus JALHQU01. Next base: position 975 of record JBBRME010000109.1, read on the forward strand.
ACTTAGACGAATATGCAATCCTGTACCGGACTCACGACTTAGGTCAACAGCTGGAGACTGCTTTGCTGACAGCAGGAATTCCGTGCCGTCTCAATCGTGGAAGATCCATTAATGACAATCCAGTAGTTGCCCAAGTCGTGGCATCAATGCGGCTGATTATCGCTCCCCGATCCATGATTGTTTTCGAAGTACTTGCTAATCTTGTTCTTACTGAGCAAGTTGTGCAATTAGTTGCAGCAGGTACCGGGTTAGATATAGAGATTAGCTTTCGGAATTACGTTAAGAATCACTCTCGAATTCACTCTGGTGATATACGAGCATTTCTATGTCGTGCAGACAACATCCGATCACTAGGCAAGACTAGCCTCGACTTGAATGAACTCATGGACGCGATCCTAGCCTTAGGTATAGGCCCGCGTTTATCGCCATTCGATGATCTGCTGGGAAAGCTTGATGATCCAGCTAGAAATCATGAAGCACAGGAATTGTACTTGAAGCTGAAAGACGCTGCAGAGAAAAACAAGTCGATCTTCGTCAAGTGCAATAATTCGCTTGAAATTATGATACACAGGATTTTGAGTTCTGCGATACCGCACTTGACACTGTTAGGATCTGACTCGTCAGAAAAACCTATGTCCACTGATTTGACTATCGAATTTCTTATCGATAGTGCAACACCTGAAGAACCTCAAGCCTATCCTACAGAGGCCCAAGTAAAAATAATAAATCTGTTTGTAGCATTGCAGCTCTACAGTAGTCGCGATAGAAAAGCTGTTTTCGACGAGTATGTTGCATTTGACACCGAAACCACTGAATTAGATCCGAATCTTTGTGAAGTAATCGAGTTGGCAGCAGTACGAGTCCGAGGTGGCACAGTCATAGACAAATACCACACACTAATAAACGTCTCGCGTAAAATAACGCCCAAGGCAACTGAAACGCATGGGTATGTGGACGCAGATTTAGAAGGCAAGCCATGCTTAGCTGACGTTTGGCCTGCATTTCGCAAGTTTGTTGGCAATACTCTTATGATCGCACACAATGGCTATGAATATGACGTGCCGATACTGAAGCGGCTGACAAGTACATGGAAGGGCTTCATTGGCCTGAGCTATTATGACTCACGGCCTTTTGCCCGTCATGTAATACGAGAAGGAAGCTACAAACTAGTAGATCTCGCACAAAGGTACCGTGTCCCGACCGGACGTAGCCATCGCGCTCTGGACGATTGCCTGTGCCTAGCATCTGTGTTCGAGTGTTTGCAGCAAGAGCATATGTCAAATGCAAGAAAGTCTGCTTTACCCCATTTACTCGATGCGCTCTCAACTGCCATTGCACTTGCTGGGCCGGTACCCATTGATGGGATTGCTTCCGAGTTATTTCATAAAGGTGCAATCCGTGCGTTAGGAGCATACTCTACCGTTCTCGAGCATTATGAAAAAAGTTACTTCCACAGCGTCCGTCCAGGGTTAACATTGGCTGAACTGATTGTGCGTCTGGGTGGTGTTGAATTAATGAATAAACTCCGAAAAGCAGGTACAAACGAAGAAAGATTTCAAACGGAAATTGATTGGCTTCGTTCTTTGGCTAAAAATGTGCTATCTAAAACTCTTGAAGAAAGAATACAGAGCATTCTTGAGCGATTGGCACTTTCTCACAGCGATGAACTCGAATCCGATACTGACCGAGTTTCACTACTTACATTCCATGCGACAAAAGGGCTTGAATTTTCGCGTGTATACGTCACCGGCGTCGAGGACTCGACGCTGCCAGGATGCAAGACACTTGACCTGAATAAGCAGACAGAGATTGATGAAGCAAGACGATTGCTATATGTAGCGATGACAAGGGCAAAAGACAGATTGTGCCTAACTTACAGTGCTGCCCAATCTAACCGTCCGGCAGGTGGTACACGATTCCTTGCAGATATGGGCCTCGTCAAGCTCACATGAGACCGCCTCAATGCTTTTTCGCTTACGCTGTGAAAACTACCCCTGGGAAGTTCCATGTACCGATTGCTTGCCGTCGCTGTTGCCAGCGCTCTGCTGGCTGGCCACGTTGTGGCCGAAGACCATCGGTCTTTCTAGCGTAAGGGGCCGACCTCCAATATCCCCGGCGGCAGGAGTTTTGCTTGTAGACCTCCCGCCGCTCACGCGTGCAGGCTCAACTTCAACACCCTACTTCTTCAACGGTAACCCGAACGCCTTGCACACGAATTGCACCGTGGAGCGTGGGTAGTGCGCTGTGCCGATGCCGTGGCGGTGGGTCGGGTACACCATCATGTCGAACTCGGCGTTCGCGGCGTGCAGTGCGGTGGCCAGATTCAAGCTGTTCTGCGGGTGGACGTTATCGTCGATCAAGCCATGCACCAGGTACAACTTGCCACTGAGGTTCTTGGCGGCCTTCACCACGCTGGTGGCCTCATACCCGGCTTTGTTCTCGCTGGGCAGGCCCATGTAGCGCTCGGTGTAAATACTGTCGTAGTAGCGCCAGTCGGTGACCGGGGCACCGGCCACACCGGCAGCGAACTTCTTGCTGTGTGTCAGTGCGTAGCTCGTCATGAAGCCACCGTAGCTATGTCCGCTGAGGCCCACGCGGCTGGCATCCACCCATGGGTTCTTGGCCATCCAGTCCACGGCTTCTTCGAGGTCTTTGAGTTCCTGCACGCCGAGTTGCTTGTAGCACGTCCACGCGCTTTGTGCCCCCTTGCCGCTGGCGCTGCGTGGATCAACTCGCAGCACAATCACGCCGTGCGAAGCCAGGATTTGCTCCTGCACTCGCCCACCGCCCCAACCGTCCTTCACCGTGGGGGCATGCGGCCCGGCATACGTCATGATCCAGACCGGGTAGCGGTTGTACTCATGGAAGTCCGGCGGGTAAGTGATGCCGGCTTCGAGTTCGAAGCCATCCTTCAGCACGATCGTTTTGCGTTCGTATTTGCCGAAGGTGTACTTAGCGCGGTCGTACACCGGGTTGGTGTCGAGGATGCGCACGGGCTTCACCAGCAGGTCCCGGAGGATCGTCTGCGTTGGGGTGTTGTCGTCCGTCACGCGATCCACGTACAGCGTGCCCTTGGGGGCCATGCTGATGGTATGTGTGGTGTTGGGGTGCGAGATCACTTGCACGTCGTTCCCGGCCAACGTGACAAGGGCGAGGTGTGATCCCGTGGAACGAACCTTATTGCAGGTGAAGTAGACATCGCCGCTGGCCTCGTCGATCCGTTCAATCTGCTTCACTTCCCATGGGCCATCGGTGAGTTGCTTGATCAACTTGCCATAGGCGGCGTAGTGGTACAGGTGCTTGAAGCCACTGCGTTCGCTGAGGTACAGGAACGTGCCATCCTTGAGGTACTTCGCTTCACCAGCATCTTCGATCCAAGCCTTGGTGGTATCGCGGAAGAGCACCTTCGGCATTGCGTCGGCCTTCTCCCAGACGCAGTAGTCGAGGTAGGTTTGCACGCGGTTCTGCACGTAGGCGTACAGCATGTTGGTTGGTGTCCAGCCGACCCGGGCGAAGAGCAGTTCTTCCTTCCCGTAGGCTTCGAGGTTCACGAACGTCGGCTTCGGCTCGGCGATGTTCACCACGGCTAACTTCACCGTTGGGTTCTTCTCCCCGGCCTTCGGGTAGTTGATCGCTTCGGGCTTACCATCCTGCGAAGTCAGCGTGAATTTCGGCACGGCGGCATCGTCGAACCGAAGAAATGCAATCTCCTTTGAGTCTGGCTTCCACCAGAAGGCCACGCTCACTCGGTTGTAGATTTCTTCTTCGTACACCCAGTCGGCGCGACCGTTCAGAATTTCGTTCTTGCCGCCGTCGGAGGTCAGTGCGGTTTCTTTGCCGGTGGCCAAAGTCGTCGCGTACAGGTTGCCGCCACGGGTGTAGGCCAGGTGCGTACCATCCGGGCTGAAGGTGGGGTTCTCCAAGATCTGCCCCTTCACCAGAGGTACTAACACCTTGGCAGCGGATCCATCTCGCTGCACCATCACAAGGCCGACGCTGGTGGTGTACATGATGGCGGTGCGATCTTTGGTGAACTTGTAGCGTGGAGATGCGGACAGTCGCTGAACTTCCCGTCCTTCCAAGCCTTTGATCGTACCAAGGGCTTTGCTGATGTTGGCCACGTCGACGAATAACTCTGCCTTGCCGGTACGGGCGTGAACCTTCCACAGCTTTCCTTCTTTTGGTTGCAGCCAGTGTTCGCCATCATCAAGCCAGGTCAACTCACCGATGGGTGTGCCATTCAAGCTGAAGCCACTCGCTTCTTTGATAGTGAATGGTGTCCCGCGAACTTCCTTCTCCGGCAGCGGCTTCGGGCTACCGGTGAACAGTGGAATTGCTTTGGGCAGACGCACCACGGGGAATGCCGAGCCCACTTTCAGGCCAGCATCGAAGGAGTTCCACGTCGTGAGTCCGTCTTCGGAGAACGGCTCAAGCAAGTACGAAGCAAGTTGGCCGAGACGCTGCTCCGTCTTCACCACGAACATGCCCGGCTCAGCCTTCGTGGTGCTGGTTGCCATGGTGCCTTCCACGGTGGCCATCTTGTGCTTCTGGAATTCGCGTTTACTGAACGTCACTTCTTTCAACGTGTAGCTTTCGGTTTCGATGGTGATCTGTTCGCGTAATTCTTGCACTTCGATCCCGTGTCTTCGCAGGGTGTCCACCGCGTTGACGTACTCTGCTGGAATCAAGTACGCATAAGGCCGCGTGACTTCTAACGTCGGCTGGAGTTGATCGATGACCCGGCAGTCGTAGTCCTTCGGTGTGTCGGTCTTGCTGATCTTGCCGTTGTCGTTCTTCTCGACCCAACCCTTGATGCTGTAAACCTTTTCACGGGCCACGGTCTTGCTACGCAGGGCCACCTTTTCGCGTGGCTTCTGGGCCTTGTCGACAACCGACTTCACTTTGGCGAGGTTCTCGGCCACGTATTCGACGTTGCCCTTCATGAAGGCGTAACTCGCCTTCACGCGATCCTCGAAACTGGCATAGGTGTAGCTCTCGCTGAGGATGCCAAACGACCCACGCAGTGAATACAACTGTGTGCCGAAGCGTGGTCCGCTGCCGTACGTCTCCCAGGTTTCATGCTTCTTGTCGAAGTCGCCGTAAGTGAAGGAATCAAACCCAGTGGCCTTCTTCACCTTCTCGCCGACAGCGGGCAGCAGGGTGTCTTGTGCGTACTTGATGAGTTCCGGATCAGCGGCAGGTACACGCGGGCCATCGTAGGTCAGCGTGTAGCGGTGGTAACTTCCGTTCGTGGTGTGGCCATCGACCACCATCAGCGGGTTATGTAGATTCAGCAATTCCACCAGTCCGCGCACTTCAGGAGTTTCCAGCTTTACGAAGTCCCGGTTCAGGTCGAAGCCGCCACCGTTAGAACGAAGGCCCACACTCTTCGGGCCGTTTTGATCAGTGCGGTTCTTCTCGCTGAAGGCATCGTTCCCGTCTGCGTTGAAGTTCGGCACAATCACAATCGTGAGCAGACGGAGAATGAGCGGGTCTTTTTCATTCGCCAGATCACGGGCGTACATGAGTAACGCTTCTTTAGCATCCACCTCGCCACCGTGGATGTTGGCCATGAGCAACACAACAGGCTTCTTCTCGTCCTGCTTCGAGGCACCCAGCACCAGCACGGGCAGCGGCGACCCATTGGCGGACTTCGCAAACGTGCTGTATTGCACCGCAGGGTTCTGTTTGGCCAACTGTTCGCAGAAGGCCAGCACCTCGGCATTGGAACTGGTTTGCTGGAATTGAGTGGATTCGGATTTGGTCTTCAACGGCGCGGGTGCCGCTTGGCCCCATGCAAGAGATGAAACAACGAAGCAAAAGATCAGCCCACGCAACATGACAGCATCCCGATGGCGAAAGGGATGTTGTATGCAGCATGGGCTAGGTGTGATTCCGCTTGTACTTACTTCCCTTCGAGGTCGGTCAAGCCGCCGGTGCCGCGACCGTACAGTGGGAGGTGGCGATAGTACACTTCCAGAGTTAGCAGTGCTGTGGCGGTGGTGCCCAATCGACCGCACTGTGGCCCGATCCAGCTTCCTTTGTCCGGATCCCAACTACCATCGACTTTGATGTTCTTGGGCTCCTTGATCTGTTGTTTCATGAGGAAGTCCCGCATCGCTGGGTTCCATTCTTTGTTCCAAGCATCGCCACCGTAGAAGTGCATCACCTGAGTTGCGTAGTAGTAGTAGTACATGTCGAACGCTTTTTCGCCGGGCTTGTGGCTCTTCATGAGGTAGTCGGCCCCGTCTCGCATAGCGGCACTGTTTGGCCCCCAACCGTTCAGATAGTACCGGCATAGCAACCCCACGGCGGTGGTTGTAGGGGCACCAGTGGCCGCATCTTTGTAGCCGTACTTATACTTGCTGGATCCTGACGCCACGCTATCAAGGAACTTTGCAGCCTTCTCCATCACCTTGGAATTCACCTTGATGCCCTTGCAGAGCTTCGCACTGTGTAGAGCTTGCACTTGCCAGCCGACGATGGACGTATCGCCGTCGGTCTTCACCGTGTAGTTCCAACTGCCGTTGCTCGATTGAGCACTCTCGATGAAATTCACGGCCCGCTGCACGGGTTCCATCAGTAGGGTCTTGTCATTGGTCATGCCATAGGCTTCACAGATGCTCACCGCAGCAATCGCGTTCGAATACATGTTGAGTTGGTTACTTTTGCCGAATCGGAACGAACCATCAGCCTTCTGACTCTTCAGCAGATAGATCAGGCCTTCTTGAACAGTCTTCTTGTACTTGGCGTCAGCTCCTGCTGCAGGCTTGTGCGTTTGACCCGCCGCAAGGAACGGTAGCAGGGCAAAGCCGGTGGCGCTGATCGTGTCTTCGGCGTTACCTTTGTCGTACACCCAGTTGCCCACGTCCTTCACTTGTTGCTTGGCCAGCCAGGCAAGTCCCCTGGCTACGGCCAGTTCAGACTCTGTATTACCACCACCCGACGTCAGTAACGCCGCTTTTGTTGTCGGACTACCACGCCCTTTGAGTGAATCCGCTACCGCCCCAAGGCCCATGTTGCCGCCACCCTTACTGCCAGCCCCGGCACCAGTGCTTTCCATGCCAGCCATGGGGAGGGTGCTTTCATTACCGAGTTGTTTAAGCAAGTCGGCTGGGGTGGTCACGTTGCCGTCGGGGTTGCCTGCCGGAGCAATTTCGGTGACGTTCGACTGAACTGTTTTGTCATCGACCTTTGCATCTTCAATCACCACTGTTGTGGCACTTTCATCAATCGTCGGTGTGGTCTCTGTGAGGTTCTTGTCCTCGGGCTTCTCGTTCGATTCCTCAACAGCGACTTCCACCTTGTCCGGTTCTTGGGCCTTGGTGCCTGTGGGTGCCAGCGCCGAAAGTGCGAACACCCCCGCAGCCAAGAGCACGTGGATACCGGCACTCGCCACGCAGGCAGGCAGCACCCGGTTCAGCAGTTGCTCGCTTCGGGTGAATTCCGCGCCCTTGATGAGTTGAATCACCGGTGCTCGACTGGTTATCTCTTGCTCGGCCATGTTCAATTCCCCAGGGGAGGCGTGGGTGGTTCGGCTGCCGTAAACGGATTCGCTAGCTGCTTTTCGGTGTATCTTCGTAAGCCTTTGTCGCTTCGAGTGAGCAAGAACGTCAGCCCCAAGATGATGAAGAGCAGCGTTGCTCCGCTGACAATCACCACCGGTAGCAGCGCCGGGAGCGACTCGCTTGCCGAGGCTTTGCGTTCGTTCATCTTCAGGGTTTGCCCAACAAGCAGTGGGGCGTTCAGAACGATATTCTTGCCCGGGTTCTTACTGCTGGGTTGGTCGGTTTCGTATTGGGTGATCTTGAAGAAGTACCCGGCCACGGTGACCGGTAGCGACTGTTCGTATTCGAGGTTCGGCTCCAACCCGGCAGGGCACTCGTTCAGCAGCACGCAAACCGGGTTGATCTGCCCATCGGGGAACACCCAAGCTTCGCACAGGTTGGTGATGCCCGCCTCACGCAATTCTTTGAAGGTGCCAATCTGCTTGAGGCGTTTCAACCGGCCACTGAACTGTACCAACTCGAAGCGGATGTCTTCACGGAGGATATCGTTCTTCACCATGAGGTCGGAGTATGAGACATCTTTGCGGGCTGCCGCCAGCAATTCATCGTTGGTGAACATGGAAGTGTGCAGGGCCAAGGCACAGAAGGTGTCATGCTCACCTTTACCGCTGGTGCCCAGATTCGGCGTTGTGAAGTCGTGCACGTTCAGGAATGCCCGGTTCTTGTCGAACGCGATCTGCTCTTTCGGTCGGGCATCTTGGGCAATTGTGAAGCCTGCGCAACAGATCAATAACCCCAAAGATAGGAGTGATCGTTGTACCAGGTTGCTCGACAAGAAAGACATGAACCAGCACCTCACCACGTCTGACGCATTCAGCCCGCCAACTGTTCCATTCTACTTCAAGTCCGGGGCGGCGGGGGCCATCGGCTTGGCCTTCGGCTCGGAAATCAGTGTCGGCGTCACCTTCGTGAAACCGGCTTGCTTGGCCTCGTCGAGTTGTTTGATCACGAACTGGTAGTTGATATCAGGTGCGAATTGATACTCGAGCTTCGGCACTGGTTCCTTGGCGTCGATCTTCGCCTTGGCGATCGACTTCAGTTCCACCAGCAGTTTGTCGCTATCGGGGAAGCGGATTGGCTCAGCGGCGGTAGCAGTGTTGAGTTCATAGGCCAGAATCAAGCCGCTGCCATTAGAAGGCACGCGAACCATGACGGGCTGTTCTTTATCATCTTCGAGGACTTCCGAGTTCACCTGCTGGGATGGAGTATCGCTGCCGGGCTTGGGTAGCGACATGGCCAGCGAGCCTTCCAGCGTCGCCGGTTTGTAGGTAATCACGAAAAACGCCAGCAATTGGAACGACATGTCCAGCATCGGCGTGATCGGAAGATCGGGCTTCGTATGCGTTTCGTGTACACGGCGGTGACGGTGTCGCATGGCTTAGCCTCCACTCGTTTTGTCGACTTGTGCCCGCAGTTGTACTTCACTGTAACCCACCGTCTTGATGGTGCTCATGGTGTCGTAGACGTGCCGGAACGTGCAGTCCTTATCGGCCCGCAATACAACCACCGAGCGACCCTTGCCACTGCTCCAGACGGCTGTGCCAGCAGCTCTCTGATCCTTTTCGAACTCGATATTCAGGTAGTCGCGCAATTGAATTTGGTTCGTGTATTCCTTCATCGAGGTGCCTTCAAACACGGTGATGAGAGCACTTGCACGCGAAACCTCGCCCGTCTGCTCGTTCTTCTGCGGTAGCAGGTTGATGAAGAGAATCCGATCTTTATCGTTCTTGACCAATCCCTTGGCGATGCCCGCCTTGGGGAGTTGGACTTTCTCGTTGCGTTGTTCGCTTTCGAAGTGAACCACGAGCATGAAGAACATCACCAACTGCAGGACAAGGTCGAGCAGTGGGGTCAGGTCGGGTTCGTGGGCGGCGTCGGCTGGTGCGCTCATCGGTGCCCCCTCGGTTAGGCCTTGGTTGCAACGGCAACAGCAGCCGGAGTACTCGGGGCTGGGGCGGGCTTCTTCGAGTTGTGGTACATCTGCGTGAGCAGGTCATCGGCCACGTGGCCAACATCGAGCGTTACTTGGTTGATCCGGTTGCGGAAGAACGTATTGAGTGCCAACGCGGGAACAGCGATGGCCACACCAATCAGCGTTACCGCAAGGGCGTGGCTGATGTTCTTGGCCAGTGCCCCAGCATCCTTGTTCTCGCCACCGGAGAGTTCCATGAACGCCCCGATCATGCCGAAGACTGTTCCGACCAACCCCAGCAATGGCCCGAGGCTGGCGATCACGGCGAGGTAGTTGTTCCAGCGTTCCTTGCTGCCTTTGATGGAATCGAGTGTGTTCATCGCCGCTTCGCGGGCATCTTCCAACCCATACTGCAAGCGACCCATGCCAGCCGTGAGGACGCGGCCGAGGTAGCTGCTGTCTTCCTTCGCCATGTCGAAGGCTTCTTTGAATTTGCGTTTGTTCACTGTGTCGGTGAATTCATCCACGAAGCCCGCCGGGATGGCAACGCTGCCACGCAGATCGAGGAGTAACCACACCACGATGCCGAGCAGCACCAAGCTGATAGGAGCCAAAATGAGCCAAAACCAACCAACCGATCCAACGATGTGGACGGCAATATTCCCCTCGGCACGAGCTTCACCTGGCAGGGCAAAGCAGAAGTACAGAGCCAACAGCGGGAGGAACCACCGTGGAATGATTGGCTGATGGCGATTCGGCGTGTGCATCATGGGAGGTTCCGAAATGGTTCTGATCCGCTGTTCTTCCTCGGCCCAGATTGGCCGGAGTGCGTCGTCACGATGGGAGTCGCTGCAATTATCATAGGACGTGGTGTGTTTGTGAAGAGTTCCCGAAAGATTTTCAAAAACCACGTGTCTGAAACTTGGATACGACGGACTCGCCTCGTGTCTGATCGCGCGTTTTGCCTTGTCGCCGCAATACGAAGCTGAGCGTGCTCGTGGATGGGAAGGCGAACGGCACAACGTCAGTGTGCCGGTGGTTTTTTCATTCGCATGACACCGGCACACTGACGTCGTGCCGTTCGCCTTAAATCTTGTTCACTCTTGTTCAAATCCCACAACTCCTTCGTATATCCACAGATTATGTGATTCTGGGTTGTTGACGGTGCAACGATAGATTGTTAGCTTGATTTCGATTGCGGCTAAACGTGTTCAACCTGCACGAAATAGACAGCATCGATTCTGTCGAATAACAAGTTCGGCGGCGGAGGGTTTCAGGGCTTGGACCACCTTTACCTGAACACGATCGCCTTCCCAGTCCTCCGCGGCGAGTTGCTCGGCGGTCGGGACACGACAACCGACTTCCGTTGGGGCATCGAGATCAACTGTGGTGAGTCGCCGCAGCTTGACTATCGGAGCTGGCCCGACGAACGCGAGGAGCAACTGCACGACTGGCTGGCGAGCGCCGAGCCGTACCTGTACGCTCAGATGCTCCCGCTACGGGTGTCGTCACCGGATGAGTTGGTCGGCCGGGAGTATACTTTTCCGCAGTCGCCCGACGACGACCCGCCGGACTGGCCGCGGGGCATCGGGTGGCCGTTCTTTACCCTGTACTTGTTCGAGCACTATTGGGCGCACCCCATTCGGGTAGCGTTCACAGGCAAGCAGGGCATTCAGTATCGGGTCGAGATCGCGGGCAGCTACCCCGACGGGGGTATGGTCTACGACATGCGAGTTCAAGCGTGGCTGGACTGGCAGGGGGAAGCGGCCGAACCCCGAACTTCCTCCGCTGACAATTGAGTGTCAGTGACTTCTTTCATTCCGATTCAACATGCAGGCCGTGGACTCCCACTCCGCCAGATGCAACGCAACTTCGGTCTATTGATCCCCGACCCGACCCGTCCAGTGACAACCTCCATCGCGCTCAGCACGTTTCACTGCGCATCGCGGTTACCGGATGGGATGAAGCCACTCCAATGCAGCTCAGGTCGATCAACAAATCGACTTAGCCGCGATGCGGAGCGCAGTGAGAGCGAACGGGATCTTTATGTTGAGCCTGCCTGCGTCAGCGGCAGGAGTGATTTGATTTAGACTCCTGATGCTGACGCAGGCAGGCTCAACAAGGAAGCTGTGCCTTGCAAATGACCTCACCCAGAGCTCAACGGAGTTCAGATACACCTTTCTTCTTCGCTATATCCTCCGACAATGAGGCTGCACGCAACGCAGAGAACCCGTCGGGATGAATGAACGTACCGAATGGTTGAGCAAACCCGGCTTGGCCGTGGTGAAAGTGGGCACGAACGTGCTGGCGGATGCGCGCGGGCATCTGGATACGCACCGCATTCAGCAGTTGGCCGATCAATTGCAACGCTGGCTCGCGGCGGGCTGGCAGATCGCCTTGGTCAGTTCCGGGGCTATTGGTGCGGGGATGGGCAAGCTCAACTTGGGTAAACGACCGACCGACCTGCCGCACCTTCAAGCGTGTGCTGCGGTCGGGCAGACGGCACTCATGCAGGAATACATCCGGGCCTTCGCCCCGCACAAGTTGATCCCCGCGCAGATGCTGCTCACCGCAGCGGACTTCGAGAATCGCAGCCGCTACTTGAATGCCCGCCACACCATGTACACGCTGCTAGAATACGGCTGCATCCCCGTGATTAACGAGAACGACACGGTATCGGTAGCCGAGATCAAGTTCGGCGATAACGATCATCTCGCTGCCCTGGTGGCCAACTTGTTGCGGGCGAAGTTGACCGTGCTGCTCACCAATGTCGATGGTTTGTTTGATGGCGATCCACGCAGCGATCCAATGGCGAAGCGCGTGCCGGTGGTGGCCGCCTTTGATGACGATATTCATGGTTTGGCGAAAGCCACGAAGAGCACCCTCGGCACCGGTGGCATGGGCAGCAAACTGAAGGCCGCACAACTGGCTTGTTCCGTGGGCAGTGCGGTGGTCATGGCCAATGGTTCGCGCGATGGCATCCTGGATGATATCCGCAGCGGGGCCGACGTGGGGACGTTGTTTCTGCCACGTGCGAACAGCGCAACCGCGTTCAAAACATGGCTGGGCAAAGTGCGACAACCCAAAGGCACGCTAACGCTGGACGACGGTGCTGTGCGGGCCTTGCTGGTGCAGGGCAAGAGCCTGTTGGCCGTGGGTGTGCGCGGTGTGAGCGGGACGTTCAGCCGGGGCGATGTGGTGAGTGTGTGTGATGCGACCGGACAGGAGTTGGGGCGTGGTTTGGTGAACTACAACAGTGCCGATGCTGAACGTATCGCCGGAAAATCGACGGAACAAATCGAACAACTCTTGGGCAAGGTGCCCTACGTGGAGTTGCTGCACCGCGACAACTTCGCCCCGGCGAGCTAGAAGATTTCGTAGGGCGGTACGAGGCTTGGCGAGTGCCGCCGGAATGGATGGCCTTCGGCGGCACTCGCAAAGCCTCGTACCGCCCTACAAGATGGCTATGTGGAGTTGTTGCATCGCGACAACTTCGCCCCGGCGAGTTAGCTCAACGCTGCTTCAATGGTGGCACTCTGGCCGTTCACGGTCAATGTGGTGCGGGGTTCCCGGTGCTTCCAGCGGACGTAACCAAGGGCCGTGGAGCCGCTCACCGAAGTGATGTTCCCCACGTCGTCTGCCCCAAAAAGAATCTTGTCGCCCGGTTGCGCAGTAGGCACGCGTAACCGAACGAAACTCCGTGGGGCGTGCCCAGCTCGATCTCTGCTCATCACGATCGGTTCCTGCCCGAGGTAGCAGCCCTTGGTGTAGCTCACGGCAGTTGCGGCCCCGCCGATTTCCATGACGAACCGAGTCTCGTCCCAGTCCTGCCCGTACGCCGGGGTGCCAGCTTCGATGCGGCGTTGTTCGTACTCCTCGACAGTGCCGTGAGGGATGTTCAACTTGGCTATGATCTTGTCAGTCATGCTGCGATGAAACACGAGGTCGTACCCCGGTATGCCAAGCGGTGAACTGGCACGGATACTGAGATCACCGTGGTCGAGGTGCAGGTGCGGCTTCAAATCAGGCAAACCGCCGAGTGTCTCTGCAGCCCCATCGCCAACGA
>JBBRME010000110.1:0-14474 GCA_038230995.1 Gemmatales bacterium
GGTCGGGCCTCGGGTGGGGTCTCTTCCTGTATGTCGGACATGGTGGGTTCCGGTTGCTTGGCAATTCCCATCAGTTGAACCTGTTGGAAGTTCATGCCGAGTTGTTCGAGTGTGAACAGCTTGCTGGTTTGTCCGATTCGTATCGATTTGGTGAGGTTAACCTTCGTCGTGTTCTTACTGTTATGCATCGTCATCAAGGCGGCAGGATATTGTGCTTGATTCACAGCGTTTGCAACAACTGCGGGATCCATGACATCCATGGGCACCTGATACGGTGTCCGCACCATCCGACTCATTCCGAAGTCGGGAGCTTCGAGAAACTTCTGGAGTGCGACCTGATGCAGATTTCGCAACTGCTTGGACTGCACCGGTGACAGTTGAACTTCTTTCGGCTGAGGTTCACTGCCCGATGAAATCGGCTGGGTGTCCGGCGGATAGAAACAGCCGACGAGACCGAGAAGAGCGAGGCACCCTACGGTGCCGACCACGATGCGCCTGTTCATATTGACATCCTCCATCGAAGTGAGACTGCATCAGAGGATACACAGAAACCCGATGCGGTGTTTGAACTCGTGACCAACGCGTGACATGCCGGTCAGGGGTTCATCAGCGGGTAACCCCCTTAGGCTACTGGTTCGAGAACTTCTAGAAAAAGTAGGCTTTAATCAGGCATGACACTTTCACCACCATTTCTGGTAGCCAATGCTGGAAGGATGGTAGCCGCTGAATATCGCAAAAAGCTAACATGTCCGTCGGCAAATGCAAAGTTCGCGCCTCCGGAATGCAAACTCCAGTAGTGATACGCATGACAAGGGCTAGCTGTGTGGCCTGACTCGAATACACTTGGTTCCGGAGTACAACCAGATGACTCGGATCCAGCCGAAGCGTACACTGGATTGACTGGCATGATAAAACTCACTGTATCGGCATGAGTTGGATACCAAGCTGAACGCGCTCCGGACTCGAAACTTGGCCGTTCGCCAAAGAGTAATGTGGAGGACGTTCCATCTGTCACGTTTATAAGTGACACACGACGATCCCGATGAAACATTCCATCGTTAGCGACCAGTCCGGTTCCTGCGTTTCCAAGGTAGTTGTTTAAGCCGAAGCGAGTTGGATATGTTGCGAAGGCCGACGATTCGCCTACATCTCGCGAGTCGTTAGGACACCGAAGAATCGCTATGTGCCTACTCCAAATTGGCTCGAATGGCGGAAGATGAATCATGCTGCCTGTGCGCTCAAGAGTTTCAAATTGAGTAGCAAGATTTGATTGCTCCAAATCGTTCAACAAGGCAAGGGGCCAAGTTGAACGAATCGAAAGAGTAGAATCTGAAACGTTGTATGGTCTTGGACCATACTGTTGGCCCACAGGTAAGAAGCTTGATCTGGCGTGGTAGCTATGGCAGGCCATAGCTACCTGACCTATTCGCGATTGGCATGCTACACGCGCAGCTGTTGCTCTAACGCGCTGGACTCCACTAAATGAAAGCCCTAATAACAAGGCTAATATAGCCAATGTAACAATCAACTCTACCAGAGTCCATCCGCATGCTCGTATATCACACTGTTGTCCTGTTTTCATTCCGCTGGTGTGTTTGTGGGAATTGGAGTGATTGTGGGATTTACGGTGCAAATGAAGCGATCAACGGATGTCATGAACATCTCGTCTACTGAATAAAATGCTGATTCTACAGTCAATAAATTAGCACCGCCACAAGCGCACACATCGAGTTCTCCTTGATAGGATATGCGTAACACGGTGCCATTTTTGACACACTTTGTGTTAGCTTCATCGTCCGGATCTTGACTGCACTCGCCAAATTTTGCAATGTTAGGAAACTTATAACACATGAAACAATCAGTTCGTTCAAAATACCAATAAGTTTGGGTACCGCATACATGCCACCTATGCCTCATCCGGCACAAGCTGTCGCAAGCGGAGTAGATGAACGCAGAAGTCGCCATCAGCATCAGCAATGCGAACATAAAGACTGGTTTGCGCGTCATCATGAAATAGCCTCCGAGAGAATTAGGATTCCGATTCCGTCATTGATGACTTGACACGATACCATCTGACAACGACGTAGGTCGCCATTAGGAATAAGACAAAGCTCAATAACAGTATGATAATGTTTCGCTGAAACCATCCTTCATGTATATTTCGATTGATCTCCGGCTGTGTTTTTGAATAGTCGACGAGAAACAGAGTGCCATCATCGCGGGCCATGTAATCCTTCTTGTCTCGCTCATCAAAAACGGGTAGACCACCTGGAAAAACCAACTCGTATTCATGAGAATCAATCGCATCCGGGAAACGGTAGCTTTGGACGTCAATCGAAATCGTTGTTCGCAACAGTCCCTTGGTGTTCCACTGTTTTTCAACCCAACTGTAAGGCAGTTCAATATTCTTTTGCTGATCGATTTGTGAAAAAACATCTATTCTCAATATTTCGGATCGACCTTCTTTTGTGAACCATCGCATCTGCTTTAATGTCCACTCTGGTTTTTTGAAAACCGCTTCCTTAGGATTCGCACTACGTTTCTGATCGCATTCAAATCTTGCACTCGCTGGTCCTATGTTCGAGCTGAACTTAAAGTCACCAACTTTCAGAGAAACCATATTCGCCGAGTTGTCGTACCCTCGAAAAAACATGTTCAATGGCAGTAGTCTTGCAATTGCTCCAACCGCCATCTGACTTGATCTGCCGATCTTGCCATAACTGGTTTCTGCGCTATACCCGCTAACCGGACCGAAGACTGATCTTGCTTCTTCACCATTAGTCACTTGTATGGTATGGACAGCTTCCCAGCGGCGACTTCTTTCGTCGAAAATGGGATGGTTATTTTCATATCGCATCCGTTTGCCGTCATAAATCAATCTGTTGGTTGACGTAATCGTCGTTCTTTCTTTTGGCCAGCCAGAATCCTTCGTACTTGTATCGCGGTTGAGTGGCCAATCGATGGCGCCTTGTTCAACGACTTCAACCACCTTGAAGATAATTTCGACAGTAGGAAATTGTATTTGTCTACTCTTCGCTGCTTCCAAAGCATGGTCGTCATTCGTATCAGCACAAACCAATGGAACAAAGGCAATGAAAAGAACTGAAGTTGTAGACCAAAGGAAAAAGTGTCGCATTTCGCGGCCCTGTTTGTTGGCTCGACAAAGTCAGACTGTACCCCCCCTCTGACGGAAGTGTCAAGTATTTCTTCAGTCAAATTCATGCTCTCATTCATATTTCATTTCTTTACCCACGCCGGGGCGGTCACTTGCTTATTCACCGCCAGGGCACGGGCGCTCACTTGCAGTACGCGAAGGAAGCCTTCGCTATCGGCGTGGTCGAACGCACCAATCGCTTCCATGCTGGCGTTCGCTTCGCTGTACAGTTGGTTCGGCACGTCTGCCGCACTCTCGAACACCACATGGCCCTTGTAGAGCTTTACCGCGATGGTGCCGGTGGCTAGGTTCAAGATCGGCTTCATCGCTTCACGGGCCATCTGGCTGGCTAGATCGAAGCCATAGCCCTGATAGATCTGCTTCGATAGGAACGCACTGAGGTAGTCGAACATCTCCCGGCTGCGCCGATCCACAATCAGTTGCAGCAGATACGCATAGGCCGTGCCCAGCAGTTCCATCCCCGGTGCCTCGTAAACGCCCCGGCTCTTGATGCCCACAAAGCGGTTCTCGATCAGATGCGTGCAGATGCCCACGGCGTGCTTGCCGCCGATGGTGTTGGCCTGCTGAATTGCTTCAAAGGCCGAGGTCTTCTTGCCGTTGATGCTGACTGGTCGGCCCGCTTCAAAGCGGATCGTCACCGTCTCCGGGGTATCCGGTGCGGCATCGGGCTTCACGCCCATGCCCGGTGTCACGAACCACGGCCCCACCGTAAGGTGTTCCAACTGACCGGCTTCGTGCGTCAGCCCCAACAGGTTGGCATCGGTGCTGTACGGCGCTTTCTTGTTCGCCTTGATCGGTAGCTTGTGCATCTCGCAATAATCGATCATCTCTGTTCGACCGCGGAAGCGGTTCAGGAAGGCCTGATCCCTCCACGGGGCATACACCTGGATGTTCGGATCGAGCATGTTGGTACACAACTGGAACCGAACCTGATCGTTCCCGCGGCCCGTCGCCCCGTGGCCCAGCACGTTGATCTTCCGCTTCTGCAACTCCGGCAGCAGCCCGGCCACGATCACGTGCCGACCGATGCCCGTGGTGTTCCAGTATCGCCCCTCGTAGCACGCCTGAAACTGCATCACTTCCAGGCCGCTCTCGGCAATCATGTCGTGCAGCTTGATGGCCACATAATCGGCCGCACCGCTGGCCCGCATCCGCATCTCGACTTCATAGAAGTTCGATTCATCCGGTTGGGCTATGTCGGCCGTGAAGCAGACCACCTTCACGTCGTGTTCCGTCAGCCATTTGGTGACGGTGCAAGAGTCCAAGCCACCAGAAGCGGCGAAGGCAACGGTCTGGCCCTTGAGGTCGGCAACGGTGGTCATGGCGGGCTTTCACGGTGAAGGATTGCAATGGATGCTATCGTGCCATGGCTGCGATGGAAGCCCGCCAAACGTTCGGCTGCCGGACCTGCGCGAACCGGGGTTGCCCTGCGGTGTCTGTTGCGTATGATTTGTCGATAGGCCTAGTGGCGGAATGGCAGACGCAGTCGATTCAAAATCGACCGCCCAAAAGGCGTGTGGGTTCGAGTCCCTCCTTGGCCAATGATTCTTTTGACCGTAAAGCGACGGCAACGTCAAAGCGGTACACAACGCGTTTTCTTGTTGTACTTCTGGCATGTTTGTCGTTTGTAGGTCGTGAGCGAATTTCTGCCCACCTTCGATGCCTTCAGCAATTTTTCTGAACACTCCTTCAAAGTCACGGAATATCGAGTGTGGTTCCGGCAATAGCTTAACGATGTGCGGGTTGGTGGTGAACGGAAGTTCATTGAACATAACCTCGCCAGGGACCTTCAGCAGGACTGGGCCAAGGAACTTGACACTGTTGGAGTGCGTCTGGCCCGGCATTTTCCGCGGGTTGAACCCCGATGGTTGCTGAACCGCAGCCACGACTCTGATCCAAACGAGCTCGCCTTCTTCGCGCGTGGCGGTTGTTCGTCTTCGAGTTGACTAAAGGCGACTGCAGTCTCGACGAGTACGAAGTGCGGAGTTGGGACGGCTGGCCCCGTTGTACGAGACCAGCCCGGTGAACGTGTAGGCGATCCACAAGGAACTCATCGCCGCGAAGTACCTCAGCGGAATGCTGAGGGACTTACGCGGGGCGTGATTAGACCATTTTTTCCTTCTTCGTCGCATCAACAATCGTTCCTGCTGAATTCACGAACATGAAGTAGACGTAGTAGGTCGTGTCTGGGTCGAAGTCTTTGACGAAGTAGGGAACCTGGGCCTGGTACCGCGGAGTGTTGGGAATTTCCTGCGGTGGGTAGTAGTCCGCGAACTCCACGTGCTCGATGCGGGTGAACTTCTTGACGGGACCCGATTCGTTGAAGCGCTCGACGACGGCATACACGTAACGGAACCTCGCTGCTGGTAAAAATGGCGTGTCATAGCTTCTCGTCGCTGGCGGCGCTGCTGCGGCACCAGCGGCGGTTGTCACCAACCCATCGCCGGGTCGTGGGTTGGTCGGCTTCACCGGGCAGTTCAACATCAAATCGTAGGGACTTGTCGAACTGCGGGCGATTTGCGAATACGACACACCGTTGTCCGTCGACTTCATGAGCTTAGCCACGAACGTAGCGCCCATCACATCAGCACCGACGTTGAACGGAACCGTGGCGTAGTAGTCAGTTACCGTGATCGGAAAGTCGATGGGTGAGCCGCCGATCTGGTTACCGCTGCCGTCGTACAGCAGGAACGTAACCTTGTACAGTTCGCCGGCCGGGACAGGTGCCGGGGCACCACCGCCGCCAGTGAACACCATCCAGTTGATGGTCACACTGCAGGCGACGTATGGCCGCGTCAAGCAATCCGGTGGGTTGCTTGGGCTGGTGATCGTGATCGTGGACATGTTGGGCAAATCCTCTTAATGGGGTGAAAATCACTTGGCCGATTCGTTCTTCGACTTGTCGGCGACGGGGATGATTTCGACGTTCCGCAGTAGTACGGAACTCGATTGACACCAGATGCCGACGGGTCGGCGTGGGTTCCAAGCTAGGTTTTGGGCAGAATCGTTCGGGAACGTCGAGTCAGTCTTCAATTGGAAACGCCACTGGTTGAGGAGTCGCACAGGTGCGGGCAGACCATCCGGTTTCACGATGTTGCTCATCGCTTCGTTCTTAATGCCCATCCGTGGCATGATCTCTTCCGGCGACACGTGGACTTCGAGTTGCCGCCACAGACCGGGTAAGATTTCGGTTGGCTGGAATTTGAGATAACCCATATCGAACATATCGATGCTAATGAAGTCCTTCTTCGATGTGTCGAAGTGGATCCCCCGTCCCGTGAACGTTGCCTGTTTCAGTTGGCCCTCTTTCTGATTTTTGGTGCCGTCCTGAAAAGCAAAGGTCAGGAACGATTCGACATCCCGTCCACTGATGCATTTCAAGCGGCTGCGGCCCAAGGCAAATCCAGCTTCGGCGACTGTCTCCGTCTTGACGGTCGGTTTGTTGTCGTTGTTGATGCCCAGGCCGATCTGCTGGAATTCGCCGCGAAGGATGTACCGGTCGATGCCGGGGTCGTCGAGCAATTCGGCAACGCAGTTTGATCCAGCGACAAGATGGGCAGCGCCGAGATTGCCCATCGGCTTGGAAAACTGGTAGGCCATGAACGGCCAGTTGACGTGTGTCGGTGGTTCCCCGCCGTCGTCATTGATGAGCTTGACCGGTTCGCCGCGTTGCAACCTTTCGCGACACTTAGCGAAGTAGGCATTGCGCACTTCGGCAGGGGTCAGCGGCAACGACGGCCCATCCTGTCGCTTCGTAAAGAAACTCGCCCCGATGATGCCAAGAACCAGTAGCGCCAAAGCCCAAGCCACCACCGTAGGTGTTTGAAGGTTGCGGGCCGTGTGCCAGAGACGACCAGCCCAAGTGGGCGGACGCACGACGGTGGGGCGATTATTCAAATAGCTATCGAGATCGTTGGCCAGTTCCTCAGCGCTCTTGTAGCGGTCGGCTTTCTCGAAGCTCAAACACTTCTGCACGATGGCATCAACAACCGGGGGAACATCCGGATGCAGCTCACGAACGGATTTATGATTTTTCTTCAACACCGCCAGCACGTCCATCCTGGTCGACGGATACGGTGGCTGCCCAACGAGCAAACAATACAGCGTGGCACCCAAGGCCCAAACGTCCGTCTCTACCGTAATTTCGCCGAGTTTAGGATTCACCTGTTCGGGGGCCATGTACCCCGGCGTGCCACCGGCTGAGCCGTCGTGAATGGTCAGGTTATCGTTCTCGTTCAGTCGCTTAGCGAGGCCGAAGTCCGTGAGTTTCACGACGCCCTGATTGTCGATCAACAAGTTGCCTGGCTTGATGTCACGGTGGATCACATCACGTAAATGTGCGGCGTGAACGCCTTGTGCCGCTTGGTGAATGACACGAACGGCTTCCTTGATCTCGAACCGATTGACTTCTTTGAGTTGTTTATAAATGGAAGTACCATCGACATATTCCAAGACAAGATATGGCGGATTTGCGCGCTCTTGAAATTCGTAGAGGAGCACCACATTCGGATGGCGAAGCGAAGCCAATGCCTTGGCTTCGATGGAGAACCTCGCGATCATGTCCACCGTCATCTTGTGGGCATGCAGCATCTTGAGCGCAACGGTGCGGCCCGTTGACTCCTCATGGGCACCGTAAACGAAACCCATGCCGCCTTCGTCAATGAACCACTCTTTGATGTAGCCGGTCGGAATGGTCACTTGCCGTGGCTTCGACGAACTGGCGTTCAGCAGTTGTGTCGATGCGTGCTCCATGGGCGCATCGTTCTGGTACGATGCAGTCGCATTATCTGCTGAAATGGTCTGCCGCGACGTTTCAAATTGTTTTTCTGTGCAGACTTGACACATCCCGGAGTTGGAATGAATCACCGCGACTTCAAGCAAACAGGATGGACATGTAAATGATGTTGACACGAGTATACTCAAGAAGCCAACTGTGTCTGAATTGTCGACGGCTTGCAAGTGTTTGTCAATCAGATACTGAAAAATCTGCCAAATGCTTAAAGGTACACAACACCTGCTGGCGCCGAAAACCGTACGCTCTCACCCCGACAGCCCGGTACCATCCTGCTAAAATCAAGCGTCCACATCCAACGGAGCTGCCATGTTTCCTTCCATCGCGTTTGTCGCCGCCTTGGCCCTCTCCCCGGCTCAGGCGACTGCCGAAGTCAAATACGAGAATGTGAAGTCGCTCTATGGCTTCCATGGCCCGCTTCGCACGAGCCAGAAGTTCCTGCCGGGCGATCAACTGTACGTGGCGTTCGACATGGCAGGTGTGACCATCGCCAAAGATGGCATCGCCACTTACACGATGGCGATGGATGTGACCGACGCAGCAGGCAAATCGTGGCAGAAGGTGGAGGCCCGCGAAACCTCGGACTACGCGCCGCTGGGTGGCAACACACTTCCAGGACGGGCCTACGTGGTGATGGGTGTCGATATGCCACCCGGAGATTACAGCATGAAGCTGAACACCACCGACAAAGCCACAGGAGCCAAGGGCACGCTGACTTACAAGTTCGAAGTACTGAAGATCGACTTGGGCATTGTTGGTGTGTACGCATCGCACGATCCAGAGGGCCGCACTCACGCGCACACCACGGGTTTCGTTGGCACGGGCCTTTGGTTGCAGTTTGGTATCACTGGCTTCAAACGCGACGATAAAAAGAAGGATCAGCCAAGCCTGACGGTGGAGCTCACTTACATCGACGAGAACGGCAAACCCACCACCAGCGAGCCATTGAAAGAAGAGTTCAATGCTCTCGACGAGAAGGCACCGATCTTGTCGATCCGAAAGAACCTGCCGTTCTCTCGCGTTGGCAAGTTCAAGGCGAAGCTCGTGGTCACCGACAACGTAGCGAAGAAAACGACCTCGTTCGAGTTACCGATCCATGTGATGGCCACTGAGAAGTAATTCGATCAGATCAGAGGCGGCATACCTTTGGCTTTCCCATACCCCGTGGCGGGGTGGCATGGTAGAACGTCTCAATGAGAACGATTTGCCTTTTAATGTTCGTCACCTGCTTCGCATGGCCAGTGCTTGGGGCCGACCCAACTCTGCGCTCGATGGAAGATCAGGTGCAGAAGACCATTGAAGCCGTCAGCCCCGGCGTCGTGTCCATCGTCGTGAGTCATCAGGATTACACCGGGCGAGTCCCCAAGGGCCCCGCGAAGCCTGGCGAACTCGGTGGATACGATCCCACTCTCGACACGAAGATTCAGAACTTGGATGTGCGCCGGTTTGGCTTCGGGCAGATTGATCGTGTGCTGGTGAACAAGCTCGACATCAGCGTTCCAGCGAACGCTGCGGATCATCTCTTTGCCTCTGGCGTGGTGCTCGATGCCAAGGAAGGGTTGATCCTCACGCCGTATCACGTCATTGAAGGTGCCACAAAAGTTTACATCCGCAGTTCGACGGGCGCGGGCAGCTATGCCAACATTCACGCCGCTGATGCCAAGTGCGATCTGGCAGTGCTGCGGTGCATCGATGTGCCCAGTGGCCTCAAAGCCGTGACGATGGCGAACGTAACAATTGCGAACGATGCCAACGCTAAACCAACGGTGAAACGCGGCACGCTGGTGCTGGCCGTGGGGCACACGTTGGCCTCGGGTGCCGGGGAAGGTCAACCGTCGGCGTCGATGGGCCTCGTAAGCGCGGTGCGGCAACGCAGCGCTCCGGTGGCCAAGTTCAGCAACGTCGATCTTCAGGACAAACCGTTGCATGTGCAGGGTGGGTTGATCCAAGCCGATGTGCGAGCCGGGTTGGGCACCAGCGGATCTGGGTTGTTTAACTTGAATGGTGAACTCATTGGTTTATCGTCGAGCTTAGCCGCTGTAACAGGGTCCGAAACCAGCGGTGGGTACGCCATCCCGATGGATAAGAACTATCGGCGCATGGTGGAGGCGCTGCAAGCCGGGCGCGAGATCGAGTATGGCTTCTTGGGCATCGCCCGAGATCGACGCGCTGGTTGGGGTGGCGATGCTGGACGTGTTTTCATCGGCATGATGCCAAGCAACAGCCCAGCACGACAAGGTGGGCTGTTGGAGAACGACGAACTGATTTCCGTTGATGGCGTCAAGCTCCGTGAATGGGATGACTTGCTCATCACCGTGGCCGTGGCCGGTGCTGGGAGCGATGTGTCCATCGAGTTCCAACGCCCCGGTAGCAATCAAAAGCGTACCACGACGGTGACCCTCGGTAAGAATGCCAACCCGATGACGTTGATTGCCAGCGTGCCCAATCCAACGCCGTTCGGCTTGAAGGTGGATCATCTCAGCATCAAGTTTGCCGGGGTCATGTTCCCGAACGCCCGGCAGATGGAAAAACTGCCCGACGGTGTCTTGTTGAAAGACGTTGAACCAAACAGCGTGGCGGACAAAGCGTTGAAGAAGATCGGTGCACCTGTTGGCTTCTGGATCATCACGCAAGTGGACAATACCAAGGTCTCTCAGCCGAAGGATCTGTACAAGTTGATGAACGGAAAAGCACCCGTAAAGATGCACCTTGCTGATTCGTCTGACCCGCTGCGCAAAGTGATTGTCCCACTCCCGTGAGTCAAGTTCTCAACTCCCTCGCCCCGTTTGACGGGGAGAGGGTGGCCGACAGGCCGGGTGATGGGAGTTGATTTGTTCAACAAGACCCCTCACCCGATTCATCGCTCCGCTCGAATCGACCTCTCCCCGTAAACGGGGCGAGGTGGAGTACCCAATGCCCTTCCGCTACGCAATCTGCAACGAGACCTTTGGCGATTGGCCACACGAACGCATCTGCGATCAGGTGGCGGCACTCGGCTACAGCGGGCTGGAAATCGCGCCATTCACGCTGGCTCCACTTATTACTGATGTGACATCTGCCCAACGTGTGGAACTGCGCCGCGTCGCCGAGAAGGCCGGGTTGCACATCCTCGGCCTGCACTGGCTACTCGCCAAGACCACCGGGTATCACCTCACGTCGCCCGACGAAAAGATCCGCAAGCACACGGCGGACTACTTTTGCGAACTGGCCCGCTGCTCAGCCGATTTGGGTGGCAACATCCTCGTGCTGGGATCGCCCCTGCAACGGAACATCCCGGATGGGTACACCAAAGCCCAGGCCACCGGGTTCGCGCTGCAAACCTTGGAACAACTGCTGCCAACAATCACGGACACCGGGGTGACACTGGCGCTCGAACCGCTGACACCCAAAGAAACGAACTTTCTGAACACCGCAGCGGAGGCGGTGGAGATCATCGAGAAACTGGGGCACCCGAACGTGCGATTGCACCTCGATGTCAAGGCCATGACCGCTGAACCGCAAAGCACACCCGACACGATCCACCTGTTTGCCAAACACACCGCCCACTTCCACGCGAATGATCCGAACCTGCGCGGGCCGGGCTTTGGCGACACCGATTTCCGTCCAATCTTCGAGGCGTTGCAAGCGACCAACTACAGCGGCTACGTGAGTGTGGAAGTGTTCGACTACTCACCCGACCCGGAAACGATTGCCCGCGAAAGCCTGCGGTACATGCGAGAGTGTGAAGTCAGAGCGTAAATCGGTCATCTCCAGTTAATCGAAAGCCCACAAATCTTAGGGTTTTGACAATGGTGACGATCAGCATGCAGCTTCGCCATTTGATTCGTACCATAGCCCCATGCGAGTGGATCGGTTGTGTGTCTTGGGTGTCGGGTTGATTGGCGGCAGCGTCGGGCTGGCGGCCAAGCAGTTCGGCGTGGCCAAGCATGTCGTGGGGGTCGGACGCGACGAACGCAACCTGGCGCGGGCCATGCAACTCGGGGCCATCGACAGCTTCACACAAAGTACGGCGGAAGCAGCAGCGAACAGCGACTTCATTGTGGTGTGTACACCG
Organism: Gemmatales bacterium; assembly: GCA_038230995.1. Taxonomy (GTDB): domain Bacteria; phylum Planctomycetota; class Planctomycetia; order Gemmatales; family Gemmataceae; genus JALHQU01. The sequence goes on from JBBRME010000110.1 coordinate 12,022, forward strand.
GTGGATCGCGTGGCGACCGATGTGCTGGAAGTGGCGAAGCACGCCCCAGCGAGTGCGCTCATCACGGATGTCGGCAGCACGAAGGGGAACATCCTCACCGCGTTGAGTGGTCAACTCCTGTCGAGTGGCGCACGGTTCATTGGGAGTCATCCGTTGGCTGGTAGCGAGAAGCGCGGGGCGGCCAACAGTCGGGGCGATCTGTTCAACGACAAGTTGGTGATCGTGACCCCGGAACCCAACACGGACCCCGAAGCTACCGCTTTCATTGAACTCTTCTGGGCCAAGTTGGGTGCCCGCACCCTGCGGATGACCCCGGACGCACACGACAAAGCCTTGGCCATCACCAGCCATGTTCCACACGCGGTGGCCAGTGCGATGGCGGGCATCACTCCCGAAGGCTTGCTGATGCTCACGGCGGGTGGCTTCCGCGATACCACGCGGATTGCCGGGGGCGATGCCGAACTGTGGGCCGCGATTTTCGAAGCCAACCGCACCGCCGTGCTTGATGGCCTCACGACATTTCAAGAACGGTTTGCGGCACTCAAAAAAATGTTGTTGATGTACGATCATGCCGGGTTGGTAAAGTGGCTCGCTGAAGGAAAGAGGGTACGAGATGCTTTGGGAAGTTGAGATTCGCACGCTGGGCAAAGACGGCGACCGCGAGCGAGTGTGCGATGAATTCGACGTACTGACCCAGAGCGCCCGTGGGGCCGACCTCGTGAAGGCGAGCGCCCGTGGCTTCCTGTTGGAAGGCGATGCGCTCGATGAAGCCACGGCTACGCAGTTTGCCAATGCACTCCTTGTTGATCCAGTCGTTGAGTCGGTGGATGTACAAGCACTTGGCCACCCGCACAGCAACACCACCTACACCGTGCTGCTGAAGCCAGGTGTGATGGACCCGGTAGCCGAGAGCGTGCTGAAGGCCGCGAAGGACCTGAACACCCCGGCCACGCAAGTCCGCACCTTCCGTCGCTACTTCGGCAAGTCCGACAACGACCCGCGCGACATTGAACTGCTCTTCCGCCGGGTGCTGGCCAACGAAGCCATCGAGCAAGTGGTGGTGGGGGCACTGAACCCAAGTCACTTGAAACTTGGCAAGCCATACACCTTCCAACTCAAGACGGTGACGCTGACGGGCCTCGATGATGCCGGGCTGATGAAGGTGAGCCGTGAAGGAACACTGGCACTCACCATCGAAGAGATGCGACAGATTCAAAAGCACTTTGCCGAACAGAACCGCGAGCCGACGGACATCGAGCTGGAAAGCATCGCCCAGACTTGGAGCGAGCATTGCAGCCATAAGACCCTGAAAGGCGAGATCGAATACACCGAGACCATCAACGGCGTAGTCACGAAGAAACACTTCAAGAACATGCTGAAGGAGACGGTGTTCGCAGCGACGCAGACCATCCGCAAGAACCTGGGTGCGGACGATTGGACCGTCAGCGTGTTTGCTGATAACGCCGGCATCGTCAAGTTCAACGAGCAGTTCCACGCCTGCATCAAGGTGGAGACGCACAACCGGCCCAGCGCCATTGAACCCTACGGCGGGGCGAACACCGGCCTGGGCGGGGTCATCCGCGATGTGCTCGGCACGGGCCTCGGCGGCAAACCGGTGTGCAATACGGATGTGTTTTGCTTCGCCCGACTGGACTACCCGGCAAAGGACTTACCCCCAGGTGTGCTGCACCCGCGCCGGGCCATGAACGGCGTGGTGGCCGGCGTGCGCGATTACGGCAACCGCATGGGCATCCCCACGGTCAACGGCAGCATCGTGTTTGAAGATCGCTACTTAGCCAACCCACTAGTTTTCTGCGGTACGGTCGGCCTGATACCCGTTGGCTTGGAATTCAAGGCTGCACAACCGGGCGATTACATCGTGAGTGTTGGCGGGCGCACCGGGCGCGATGGCATCCACGGGGCGACGTTCAGTAGCGAAGGTCTGCACGACGAATCGGAGAAAGTGTCTGGTGGAGCAGTGCAGATCGGCAACGCCATTGAAGAGAAGAAGGTGCTGGATGTGATCCTGCAAGCGCGGGACAAGCAGTTGTTCACCGCCATCACCGACTGCGGAGCCGGGGGCTTCAGCAGTGCCGTGGGCGAAATGGGTGCGGAACTCGGTGCCCACGTCACGCTCGAAACCGCTCCGCTGAAGTACGACGGCCTGAGCTACGTGGAGATCTGGATCAGCGAGAGTCAGGAACGCATCGTGCTGTCGGTGCCCCCGGCGAAGTGGGACGAGTTGCACAAGCTGTGTGCCGCGGAAGGCGTGGAGGCAGCCCGTTTGGGTACATTTGAAGCCACCGGCCGATTGAAGCTGAGCTACCACGGCACCGTGGTCGGCGACGTGGCAATGCACTTCCTTCATGATGGCAGACCCGAGATCGTCCGCGAAGCCCACTACACACTGCACACTCATAACTCCCAACTAGGAACAGATCCACGGGACAAGA
>JBBRME010000111.1:0-14412 GCA_038230995.1 Gemmatales bacterium
ACGGATGACACCGACTTGCTGCAAGAGTGTCGGTTCGCGATCCGTCGCAGTACACGAAGGTTGACCGATGAAGAACACCAATATCCCGGCAATCCCTCGCAAACATCGAATATACGAACTGCTAGGAGCTGTCATCATTGTCGTGTCAATGAACTTTGAAAGTTTCATGCCTCGTGAGTTCCGCGCTCATGCACCTTGTTCAAGCTTGAAAGGGACGCAAAGCGAACTCGGTTCGCTTGGTCGTGGCTACAACGCGGGATAGCATCACTCAGTCGCATGATCCGAACATTGCGCAGTCATCGCGAGCCTAAAACAGCATCTACATATTGTACAGCGATCAATCATCCAACTGGTCGCCGACGAAGTGGCGTGACAGTAGCGTGGCCAGCACGTCGGCAGATTGCACCAGCCGTGTTTGGAATCGAACGTTGAGGGCCGGAACGCCGCGAAACTCTGACACCGCCCAAGCCGTGGCATCCCGCCTCATCTCCCCGTCATCAAACAACAGCCGCCTATAATAAACCACATTCCTTGGGTAATAGACAGCCCGGAAGGGCCGGGCTAACCATGCCACCGCTCCATTTCGTTTGACACATCCGCCACGTCCAAGCACAATGCACTCCCCGCCGGTTCCGTTTTGCTGGATACTTCACCATGCGTGTGCTGTTCGTTCTGCTATGTCTGCTCACTCCATGTCTTCACGCTGCTGAGCCGGAGAAGCCAACAAGCCACACCAAGAAAACCCTTGAGGGTTGGACGATTCGTGTCGATGACCGACTCCTTGATTCTGCTAACGCCGAGTTGAGCAAAAAGTCGCTCAAGTTCCTTGAGGGCAAACTTGCCGACATCGTTGTGGTTGTGCCCGAAGAACCGCTAAAACAACTCCGCAAGGTCGAGATTGTGCTCGACCTCTCGCATGGCAAGCTGTCGTCGATGCAATATCACCCTTCAGCAAACTGGCTGAAAAACAACGGTTACGCCGAGAACTTGGCCAAGTGTGTGCATATTCCAAAAGCGGCTGACGTGGCCGTGAAACGCAACATCAACGAACAACCTTGGGTGATTCTGCATGAACTGGCCCATGCCTATCACGATCAAGTACTGAGCTTCGATCATCCGCGTGTACTTGAAGCTTACAAGGCTTACAAAGCGTCGGGCCGGGGCGACAAAGTGTTGCTGTACAACGGCCAAAAGGTGAAACATTACGCGTTGACGAATCAGATGGAGTTCTTCGCCGAGATGACGGAATCGTACTTTGGCGTGAACGACTTCTATCCTTTCACTCGCGCCGAGTTACATGAAATAGAGCCAGACACCTTTGAACTGCTCAAATCAATCTGGGATGTACGAAAACCCAAGGCGAAGCCATGAGCAGAGTATTTCTAGTTGCTGTGCTGTTGCTGCTGCCGAACGATGCAATCGCGGCGGATGTGCAGCAAGACGCTATGAGCATTTTGCAGAAGCACTGCATGCGTTGTCACGGTGAAGAAAAGCAACGCGGCGGCCTTCGGTTGGATCGCGTGCCCACAGCAACGACCAACGGCGATAGCGGCAAAGCAATCGTGCCGAAGGATTCATCCAAGAGTGTGCTATTGGCACTTGTTCAGCACACGGATGCTGAGCAACGCATGCCACCTAGTAAAGCGGCACTGAGTCCAGCAGATGTGACGACGCTGAAAGCGTGGATCGACTCGGGGGCCAAGTTCAGTGGTGCTGAAGCCGCCAAGCCAAGTGAGTGGTGGAGCTTCCAACCACTGGCCAAGGTGGAACGTGCTGCCGGTGTGCATCCAGTGGATCAATGGATCGACAGGCAACTTTTGGAGCGGAAGCTCAAGCCGATGCCGGAGGCCGACCGCCGCACCTTGATCCGCCGCGTGACGTACGACCTCACCGGTCTGCCGCCCACGCCAGCCGAGGTGCAAGCCTTCGTGAAATCGGACGATCCGAAAGTCTACGAAAAGCTGGTGGAGAGGTTGTTGAACAGCCGACGCTATGGCGAACACTGGGCACGGCACTGGCTCGATGTGGCGCACTACGGCGAGACCCACGGCTACGACAAAGACCAACCGCGACCCAACGCCTGGCCTTACCGCGACTATGTGATCCGCTCGTTGAACGACGACAAACCGTATCGCAAGTTCGTGCAGGAACAACTTGCGGGCGATGTGCTCTACCCCGGCACGGTGGACGGCATCGAGGCCCTTGGCTTCCTTGCGGCTGGCCCCTGGGACTTCATCGGCCACGCGGAAGTGCCGGAGTCGAAGATCGATGGCAAAGTTGCCCGGCACCTCGACCGCGATGATTTCGTGGCCAACACGATGGGCACGTTCGTGGGCCTCACGGTGCATTGTGCCCAATGCCACAACCACAAATTCGACCCCATTGCCCAGGAAGACTACTACCGCCTGCAAGCGGTGTTCGCCGCCATTGACCGAGCCGACCGGAAGTACGACGCCGACCCCGTGGCTGCCGCGAAGCGGGAGAAACTGGAGAAGCACAAGGCGGTGCTGGAGGCCAACCTCGCGGAGATCAACAAGCAAGTTCGTAAGCTCGGTGGCGAGGAACTGGCCAAGCTGGAGAAGGCTGTTGAAGAATTGAATCTGGCCAAGGCGAAACAAAATCCGCCCGAGTATGGCTATCACTCGGCTATCGAACCGAAGCAGGACACCGAGAAGTGGGTACAGATCGATCTAGGCGACACAAAGGACATTTCCGAGATCAAGGTGATGCCGTGTCACGACGACTTCAACGGCATCGGTGCCGGCTTCGGCTTCCCGCTGCGATTCAGGATCGAAGTGAGTAACGACGCCGAGTTTAAGTCCGGCACTACTGTGGTAGATGAGACCAAGGCCGACGTGCTGAATCCCAAGTTGCTTGCCTATCAGGCATTCTTCAAGCCGGTCAAGGGGCAGTACCTCCGCTTCACGGCCACCAAGCTGGCACCGCGACAAAACGATTTCATCCTGGCTCTTGCGGAACTTGAAGCGTTTGACAGCAAGAAGGTGAACCATGCCAAGTTGAAAGTGGTGTCCGCCAAGGACAGCATCGAAGCCCCAGTACGTTGGCGAAAATCGAACCTCACCGACGGCCTGTATCCGCCTGCAACGAAGTGGAGTTCCGGCGAAGTGGAAGCACGCCAGTTGAACCAGCAAGGTCGCTTCAACATGGCCTTGAGTGACAGCGGCATGTCCAAGGAACATTCGCAGTTGCAGAAGGAACTACGCACGGTCACCACGGAACTCACCCGGCTGCCAGGTGCCCAACGGGTGGTGTACGCGGGCACCGTCCATAAAGGCTCCGGGAGTTTCACCGGCACCGGTGCAACGGGTGGCACACCACGACCGATCCATCTGCTGGCCCGGGGCGATGTAACCAAGCCCGGCACGGTGGTGGAACCCGGCCCGCTGCGTTCCGTCCCCGGCACGAAGCCGGAGTTCGACCTCAGCAAGAATCACACTGAAGGCGAACGCCGGGCGGCTCTGGCCAAGTGGATCACGGATGACAACAATCCGCTCACTTGGCGCGTCATGGCCAACCGAGTCTGGCAGTATCACTTCGGTCGTGGACTGGTGGACACACCCAACGACTTCGGCAAGATGGGCCAACGCCCGACGCACCCGGAACTGCTGGACCTTTTAGCCAGCGAGTTGCGGAGCCATCAATCGCTCAAGAAACTGCACCTGCTGATTGTGACCAGTGCGGCGTATCGGCGGGCATCCACGGACGACATGGCTATCACAAAAGTCGATGGTGAGAACAGCAGCTACTGGCGTGGCAACCGACGCAAACTCACGGCGGAACAGGTGCGGGATTCGATGCTGTTGGCCGCAGGCAAGCTGAACGAAGACGTGATGGGTGGGCCAAGCTTCCAGGACTTTGTGATCGAGAAACCGGAACACTCACCGCACTACGAGTACCAGTTGCACGACGCTGAAGACACCAAAACCCATCGCCGCAGTATCTACCGCTTCGTGGTGCGATCGCGACAGCAGCCATTCCTTGCGGCACTCGATTGCGCCGATCCATCGGTTGCAGTGGACAAACGCAACAGCACACTCACCCCGCAGCAAGCCCTGGCCACGTTGAACAATCAATTGGCACTGGTGATGGCCAAGCACCTAGCCACACGAATCGAGAAAGCCGGCGCGAACAGTCGAGACCGACTGGAGTTCGCTGTGCAGACGTTGTTCCAACGGTCGGCAACCGACAAGGAACGCGAGTTGATGATTCCGTATGCCGAGAAGCACGGCTGGGCCAACGCCGCCCGAGTGCTGCTGAACCTGAATGAATTTGTGTTCGTGGATTGAGTGTTTTTCCACCTCGCCCCGTTTGCGGGGAGAGGTCGATTCGAGCGAAGCGATGAATCGGGTGAGGGGTCTGGATTAAATCACAATTCCCCTCACCCGGCCTGACGGCCACCCTCTCCCCGGCGACCGGGGCGAGGGAGTAAACACTGCAACCCGATGAAGAGGCCAAAATGAACCGCCGAAACTTTTTATTGCAAGCCGGTGGCGGGCTGGGTGCCTTGGCCCTCACAACGATGTTGCATGGGGCCGAAGGTGGGCTGCATCACAAGCCCAAGGCCAAGCGGGTGGTGCAACTTTTCATGGCAGGCGGGGCATCGCATCTCGACCTGTTCGACTTCAAGCCGGAACTGGTGAAGCAACACGGTAAGCCATCGAACTTCGGCGAACATGTCGAGGCGTTCCAAAACGGCCTAGGCCCGTGGTTGAAACCGTTGTGGGATTTCAAAGCCGCAGGCAAGTGTGGCAAGCAACTCAGCGAGATCGTTTCGCCACTGGCCTCGGTGGTCGATGAGATGGCCTTCGTGCACAACGTGGTGGGCAAAACGGGGGTGCATTCGCAGGGTACGCTGCTGCAATCCACGGGCTTCAACAGGCCCGGCTTCCCGTCGATGGGCAGTTGGATTTCGTACGGCCTTGGCACCATGAACGAGAACCTGCCCACGTTTGTGGTGCTGCCCGATCACCGCGGGCTGGCGTCCAACGGCACGAAGAACTGGGACAGTTCGTTCCTGCCTGCCCAGCATCAGGGGTCGATGTTTCAGCCGAACTCAAAGTCCCCGGTGGACGACTTGTTTCCCGATCCGCGACAGTCCTATGTCACCAAAACCAGCGACCGCGAAGCAGGAACGCTTTTGGAAAGTTTGAACCGTGCCCATGCGGCGGAACGCGGGGGCGACGAACGACTGCAAGCCCGGATCAAGAGCTTTGAACTTGCAGCGAAGATGCAACTCTCTGCCCCGGATGCACTCGATCTCTCGAAGGAGACGAAAGAGACGCTCAAACTGTACGGCCTCGACCACGGCAAAGGAACCTTCGACAAAGAGATTAATCCCCTCGAAGAAGCCGATCACTTCGGCAGAAAGTGCCTGATCGCCCGCAGGTTGCTCGAACGCGGGGTGCGTTTTGTTCAGGTGTGGAGTGGGAACGATAATGGCTTCCCTCGGCGGAACTGGGACAGCCACGAGGACGTGCTACGCGATCACGGCCCGCTGGCCCACGGCATGGCCACAGGTGCTGCTGCACTCATCGCCGACCTGAAACGCACGGGGCTTCTCGAAGACACCATCGTGCTTTGGACGACGGAGTTTGGGCGGATGCCGTCGTCGCAAGGCGGGAAGGGAAGGGATCATAACCCGTACTGCTTCACCAACTGGCTGGCCGGGGGTGGCATCAAGGGCGGCACCACGCACGGCCTGAGTGACGATTTCGGGTACAAGCCTGCGGACAGGAAGAACCCCACCGAGGTGTACGACATCCACGCTACGATCCTGCACCTGTTGGGCATTGATCACACCAAGCTGACGGTGCGGAACAACGGCATTGATCGCCGCCTGACCGATGTACACGGGCACATCATCCCGCAATTGATCGCTTAAACCAGAATGTCCTTCACCACTTCGCCGTGGACGTCGGTCAGGCGGAAGTCTCGCCCCTGACTGCGGAACGTGAGCTTGGTATGGTCGATGCCGAGTTGATGCAGGATGGTGGCTTGCAGGTCGTGGACATGCACGGGATTCTTGGTGACGGTGTAGCCAATGTCGTCGGTCTCGCCGTACACCAGGCCGGGCTTGATGCCACCGCCCGCCATCCACATGGTGTACGCATCAATGTGGTGGTCACGGCCCACGCTTTCACGTGCTTCGCCCATCGGTGTGCGGCCGAACTCGCCACCCCAAATCACGAGTGTGTCGTCGAGCAAGCCTCGTTGCTTCAAGTCCTTGATCAGTGCCACACTTGGCTGATCCACTTCCTTGCAAATCTCCGGAAGGTGTTTTGTTAGATTCTCCGTTGGCCCACCGTGGTGATCCCAATTGGTGTGATAAAGCTGGATGAAGCGCACGCCACGTTCCACCATTCGGCGGGCGAGCAGGCAGTTCGCCGCGTAACTCGGCTTACCCGGTTCCACGCCGTACAGGTCAAGAGTTTTCTGATCTTCCTTCGAGATGTCCATCAGCTCCGGGGCGGCACTCTGCATCGTGTACGCCGTCTCGTAGGCGGCGATTCGGGTCTGAATCTCGGCATCGCCTGTACTCTCGTAACGCATCGCGTTCAGATCGTTCACGGTGTTCATGAACTGCTTCTGTTGGCTGTCGCTGATGCCACTTGGGTTCTTCAAATCGAGGATCGGGGCAGGGCCTTTGAGGAACGGCACACCCTGAAACTTCGATGGTAGAAAGCCGGACGAATACAACGCTGCCCCGCCGCGTGGCCCGCGCGGGCCGGATTGCAGCACCACGAAGCCGGGCAGATCGCTGCACTCGGAACCGAGGCCGTAGGTGATCCACGACCCCATGCTCGGTCGGCCAAACTGTGGCGACCCAGTATTTACGAAGCACTTGGCCGGGCCGTGGTTGAACACGTCGGTCTTCATACTGCGGATCCAGCAGACATCGTCCACGATATCGCGGTGGTGCGGAAGCAGGGCCGAAATATCCATGCCACATTGGCCATACTTGGCGAACTTGTGCGGGTTACCCAAGGCGTTCGGCGTACCCTTCAGGAACGCAAACCGCTTGCCTTCGATGAACGATTTCGGGATCGGCTTGCCGTGCAGTTTGTCGAGTTCGGGCTTGGGGGTGAACAGTTCCAACTGGCTCGGCCCACCGGCCATGAACAGGAAGATGACCGACTTCGCCTTGGCCGGATGATGAAGTTCTTTCAGCGTTCCGGAGGCCGGTTTGGCTGCCAGTCCATCGCGTGCCAACAGTGCCGCCAATGCGGTGGCACCGAGGCCTACGCCACAATCGCGGAAGAAGTGCCGACGGGTCTGATGGAGGAGAGGGTTCATTTTGGTTCAGTTTTGAAGGTGAACGGCACAACGTCAGTGTCCCGGTGTCCTGCGTAAGAAAAACCACTGGCACACTGACGTTGTGCCGTTCACCAATTAAGACCACTCACTCCCGCGTCACGAATTCATCGAGATTCATGAGGACGCGGACGACCGAGGTCCAGCGCTTGGTTTCATCGGGTTCGGTTTGCAGATACTTGAGCAGTCGTTCGCGTTCCTTGGCACTTGGCTCCCGGCTGAAACAGCGGACAAAGACCGTGTTGAGTTTTTCGTCGTCCGTGCCTGTTTGCTTGGCCATGGCTGCACCAAACATCTCATAGAACTCCACGAAGGCCGGGTCGTTAGCTAGGTGCAACGCTTGCAGCGGGGTGTTACTGCGGTTGCGTTTGGTGCAGCTCACTTGGGCATCGGCTGCATCGAACGTCGTCAGTAAGTGATGTTGGCTCTGCCGCCAAAGGAAGGTATACATGCCGCGGCGGTAACGCTCCGGCCCCTTGCTCTCCGGCCAGGCGTGGTTGCTTTGCGTGAAGGCAAAAACCTCTTTGGGCATGGGTGGATAGACACCCGGTCCGCCGATCTTGGGCGTTAGCAACCCGCTGGCACTGAGTGCCGCATCGCGGATGATCTCGGCTTCCACGCGAACGCGGCTCTGGCGGGCGAGGAGTTTGTTCAGCGGGTCGATCTCGTTTAACTCGGGTCGAGCTACCGACGACCGACGATAGGTTTCGGACATCACGATCAACCGATGCAGTTTCTTGAAGCTCCAGCCGTTGTCGCGGAACTCCACGGCCAGCCAATCCAGCAGTGCCGGGTGCGTTGGCAACCGGCCTTGCATGCCGAAGTCGCTTTCGGTTTCTACAAGACCTAAGCCGAAGAACTGCTGCCACGCCCTGTTCACCACCACGCGTGTGGTGATCGGATTTTCCTTCGACACCAGCCAGTTGGCGAGGTCGAGGCGAGTGAGTTTCGTTATTCCAGCAGCAGCCATCGCGCTGGGGTACATCGGCTGAACCACATCACCCTTGCGCAGGAAGTCGCCCCGGATCTGCACGAATGACTCGCGTGGCTGCTTGCGTTCCTTCAGGATCAACGACGAGGGAATCTTCCCCTGCGTTTTCTTCACCTCGGCATCCACGGCCTTGCCTTCGTCGAGCTTGCCTTCGCTCTTGAGCTTCTTGGCCTTCTCCATCAAGTCGTTGACTTGCTTTTCCAACTCCTGTGTGCCCCCCACGACGGTGCTGGTTTCATCAACACTGTTGAAGAAGGCATACAGGCTGTAGTAATCCTTCTGCGAGATGGCATCGTACTTATGGTCGTGGCACTGGGCACAGTTGAAGGTCAGGCCTAGCCACACGGTAGCTGTGGTGTTGGTGCGGTCGATGGTTCGTTCAACGCGAAACTGCTCGGGGTCGGCTCCGCCTTCCTCGTTGTAAGCCGTGTTGCGATGGAAACCGGTAGCCACCAGTTGGCTGGTGCTCGGCTTGGGTAGAAGGTCGCCAGCGAGTTGCTCACGGGTGAACTGATCGAACGGCATGTCGTCGTTCAGGGCATTGATCACCCAGTCGCGGTAAGGCCAGATGCTGCGGGCACCGTCGACCGTGAAGCCGTTGCTGTCGGCGTAGCGGGCGAGGTCGAGCCAGTGGCGGGCCTGGCGTTCGCCATAGTGCTTCGAGGCAAGCAGACGATCCACCACTTTGACGTAGGCATCGGGCGAACTGTCTTCGAGGTACGCTTTCACATCGGCTGGTGTTGGCAGCAAGCCGGTGAGGTCGAGCGTGACCCGGCGGATGAGGGTGGGCTTATCGGCGAGTGATGACGGCTTGATGTTCAACGAAGTCAGCTTCGCTTGAATCAGATCATCAATCGGGTTCGTCAAACCCTTTACCTTCACCGGTGGCACGTAGGCCCAGTGCTTCTCGTACTTGGCCCCAGCCGCAATCCACGTCCGCAGAATCTTGGCCTGGGCTACCGTGAGCTTTTCACCCGCTTCTGGTGGGGGCATCCGCTCGGCAGGATCGTTCGACACGATGCGCGCGAGCAAGACACTCTCGTCCGGCTTGCCAGCAACGACGGCGCTCTTCTTGGCCGCATGTTCAGCCGTATCTAGCCGCACGCCGGATTTCTGCACGGCTGGGCCGTGGCACTTGAAGCAGGAGTTAGAGAGGATGGGCCGGACGTCTCGGTTAAAGTCAAGCGCAGGCTCAGCTGCTTGACTGGACATGCACAATGCAAACAGGAAAATGACGTACCGCAGCATAAGAGAGTGCCATGATGGTGCCTCATGTAGTCTAGCCGGATGAAGGAATGTTAACAACGATGCAGCCGTTGAGATCATTGAGCCAGATGGCCGCCCCTTAACGGGCGTCAACTTCGGGCACCTTCAACTCTTTGCGAAGCCGGGCAAGCTCGACTTCTAGTTCTTTCCGTGTTTCGGCGTAGGTTGTGTCGGCCCAGACGCTCTTGAGTTCCTGTGGGTCAGTCTGCCGGTCGAACAGTTCCCACTCCGGCTTGGCCAGCCCGTAGTAATACACCAGCTTGTAGCGATCGGTCACCACACCATAGTGCCGGGCCACATCATGCGGGCCGGGGTACTCGTAATAGTGGTAGTAGAAACTCTTACGCCAGTCTTTCGGTGTCTCGCCCTTCAGCAGTGGCGTTAAGTCTTTGCCGTGTGTGCCTTCAATAAGTGGCTGACCGACAGCTCTGGTGAACGTGGGGGCCAAGTCAAGCAAACTGGTAATGGCGGTGTTCGTGCTGCCGGGTTTCACCACGCCGGGCCAGCGAAGGAGCATCGGAGTTCGCAGCGATTCCTCGAAGATCCAGCGCTTATCGAACCAGCCATGTTCACCGAGGTAGAAGCCTTGATCCGAGGCATACACCACGATGGTGTTCTGCGTGAGCTTTTCATCATCGAGATACTTCAGCACTTCGCCAACGCCCCGGACACCCTGAACACACTGGAAACCACCGGCTTGGCGGAACTGGCTCCGCTTTCGCAAGAGACCGAACTGCGGGCGTGGAACACAAGGTACTTCGGCGACAGCGGGCTGATGAAGCAGGCTCTCGCGGCCATCGGCAAAGTGCCCAAGGAGCAACGCGCCAGCTACGGGCAGGAAGCCAACCGCGTGAAGGTGGCCCTCGAAAGTGCCTACGCCACGGCCTTCGAGCAAGCCAAGGAAGCGTCCCTACAACTCAGCCTGACTACCAACCCGCTGGACATGACGTTGCCGGGTCGACCTACAGTGCGTGGTACCCTGCACCCCGCCACGCAAATCCTGCGCGAGATCTACGGCATCTTCGGTGAACTCGGTTTCCAGGTGTACCGCACCAGGGAAATCGAGTCCGACGAGTTGAACTTCGAACTACTCAACATGCCGCCGCATCACCCGGCCCGCGACATGTGGGATACCTTCTTCACCAACATGCCGGGGCATGTGCTTCGCACGCACACCAGCCCCGGGCAAATCCACGTGATGCGTGAGATGGCCCCCGGCCCTGTCCGCGTCATCCTGCCCGGCCTGTGCTACCGCAACGAAGCCATCAGCACCCGTAGCGAAATCCAGTTCTATCAGGTCGAGGGATTGTGTATCGGCGAAGGGGTCTCGATGGCCGACCTGAAGGGGGTCATCACGGCGTTCGCGCGGCGGATGTTCGGGCCGGAGCGACAGATTCGTATCCGGTCGAGCTACTTCCCGTTCACAGAACCCAGCATTGAAGTGGACATCGATTGGCCGAAGGAAGACCCGAACTGCGACCGCCTGACCAAAGGCACCGGCTGGCTCGAAATCCTCGGCGCTGGTATGGTGCATCCGACGGTGCTTCGCAATGGCGGCTACGACCCGGACAAGGTGACCGGGTTCGCCTTCGGCATGGGCCCACAACGGATGCTGATGCTGAAACACGTCATTGATGACATCCGCCTGTTCTGGCAGAACGACCAACGGCTCCTCAAGCAGTTTTAATGGATGGAGTAGGGAAAGTGCCGTTTCCTCAACCGGGTCAGTATTCGATCCATCTGTTCTGGGGTTCGGAAGATCTCGCACAGACATTTCTCGAAGTGAGGAAGCCCAATGGATAGCGAGAGCACTTTGAAATGAAACTTTACACCCGATCTTGTCTTTCTTCCGACGGTTCGCTTTCGGAATGGCAAGATCGTGGAGTCTGAAACGACAAGCCACGCCACCACTCAATCCATTCGCACCGCGAAGTATTATCTGGGGAACCTGTCGTTCACGACGACAGAAGCCGAGTTGAAAGTGGTGTTCGGTGAGTACGGTGTCGTATTGCAAGTTCAGATCTTCCTGGATCGTGATACCGGGCGCTCGCGCGGTTTTGCCTTCTTCGATGTTGCACTCTTCGACGATGACGTGACAGATGGCCTGAACGAATTCGAGTTGAATGGGCGACGCTTGACAGTTAATGTCGCCAAGCCACGCGAGTTGAGTTGAATCGACTCAGAGAACCTGAGTCAATCCGTTCCGATTTCTTGATTGAACTTGGCGTCAAGTTGGGCAATCGCCAAAGTCGATCATTCTTCCATGATCCAGCGATCACGTTTCACGGTCTATCTTGCCCTGCTGGCGCTCTGGGCTACCACGTCGATGGCCACAGCCCAGCAGAACCTCTTCAACGTGCCCAGCGGGAACATCACGAAGAAGGACGAAATCTTCTTTCAACAGCAGTTCAACTGGACGAAGCCCGTTGGCACCAGCAACACCACTCTGGACTTCGGCTTGGGGCATGGCTGGGAAGTCGGCCTGAACTTTCTTGATGCTGCTTTATACGATCGCAGCGACGGCGGCATGTTCAACTCCGGGCCGGTGCAGGTGAACCCGGATCTCCTGTTCAACGTGCAAAAAGGATTCGAGCTGACCGAGTACTGGAACCTCGGTGTCGGCGGGCAGTTCGGATTCAATCCCAACAACAGGCCGAAGGATATTCGCTTTCTGAATCTTAGTTGGCTCATCAACTCTTTTGAAGTGCCGGATCACCCGGAGTATGGCAAGTGGTACCTCGGCGGCTACTACGCCAACGGTGCCTACCGGGGGCCCGGTGAAGCCGGGGGCTTCCTGTTGGGTTGCGAAATTCCCATTGTGCCCGAGAAGTTCTCGTTTCAATTCGATTGGATATCCGGCAACAACGATCTATCGGTGATTGTCATCGGCGGGGTGTACACCTTCAAAAGCGGTTGGCAATTGTCGTTGGGTACGCAAATGCCCACGCCACGCAGCAACAACGAGTTCGGGTTGGTCGTTGAGTTCACCTATCCGGGCTTCAAGTTCAAGGAATTTAAACGCTAGGCCTAAGCAGATACAATGCACAGATAACGCATTGGGCCAAACTGTATGCGTGAGATCCGCGTGAAGGTGGTGCTGACCAACGCCACCGCTTGAGCACTGTACTCAACCCCGCACTCCCAGATCAGTCTGTACTGAAGGTAAAGTGACGTAAGAATAGCGTCGACAACGAGTGCTATTTTTTCACTATGAGAATCCAGTCGCCGTCGTCCGGCGTCTTGTACTTGTCGTCCCCAGGTTTTTTCTCCCCGGTGCGGGGGTTGAACCACTCGATCACCGGCTCCCGATTCTGCTTGAAATTCGTCACCTGGATCGCCCCACCGACCGGGGTATAGAACACCAACGTGTTTCCATCGGTCGTGCTGGCGCTGGCGATGAACTTCGCCGGGTCTTTTTCACCGGGTTGCACCTGAACCAACCCTGAAGCTGGCCGTAGTGTTGTCCACTTCACTTCATCCATCAGCGTCCGCACGTGCTTCAACTGCCCGGCGGCGGGTAGGTCGAGCGCCTCGCTCCAGACCTTGGCCACGCCACTACCTTTGTGATCGGTTGGCTCCTCACCCGGTTTGGTGTGCCAGCTCCAAACCCCGTGCCCGCCGTAAGTGAACCCTGCTACCGGCGCGCTCAGCAGGCTCCAATAGATTGCCCGTCGCACACTCGCCTCGGAGTGCGGCTTCTTGCTGGTGTAACCTTTGTGCCCCTCGTACGGCGGCTCCAGGTTGATGACCGGCCGCGTGAAGTCCTTCCGTTTGCCGTACTCTGCCACCGGGCCAGCAGTCAGCCACTTGAGCGACTTGTCACTGTCGCCGTGACCGCTTTGGTAGCCCAGCATGGTAAGCCACTTTTCGTCTTCCCAATCTTTCCACGGGAAGTTCTCGCCGGTCGGGTGGGTGGTCACCGGGGCACTCTGTTTATTGCCAAACACAGCCCGGCCGATTCGCTTCCACATGACTGTGTCGTCTTTGCCATACTGGTTGTCGCCAGCCAGAATCCACAACACGTGCGCGTCCTTGTAACGCTCCACTTCGAACTTCACCAACGTGGTAATCTGCACCTCCGTCAGTTCCTTCCCCGCGTCGCCTTTGCGGTGTGCCCAGCACAGGATCGGCACTGCAAGCAAGCCGGCGTCATTGATCGCTTTCAACCGGGCGTCGCACCTCTTGTAGAACATTTCATTTGGAATCAGTTTGGCGTCCATCAGCGTGTACGACGAGTTGCCCTCGGCGTCAGTTGGGGCACACCGCCACGGCGAAGCCATGTTGAACTGAATTGCCGTGAACCCCTTTTTCACACGGTCTTGCAGATACTTGTTCCAGTCTTTTTCGGTGCTGAAAGCCGGGCCAGTCCAACACGTATCGGCGAGGAAGAAAAAGGGCGTGCCGTCGGTGTGCTCAAGATGCGTGCCACTCTTGGCCACTTGAATGCGTCCATGTTTGGTGAACGGTGTTTCAGCGATCACGGTCATTGCTGAGATCATCAAGAGCGCGACGAGCGAGAGAAGTCGCATGAGGAATACCTGAATTGTTGGTTCCGGACTGGGCGAGAGTTTGCCAGCGTGGGATTCTCAGTTTCAGTGAGTTCACGGTAATGGTCAAGCACGTTTCATGAACTGATGACAAACACAGGACCGCGCTCGGCGACCAGAAATTGCACGGATGACATCACAGGCCAACCGGTGAACAAGGTGAAGTAGTTCACTTCTCTGTCTTCACCGATTCCGAGTAGTAGACGTCTTTCGCTGGTTGCACCTTCTCCGGGTACTTCGTTTTTTCGGTCGCCATCTCCGCCCATCGCAGCACAC
>JBBRME010000112.1:0-14258 GCA_038230995.1 Gemmatales bacterium
CAAGGACGTACTGATCGAAGCCCTAAACCAACGCGGTAAGAAAGCAGAAGCCGACAAGATCAAGAAGCGCTACGAGAAGGTGAGCGCGGTGGATGAGTGATGAATTTAACCGCTTACTTCACTTCGTTCCGTGCGCGGCTCCTCCAGAATGAGCCGCGCACGGAACGAAGTGAAGTAAGCGGTCTTTGTGTAGCGACACAAATTCCGTAATTTCCCGGATAAACTTCCCCTCCACTAGGCACTTATCTTCGTGTTCAATGCTCAAACTGACGGTATCCCAAAAGTTATCTCAGTATTCAGGATGACTGCATCAATCAAGTTAGCGATAAGCTCAAGGCCGAAGGTGTGCTTCGTCTGAAGCAAATCGACCTGCAGCATCAAGGCCCACGGCTGCTCATGGATCGATTGGTCATCTGTGAAGTTGAAAAAGCTCGAAGAGATACATGGCAAGTCGTTCTCGACCGTGGCCCTGTTGCAGGCCTGCCAGAATCATGAACTGAATGACATGCGGAGTGTGCAGGTCATGAATGTCCGTGCCGGGATTGCCTTACTCGAAATGCCAGCGTTACCAAGGGCACCACCAGCGCGGCCGCTTGATTGAAAAGCAATAACCGACTTCGGCGAAGTCGGGGCTACAGCATTAACCGACTTCGGCGAAGTCGGGGTACAGGCGTAGTCCGATCGCGCCGAGATCGGGTGTACATTTGGAAAGGTCATCGAAACCGACTTCGGCGAAGTCGGTTCTACAGCCGTAGTCGACGACTGCGAAGTCGGTGGTACCTGTAGTCCGATCTCGCCGAGATCGGTTATGAGCACACGCTCAGCTACGTTTCACCTCGCATCGCAGTTACAGTTGGTTTCTTCACCGGCCTACCACTCAACACCTCGCAATTTTTTCTCTACCGACATAGCAACACTGTTCCCCCGAGCCTAAGTTCTCCCCCATAGGTGGGCTGGCCCATGTCAGTGTTCGCCTGTATACTACTTTCCTCTTGCCGTAAGGAACTGTCTCATGGCCGCGAAAGAATCTCGGGATCTCAAAACTGCACTCAACCAGATTCAAAAAGAGTTCGGCGACGGTGCCATCATGTCACTGGGCGATGTGGCTGCCCAGGAAATCGAAGGCATCAGCACGGGTAGCATTAGCTTGGATGTGGCCCTCGGTGGCAAAGGCATCCCACGTGGACGCGTGATCGAGATTTACGGGGCCGAAAGCTCCGGCAAAACCACCATTGCCCTCCATGCAGCGGCCAACGTGCAGAAGGCCGGTGGTGTGGTGGCCTACATCGATGCGGAACACGCCCTCGACCCCACTTGGGCCAAGAAGGTGGGCGTGCAACTGGACAGTTTGCTCGTCAGCCAGCCAAGTTATGGTGAAGAAGCCCTCCGCATTACTGAGATGCTCATCAAGTCCAACGCAGTCGACCTGATTGTGATCGACAGCGTGGCCGCCTTGGTGCCCAAGAACGAACTGAACAACGAGATTGGCGACCCCAGTATGGGCATGCAAGCCCGCCTGATGAGCCAGGCGCTGCGAGTCATCAACCCATCACTCAGCAAGAGCCGAACCTGTTTGATCTTCATCAACCAAATCCGCCAGAAGATCGGCGTGATGTACGGCAACCCTGAAACGACTACCGGTGGACTGGCACTGAAGTTCTACGCCAGCGTGCGGCTCGAAGTCCGTGTGACCACCAACGCGCTCAAGAACGACGCTGGCGAGACCATCGGCAAGGAAGTTAAAGTCAAAGTGGTGAAGAACAAGATTGCACCGCCGTTCCGCACGGCCGAGTTCTTCCTCATGTATGACCGCGGCATCGACTACGAAGCCGATATCCTCAAGCTGGCCGTGGAGGAATTTGAACTGGTGGCCAAGTCCGGTAGTTTCTTCAGCTACAAGGACACGCGCCTGGGTCAGGGGCAGGACAATGTGGCAAAGTACCTGCGTGAGAACACCACGATCCGAGATCAGATTGTCTCGGACATCATGGCAGCGAACCTGGCGAGAACGACCGGTGTGCCGATCCCGGATGATCAAGACGGTGAGGAGCCCGAAGCCATCGATACACCCGTCGTCACGCCAAAGAAACGCGGTAAGTCTGCGGAATAAGCCGACAACTGTCTAAAATGTCGGCACTGATGGGAGCCGACAATGTTTGTGAGTTACGCCCAGAACTACGAAGATGTGATCCTCCGCCGTGTGCTTCATGATGTAGCCCACGGCTTTTTTGTTGATGTCGGAGCACACGACCCGGAGTTTATGAGCCTGACCAAGCACTTCTCGGATCGCGGTTGGCGTGGCATCAACATTGAACCAAGTTCGACCTTTCAAAAGTTCCCCGCAGCACGACCGAACGACATCAACCTCCAGTTGGCAGTGTCGGATCACAACGGAACGGCTGTGTTGCACGAGTATCCCGCCGGCCCTGGGTTGACGACTCTTGAAGACGAGATCACGGAGCCGATGAAGCCTTACACCAACGACGTACAAGATTGCAACGTCACGATGCGGACACTTGCGTCGATCTTCGAAGAGCACGCGAACAACGTTACCATCGATTTCATCAGCATTGACGTGGAGGGCCACGAACGTGCGGTGCTTTTGGGCAACGACTGGAATCGGTTCCGCCCGCGAGTACTTGTTATCGAAGCAACGGAATCCTTGACTCAAGTACCAACTCATCACAAGTGGGAAGATGTGTTGCGGGCTGCAAGGTATGTTTTTGCGTACTTCGATGGCCTGAATCGTTTCTATGTCCGCATTGAAGATGCCCAATTGCTCACGCGGTTTGGATTACCGCCGAATGTGTTTGATAACTTCACGCCAGCCCGTACGCACCAACTCGATTTGCAAGTGCAAGAACTGCACGGGTACATCGCCACATGGAAAACCGCACACGACAACGCATTGTCACTGGCGGAACGACTGCAGGAAACGATTGTCGCGGAACGCCAAGTGGCGAAAGACTGGGAAAAGGCACACGATAACGCAGTCGCTCAAGTGGTGGAGGCCCGCGAGGAAGTGGACCGCCTAAAAATTGAAGCCAAACAACTCCATGAAGCGAACCACGCCGCCTGTGTAACTTTGGAACAAGCCGCCACGGAGTTGGAACGACAATCGACCGCATTGCGAGAAAGCCAACTCCTGCAAGCAGGGCTACGAAGCCAAGTCGATCAAATGCTGGCACACAAGGAACAGCAGGCCAGTCAACTGGCAGAAGTCACGGCGGAACTGAAAGCACAACAAATTTCGGCTGCCGAGCAGAACGCACTTTTGAGCGAGTATCGCGGGCTGTGCCGACATACCAGTGGACGACCTTTGAAGGTCGGGTTGTGGGTCGCTCGCCTGCTGAGTGCCCTACGCTTCAAGCCGCGACCGCCCTACCCGGTTTGATTCCATTACGCTTCTTTGTCTTGTCACTTGGGGTAGCTCTCCTAGAAACACTGACTACACTACTTGAACGATTCGTCCGCTTTTGGCGGTTGTGGAGGCACGTTGTGATGGCAATTCGGAAGTCGGCGATGGCCCTGGCGGCTCTCACGTTAACGGCGGGCATCACCGTATTGGTGGCCCAAGCACCCGCAACCAAACCTGCTGAAAAAGCAGCGGAAAAGCCTGCAGCGAAACCTGCCGAAAAGCCCGCTGAAAAAGCACCACCAGCACCAGCACCAGCGCCGACACCTGCTCCCGCACCGGCACCGGTTGCCGATGGTAAGCTGAAGTTTGAGCCAATCTTTACCGTGGGCACGCCGTTTTATCAGCAAGTGACGACCGACGTGGAACAGACGGTGAAGGTGCAAGGCGGGCAGGAGATGAAGCTCAAGCACTCGCAGACCTTCTTCTTCAAGTGGGAACCGCTGAAGATCGAAAACAAAAAAGCCACTTGCAAGCTCACGATCCGTGGCATGAAACTGAAGGTCGACGTTGCTAATAACCCAGTGAACTACGACAGCACGACGGATCAACCGAACGCAAACAACCCCGGTCTGAACGACTTCCTCAAGAACCTCGTTGGCTCGGACTTCACCGTGACCTTCGGCGAGAACATGCTGCCAGAAAAGGTGGAGGGGCAGGAAAACCTCCTCAAGAACTTGGGTGCCGCCAACCAGCAGATGGAACAACTGCTGAAGAAGATCCTGACCAACGAAGCCATGAAGGAAATGAGTGACCCGCTGGCAGGGCTGACCCCAGGAGCACCTAAAGGCGTCGGCGAAACTTGGAAACGCAGCAGCCCGCTGAAGTTGGGGCCAATTGGTGACTACGAACGCGCCTTGACCTTTACCTACAAAGGCAAAGACCCGGAACAGAAGGAACTGGAACGTGTCGAAGTGTCCAGCGAGCTGACGTACAAAGCACCGAGCGACGGTGCTGATGGCCTGCTCTTCCGGATCAAAGGTGGTGAACTCAAAACCGTCCAGCCGACTCCAGGGTACTTCCTGTACGACGCCAAGACCGGCCTGCTCGTGAAGTCTGAATTGAAAGTGACGATGACGGGCACATTGAACGTGGCGATTGGCAACACCGAGACCACGGTGAACCTGAATCAGTCGCAAACCACAAACGTGCAAAGCAGCCTGAAGGATTATGTTTCGGATAAGAAGTAAGTTTGTCCGATGACCCATCCAATACAACGGCCAGCTCTGCTGGCCGTTGTCTTTTGCGCGATACTCCGCCCACCGCACTTCGGGTTGACGGCCATCGTTACTTATGGGACTTCTTCATTACTTGCGATGGGGCGTCGTCGCCTCAGTGAAGTGTTGCGTCGAAATTCGAGGTGGATGTCATGCGATGCGGTGGCTGGAAACAACTGACAGCAGCAATGCTCGGAATTGTCGTTACGACTTCATCAGCGTCCGCCTTTTACTGGGCTGGCTGGCCTGGCTCTAACATTGTGGTACCGCCTGTCCAGTCCGAGCAACGGCTCATCAATCCATTGGTGCCACTGCCCCCAACCGCTCCTCCCTACGATCCACCGAGCGTCAATAGTGTGCCTGAACCGGCAACGTTGTTCGTCTTGGGTACCGGCTTGGCGATGCTTGCCGGAACACGATTGCGGAAGAAACGAAAGCCAGTCGTCCATCAAGACGCCTGATCGATCCAGCCCGCACACCGGCCAGTCTCCAATGACTCGCGGAAGTGTCCTCGGCAAAGCGACACATAACGATCATTCCCGCCGACTTCCACCTGCACGCCGGATCGCTCAATAGCACCCGTTGGTAGTACCCTCACGACCATCGTGGCTTTGCGTCCGCAAAAGCAGATCGTCTTAAGTTCAACAAACGAATCCGCCCAAGCAAGCAGTGCTTGGCTACCGGGAAATAACTCGCCAAGAAAATCCGTACGCAGGCCATAGCACATCACCGGGATGTTCAGGACATCTACGATGTACGTGAGCTGTTGAACTTGCACACGGCTGAGAAACTGTGCTTCGTCAATTAACACGCAATGTGGTTTCACCGTACAGCGCGCAACGAAATCCGTTGTCTCGTCGAACCGCTCCGCCGATGCATTGAGGCCGATCCGCGAGTTAATCTTTCCGCCGGCCCGCTGATCAAGATTGGCGGTGAACAACAATGTCGTCATGCCGCGCTCGGCGTAGTTGTACGCCGCCTGCAACAGCGATGTAGACTTGCCCGCGTTCATCGTCGAATAGTAGAAGTACAGCTTGGCCATGTTGGTCGAAGTTGGGTAGTGAAGATCGTAGTGTAGCAAAGCACGACGCAGGTATGGATCATGATTGCCGAAGCTAACGAAGTCGAGTTCGACGTCCGCACGGATGAGATGCTGGTAAGCATGGGGCCGCAGCATCCGAGTACGCACGGCGTGCTGCGCTTGGTTCTAAAAACCGACGGTGAGATGGTGTCCAGCGTCGTGCCGCACCTGGGCTACCTGCACCGCTGTGCTGAGAAGATCGGCGAGAACGTCACGCCGATTCAGTTCATCCCGTACACGGATCGGATGGACTACCTCGCCGCGATGAACATGAACCTCGGTTACTCGCTAGCCATTTAGAAACTGTGCGGCTTGGTGATTCCTGAGAAAGCACAGGTCATCCGTGTGTTGCTGTGTGAACTCAACCGTATCGCTTCGCACTTGGTGGGCATGGGGGCGTATGGTCTCGACCTCGGCAGCTTCAGCCCGTTCCTCTATGCCTTCCGCGAACGCGAACAGATTCTCGATCTGTTTGAGCAAGTCTGCGGGGCACGGCTGACCTATAGCTTCCTCACCATCGGTGGTGCCCACGATGATCTACCGACGGGCTGGCTGGAGCGCTGCCAGAAGTTTCTTGACGATTTCAAACCACGCATCCCCGAATACCACGCCCTGCTGACCGACAATCAAATCTTCGTGAAGCGTACCGCAGGCGTGGGCGTGCTGAGCAAAGCCTTGGCCATCAACTATGGGTGTACCGGCCCGGTGCTGCGGGCGAGTTTGAACAGCAAACAAGGCGATCCTGCTTGGGACTTGCGCAAGACCGAGCCGTACTCCGGATACGAGAACTACACGTTTGATGTGCCGCTACCGCCGTTTGATCGTGCCCCGCGTGAAGCGGTGATTGGTGATTGCTGGCACCGCTTCTACTGCCGCATGATGGAAGTGGTGCAGAGTATCAGCATCGTTGAACAAGCCATAGTGAAGTATCGCACCGCCACGGGTGGCCATCGCGTTGAACCAGCACGCACCATCCCGGCTGGTGAGGTGTACGTGGAAACCGAGGCCCCACGCGGGCAGATCGGCTTCTACGTTGTCGGGCGGGCGTCGAAAGAAAACGTGCCGCTTCGGGTGAAAGCTCGCTCCGGTTGCTTGAGCAACCTGAGCATGGTGGAGGAGCTTTGCAAGGGAGTGCTCATCGGCGACCTACCCAGCATCGTCGGCAGCCTCGACATTGTGATGGGCGAGATAGATCGGTGAAGGGATTACTTCCCCTGTTCAGATTCTCTGGGAGTATTGCGTCTGAAAGCTGGTAGCGTTCAGCCAGAGTTGCACGCTTGGCTTTAAACGATTGGATACTACGTAGCTAAGGCACCAGAAAATCTGGTTCCAATCCATCAGCTTGTACTTCAAGGATGTCAAGCAATACGTTTGGATTTTACCGCTCAGGGAGGTATACTCTGATCTGATGGAAGATGAAATGAAGGGCAGCCCGCACTAGCTGGGAGGCCTGTCGTTGAATTAGCCGACGTGACCACGCCCCTACAAGGTGTTGGAAACGTCGGCTTTTTTCGTTCTAGGCAACAAACAACGCTGGCTCATGTAGCAACGGCGTTGACGGACATCATCAGAGAGAATCGAATGCCGGATCCTCGACTTGAAGAAGCCTCGCCGTTCAAAATGGATTGGCTTTTGAGCCACTCAGCCAGCGTTGGTGATGCGGTCATTACCATCGACACGGCAGGTTTGGTCACGTCGCTGAACTTGGTCGCTGAAGCCTTAACCGGCTGGAGTCAGACCGATGCCGTGGGTATCGCGCTCAAGAAGATCTTCAAGATTGTCAATACGGTAACTCGAACGATCATCGAGAGTCCCACCATTCGCGCGGTTCGGGACGGTGTCAACGTTGAACTCCCGAAGCACACTTTGCTCATTGCCAAAGATGGCAAAGAATACCCAATTGGCTCTGTTGGCCATAGCGCGACTCCGATTCGCAATAACTTGGGTGTGCTGACTGGGTCCGTGTTAGTGTTCCGCGACATTTCAGAAATCAACCGCCAAGAGCGGGCTATACAAATTGCTCTTGATTATGCTGAAAACATCATTGAGACATTGCGAGAACCGTTTCTCGTTCTTGACAACAACTTGCAGATTAAGACAGCGAACCGGGCCTTTTACGAGGTCTTCAATGTCGAACGAGAAGCGACCGAAGGCCGTTCCATCTTTGACCTGGGCAACGGCCAATGGAACATCCCTCGACTGCGTGCTTTTCTGGATGAAGTACTCTCCAACCATCAGCCCGTTCTCGATTTTGAAATGGAACACGACTTCCCGGTGATTGGCCAGAAAATCATGCTGCTCAACGCCCGACGCTTTAAGTCCGCTGAAGAACACCCCAAACTCATCCTGCTCGCCATTGAGGACATCACCGAGCGTAAGCGTTGGGAAGTCGAATTGCAAAAAAAGGAACAGCCTCAGAGGCTCTTACTGGACTCGATACCGCAAAAGGTCTTCACCGCCAAACTTGATGGTAGCTTGGACTACTTCAACCAGCATTGGATGGTGTACACCGGGCTGACGTTTGAGCAAATCAAAGATTTCGGGTGGATGCAATTCATCCATCCTGATGACTTGGACGAACACCTACGAGAATGGCTGAAGGCCATCAAATCGAGTGAAGTATTCGAACACGAAAGTCGATTTCGACGTGCCGATGGTGAGTACCGCTGGCACATCAGCCGCGGGGTGCCGATGCGGAACGATGCAGGGCAGATTGTCATGTGGGTGGGAGCCAACACCGACATCCACGACTTGAAGCTGATCGAACTTGCACTCAAGGATTCGGAGATCCGTTATCGTCGGCTGTTCGAGACGGCCAAAGATGGCATCCTCATTCTTGACACGGAGTCTGGGCGAATCACCGATGCGAACCCGTTCATGAGCGAATTATTGGGTTACTCACATGATCACTTCTTGGGCAAGGAACTTTGGGAGATCGGCCTGTTCAGCGATAAGGCTGCGAACGAAGCCGCTGTGCGAACACTCCAAGACATTGGATACATTCGTTACGAACATCTGCCGCTCGAAACCAACCAAGGTCTTCGAGTCGAGATCGAAGTCGTCGCCAACGCTTATCTGGAAGACCATCACAAAGTGATCCAGTGCAACATTCGAGACATTACCGAACGCAGTAAGTTGGAAAAACAGATGCTCGAGCAAACCGAGGCGTTAGCAAACCTGCATCGCCGCAAGGACGAATTCCTGGCGATGCTCAGTCATGAACTTCGCAACCCATTGGCCCCGATTACCAACGCTGTGCAAATTTTAAGTCTTCAGAAGAATGAAGACAAACTCCAGCACCAGGCTCGCACAATCATCGAACGGCAAGTGGTGCAACTGACCAGATTGATTGATGATCTGATGGAAGTTTCTCGAATTACTACGGGGAAAATAAACCTTAAGCTTGAAAGAGTCGGACTGAATGGAGTTGTGGAACGCGGTTCTGAGACAGCACGCCCGCTGATGAATCAGCACCATCACGAACTGATCGTCTCCGTATCACCGCAACCAATCTGGGTCTACGCCGACCCGGCTCGGCTCGAACAAGTCGTCGTCAATTTGCTGAACAATGCGGCCAAATACACAGCGAATGGCGGAACAATTGCGATATCGGTTCAGCGGGTCGGAGATGAGGCGGTGCTGCGGGTGCGTGATTCAGGGGTCGGCATCGCTGCCGAATTGCTCCCCCATATTTTTGAACTTTTCACGCAGGCGGAACGATCACTGGATCGCTCACAAGGCGGCTTAGGGATCGGCCTCAGTTTGGTGCAAAGGCTCGTTGAAATGCACCATGGGAAAGTCGAGGTTACCAGCACACTGGGGCAGGGGAGTGAATTCATTGTGCATCTGCCAATCATGTTTGCTCCTGCAACCTCGCCGCCATTACCAAAACAGATCGTACCTGTATCGAGTGTGTCAGCATTGCGAATCCTGGTTGTGGACGACAACACGGATTCGGCTCAATCGTTGGGGTTACTGCTGGAAGCAACGGGGCACGAAGTGCAATTGGCCTACGACGGCCCAACCGCACTCAAGACCATCATGAAGGACAAGCCACACGTCGTGTTTTTGGATATCGGATTGCCGGGACTTGATGGGTACGAAGTCGCGAAAGCTATCCGTGCGCAATCCACTCTCAAGAATATCGTCTTGGTCGCCATGACTGGCTACGGTCGTGCGGCTGACCTGCTACGGTCGGATGAGGCTGGGTTCAATCATCACTTGGTGAAACCTGCCGACTTCATGAAGATCAAGGAAATTCTGTTCACTGTCTCGGAGAGAGCCTGATGCTAGCAATCAAGTCAAAAATGAGAGTACTCATTGTTGATGACAATCGAGACGGTGCTGACGCCTTGGGCTTGGTGGTGGAAGCCTTGGGCAACCAAGTGCATGTGACCTATGGTGGCAGTCAGGCACTCGACGTTGCCACAGTATTTCGGCCAGATCTCATGATGATCGACCTCGCCATGCCGGACATGGATGGTTGCGCTCTTGCTGAACGCTTCCGTCAGACACCGGCATTTGCTCAGACAAAGATTGTTGCAATCACAGGTCATGCCGATGAGGGACATAGGACGTTGGCGAAGAAGGCGGGGTTCGATGCTGTGCTCGCGAAGCCTGTTGCGCTCAAAGACATGGAAGGCGTCTTGAACGGCGTCAAGTTGCTGTCATCCCGGCCAGCGTTAAAGCCCCGAAGTGAAAACGGAACTCCCGTAAAGCAAGACCGACTACCCATCGGCGAAGCAAGAAAAATCAGGAATGATCGTGAATCGAAAACGCTAACGCTGGCAGAAAGTGAGGCAGCGATCTGCGAAGGCATCATGAGATTTCAAGAAGAGTACATGGGAGTGCGCTCAAGCCACATTCGCTCACACATGATCAAAGACCTATTGGTAGTGCGGATTCACGGCACATTGACGTTGGCCGAGCGGCAACTCGGCAAATCATCTTCACCAGAGAAAGGCCGTGATCTCATTAAACAGACACGAAAGCAACTGGTGGAATTGGCCCGCCCGATGTTGGAATCGCTGGTATACGAGGTCACGGGCGTAAAAGTGCTGAGTATGCACCATGACATCAGCACCATCACCGGCGAAGAATTTCTTGTCTTTAGCTTGGTGGATTCTCCGCGGTATGTGTAGAGGGGATTCCGCCCAGCCCTTGGCTCGACTAATATACCTGTCACGCCAGGTCAAACTCATACCTTTCTGCAAGCCATCGTGCACGAATCAACCTTACTTCGTGCGCGGCTCTTTTTTCGTCTCCTCGTAGATCCCCTTGCCGATGGCCGCGATCGTCAGTTGCGCCGTGTTGTCCTTGAGCCAGCGGACATCCTCGTTCTGGTTCGTCAGCACGCACACTGCCACGGGGATCGTCTTCTTCTTGGTGCTATCGGCGGGGTCGGGCACGTAGATGATGGCCGCTTCGGTACGCACCTTGTTCGTTGCCCCGGTCTTGTGGGCGATCACCGTCCCTTCCGGTAGGCCTCGCACCAGCATCTGGGTGTCGTCATTCAGTTTCAGGTGTTCCAGCATCAATTTGCAACTCTCGTCACTCGCGGCTTTACCGGTGTGGAGCATCTCCATCAGGGCCAGTGTGTCGGCCGCCGTGGTACTGCCGAGTTGATACTTCTTGGTACGTTCCGGATCAACACTTGTGGTGCTGCCCTTGTACACCTTCGCGTTGATGCGGGTCTCTGGGAAGCCAAGTTCCTTCATCGTGGCGTTAACATTCTTGATACCCACCTGATCCAGCACCATGTTCGTGGCGGTGTTATCGGAGTAGACCATCATCAGGCGGATGATGTCCTTAAGGGCCAGTGTGCAACCATCGGAGAAGTGCTGCGTGAGGATGCCCGCCCCTTGAACCTTGTCTTCTTTGGTCAGCGTGATGGTCTTGGTCAAGTCGAGTTTCTTAGCATCAGCTTGGCGATAGGCTTCAACCATGATGGCCAGTTTGATGAGGCTGGCTGTCTCCATCACTTCATTGGCGTTGTGTTCCCAGTGCTCGCCGGTGGACAGGTTCTTGTAGGCGAAGCCGACTTTACCCTTGTGGGCGTCGATGATGGTCTTGAGTTGCGTAGAGAGCTTGACCGGCTCGGCAGCAGAACAAACTCCGGCCAACACTATCAGCACACCGACCAGCAGGCTTCGCATAAGTTGGCCTTAAAGTTCAAGAGTTAGTCGTTGGACAACGGGCTGTCCCAGTCGCGCACTTGCAGGCGGAAGTCCTCGAAGTCGAGGGCTTGCGTGGTGAGGCTTGGGTAGTCGTCATTGGTTGTGGAAGCAGGCGTTTCTTCGCTGTCTTCATCAGGGTCAAGCAGCTTCACCTGGCGAAGTTCATCTTCCAGCCGACGTACCCAGGCAGGCACATCAAGGCCCACGCCGGCTGGTTTATCGGCCATCGGTTGAATAGCAGCTTGCAGGCTCTGGAACGAAGGATTGTCTTCCGGTTGGCCATCGCGCCGCGCTGAGGCAGCACGCCCGATGCGTGCCGCGGCTTGGTCGATCTTCAATGGCTGCACGAAGCGTTCTTCCAAGCGATCCCGCACCGTGCGCAGTTTCAGGCCATGTTCCTGTTCGCGGGAGGTTAGGTCAGTCAGCAGTTCCTCGGCGATCTTGCTGGTACGTGCCGTCATGAACTCGCGCCACTTGGATGCCAGGCGGTCGTAACCGCGTTTGCACAGCATGTCGTGGGCCAGCACGAGTGGACGCATCCGCCAGGCATAGCGGTCGTAGGCCACTTTTAATCGCAGGAAATCGAGCAGGATGTACAGGTTCTCGCCGTAGTCCGACTGCGTGGTGGTGGTGTTGTAATCGCGGTACTCGTCGTAGTGCTCCAACAAGCTCGACAGCACGATTTCAACACTGCGGGCCGCAGAGGTACGGTCGAAGCCCTCTTCCATCCACTCTTCAAACAGCTTGGATTCCGTCACGCCGTCCGGCTCGTATTCGATTGCCTGTCGGTGCAGCCAGTCTTGTGTGCCTTGGGCTAGGATGCCACGCACATTGGCCGTGGTGAGGAACCGCACGGTGAAGAGGTCGCTGCCATACTTGCGGATGAACTCGCTGAGTTCGCTCCATTCAGATTGATCCAGCACCGCTTCCAGCGACGACAACCGCAGCGACTGCGAATGATCTCTCCACAGTTTCTCGTAGCTCTCGCCGATGAGCTTGAGCGATGCGGCCAGTGGGCCGTCCTCGTGGGCGTCGTCACCCCAGTCGCGTGCCGAAGTGAGGATGGCGTCAACCGTGGTGCTCACCGCTGTGCGGAACAGCACATCGAACGAACTGATCCGTTTGCCTTCCGGGATGTCGTTTCGTTCCATCTGCCGGGCCAGTTTGGTCAGGTGGAACGTTTCTCTCAGCAGTCCCAACTTCGGCAAGCGAGCCAACAACGACTCCATCATCTGCTGGGCGATCTGTGCTCGTATGGCCTGCGCCGGGGCACCGCCGTCCGATGGCGGGCAGACCAGCAACGGCTCATGCCGGAAGAGCTTGATGAAGTGCGACAACACTTTGCGTATCTTGGGTCGATCACCCAAGGCAATGGCCCGCTCCAGTTGCATGGCTGCGGCTTCCCAGGCGTTGAGCCGGGCGGTCGGGCCAAGGGAACCTTCGCCACCGGGCAACTCCTGCGGCTTGGGCAACAGGGCAGCAAGCAACCGTGCAGCAGCGGCCATCTCCACCGCTGTTTGCACCGTGGCATCCAGCAGTTGAGCTTTCACCCCACGGCGACGGTCGAACTCGGTGATGACGTCCACACCACCGATGGCCTCGGGTACTTCAATCGCATGGATCTGATCCGTCAGCACACACAGTTTGGCGAAGCACGTGCGGGCATGGCGAAGCCAACCGGCCAGCAGAGATTTGCCTTCGTCGGTGACGTTGGTGAGGATGTCCGGTCGGGCCGCTAAGCGCCACAAGCGAGCCACCGTGGCGAGGAAGCGCAGGTGTGGCAACGTGGTTTCGAGTTGGCCTTCCAGCGGGAAGTCGCCTTTACTTGCAGGCCCACCGGTGTCGGCAACGCTTCCATCCACACCGTCGTCAGCAGAGTCCTGAAACGTCATCTCTTCGTAGGCGGAGGAGAAACTATCGTCGTCTTCCAATTCGCTGTCGTCGTCCTCATCATCATCAAGGGCGACGGTCTTGCCCTTACCCTTGCCCTTGGAGAGCATCAGGTTCGGCGTCTCCCAGCGGTCATCGGCGTTGGCTTCCAACAATTCAAAGAACCGACGGATCAGCAGTTGGCGTTCCGGAAGTGGAATGTTTGTCGCGTTGCTGGTGTAGCGCATCCAGCGGAACACAAGGCGGAAGAACGAAGCACTGGGGTCTTGCAGTGGCACGGTGTCCGATTCGCTCAACCACGTGACTAGCAGGGCCAATGCAGCACGGGCATCGCCGTGGTCGAGCAGTGCTTCCACCACTTGCGAATAGGCAGCGGGTGTGCGGAAGCCATCGCGGTGTTTCCGCCAGAACGATGGATCGCTGGCGCCATCGCTCTGCCAGAGGGTCAGGGCCTTGGCCACATGCTCCGCGGCCTCGGC
>JBBRME010000113.1:0-14094 GCA_038230995.1 Gemmatales bacterium
ACACCGTCCGAACCGGGTGGAACCTCGGGCGAGGAAACGCCGACCCAAAGAGTACGACCTGCTCAGAAAACCCCGCCAAGAACTGCAAAAACGACTACAAATGACGGTGGAAGAGGCTTAACTTTGTGCCATTCGGGACAGCCACCATTTCTATTGCGGTCTTTTTCCTCGAGTCCATTATCGTGAGCTCATCCCATGGTATCCACCACTTCGTTCCAAGTCTCTTGTGTTACAAACACCCGAAAGCACCACGATGCGAGCAGATTCAGCTGGTCAGCTGAACATAAAAGGGGACAGTCACCTTTTCTATTGCTCTTTTTTCCTTGAGGCCATTATCGTGAGTTCTTGACATGGTATCCACCCAATTCGCTCCAAGCTCTTGTGTCAAAAAACACCCGAAAACACCACGCTTCGCCAAGATTCACTGGACAGTAGAGCACAACACTCGTTCGTCCAGCCGAGTGGCGCGCGTCCAGCGGGGGGTACCCATATCCCGTGGACACGATGAGTCGAGTTAGAATGACAGGTTGCAACGCGTAATCAGCACGATTGTTTCATCCACTCCGGGAAGTTGATGAGTTCAACGGGTAGGGGCTGGCGGTTGAGCCTGTTGGGGAAATCCTCATCAACAAGGTCAAGTGCCGCGGCCTCCGGCCAGGTGCAGCCATGCGGCAGCGACACCGACTTCAGCAGCACAAGCTTGGTTGCCTGCTGATGTTGAGCATACGCCAAGGCCAAACTATCCGATGTGACGGCCCAGGAATGCGGGGTGAGATCGTGCTTTTGAAAGAACTCATAACAATCGAGAATTGGCACATCCTGGCCAATCAACAACTGCAAGAAGTGGCGGGCCAGTGAAAGTGATTGAATCGCCAGCCAGTGCGATTCGGTTTCCGAAAGCGAGTGAACAGCATCCAGTTCGCGCACCGCATCGGCGAAGCCTCCACCACCCGGCACCACGACAACGGGTTCTGTCAGCGTCGCCAGCCAAACCCGTAGGGCTGGGCCAAGCCCAGGCTCGGAGTAGAGGCTTCCACCCACCTTCACCACGATCACGCCGTGTGTCTCCACTCGTACATTGCAAACTGGCCATTACTTTCTTCCACCTCGACCCGCAACACATCCGGAATGAGGTCACGTTTGGTTTTCAACTCGTCACGCAACCTCGTGGCTACCCACTTGGCCAGCAACTCAGCCGTGGTCTTCTCGATGGGCAGAAGTACGCAGTCTTCTTTCGGGAAGTCCCAGTACTTTTCACTGAAGCGAACCACAACGCGATTGCCTGTCACCGTGACTGGTAGTTTCGGGTTTTTCATCGCCACCAGCATGTGATGATCGAGTTCATTCACGATGCTGCGGGTGAGGTTCTTGAGGGCGATGAAGTCGAAGACGTAATGATTTTCGTCGAGCGTGCCATCCACTTCGACGGCCACGCGGTAGTTGTGGCCATGCAATCGTTCGCAGTCATCGCCTTCATAGGTGATGAAGTGCGCGCAGCAGAAGATGAGATAATCCTTCGTCACGCGAACGCTATATCGCTCAACGGCCATGCAGTTACAACCAATCAGGAACGTCCCACACGAAGGGGGAACTGGGCTTCAGCTTATCGTCACGCAGTGCGATGAACAGGCAGGCTGCGATGAGATCGGCCGTGGTGCCGGGGTTCTTGCGGTGTCCATCGACTCGCATCGACGCATCGAGCGCCAAAGCGGCAACGCGACCTTGGTGCGTGGCCAAGCCACCAATGTGCAGGGCTTCTCGCGCCTGAACTTGTACTTCTGCTGCGATACCGTGACCGCATTTGCGGGCGATGAGTGAGTCCGGGTACTCGGCCAGCCAACGAAGCTGAGTTTCGATGATCGCTGCTTCTACACACCCAAAGTGTTGGAAGGCTTCGAGCAAAGTAGGAACACCAAAGTGGAAGACATCGTGGTAGTCCGTCACGTACTGCCGGGCGATCATGTCGCGCTCGGCAGCCAGTTGCATGGCTTCACGCAAGGTCACCGTCGGTACTTCGGCAACGTCCTGATCCTGACTTGTGCCCAAGCCACCGGGTTTGGCTAGTCGGATAGCGCGATAGATGGTGTCGGTATCTTTCACCGACCAAGAGTTCAATAACTTCGGAAGTTCTTGTAGCAATTGAACATGCTTGGGGATGGAAGCCAATGGCCCCAACAAGAGCAGGATACCAAGGTTCGTGTTGTGCTTCACCACGTCCTGCGTGCAAACGACAGCACCGTAGATGTTGTCGGCAACACTCGGTGACAGGGGGTTGCACAACACATCGGCAGAGGCGATGGCACTGATCAAAAAATCGTAGGCTGTGGCGTTGGCGAAACTCGACTTCGGGTGGACATTGCCAACCTTGCGGGCCAGCACCTCCCAGGTACACGCAAGCTGATAAAGTTGCGAATTGGTCACGCGGCGACCTCCTTCAAGTAGCTGAAGATCGCCACTGACACATCAATTTCGCAAACTTGCGAGAGAGCCTTCCAGCCCGGAACAGCGTTCACTTCCAACACGAACCATCCACCCAATTCATTCTGTATCAAATCGACCCCTGCCACGATGGCCCCCGTTGCCGCAGCAGCACGGATGGCGAGCGTCGCTTCTGCTGATGCAAGTGTGATTGGTTCCGCGCTGCCGCCTTGGGCTACGTTAGTTCGCCAGTCGTTTTTAGCTGTGCGTTTCATCGAAGCGATGACTTCACCATTCAATACGAAGGCCCGTACATCCCAGCCGGGATGATCGAGATACTCTTGCAGGTACAGCACGCCACCGGTTTGTTCGATGGCCTGAAAGGTGCGCCATGCGAGTTCAACATCCGTCAAGCGGATCAGGCCACGACCTTCCGACCCGAAGACCGGCTTCACCACCACATTGCTGCCAAGCTGATCAAATCCCTGCATCGCGTCTTGCACCGTTTGGCAGGCAATCGTTCTCGGCACCGGCAACCCCGCGTGATGCAACCGAACATTCGTGAGGAACTTATCAACGCAAGTTTCAACGGCACGCGGAGGGTTCACGAGGGTCATGCCGCGAGCCTCTGCTGCGTGCAGAATGTCCATCCTCAAGACAACTTGTTCCAGCGAGCCACCGGGCATGGTGCGAACGATAGCGCCAGAACAGTCAGCAAGTGAATCGCGAAACAGTGGCGGAGCAGGGCAGCCACTGCTCAAGGTGCGGAAGTCGAGTGCTACTGCGGAGATGCCGAGTTGATGCGCTGCACGCAGGAGGTCTTGCACGTGCCAACCGGTGCCGCCGGAGAGAATCGCCACGTTCACGTTGCCGACCCCGTGAAAGACTTCTTTAGCAGTTCCTGTTCCATATGACCGAAGGTTCGGCTGATGCCCGAGCGTAAGTTGATGAACGTCACTTGTGCTGGAGAAAACAAGTGTGGGTCGATCTTGTAGAAGTCGCCGTTGTACCGCTGGAACAATTCCCCAAAGAGGGAGCCGTACTCCGGTGACGAGTTTGACGGCACCTGCGGGCCGATGGCATCAATGACATCTTGCTCCGCATCGACCCACAAGGTCACGCGGCCACCATAAAGGATCGCATCGTTTGTCCGGCCGATCCCACCTATCACGTCCTTCGCCACTGGTGGCAGCGGGGCAGTACCAAAACCGCTTCGCAGGGTACTCATATCGAACTTGAGTTCGTGCAGTTTGTGCAGCGCGGTTTCGATACTACGCGCAACCACTTGGATCGATCCGGCGAGGCTGTTGGTTGGGGCGAAGAGTAACGTGAGTTTCGCCACGTCCGAGGGAAGCTTGCCGATGATATTGGCTACAACTTCTTCGGAGGGTGGCTTGTGTGTTTCCAGTACCCCTACTGCACAGTCGCTCGTTTCCTGAAGATGCAGGTGTTGAATCACCGCTTCCCGGTTGGCCACAGCCCGCATCGGGCCAGAACCCATTGCAAAGTATTTCTCGGAAATGACCTGCCAGCCCGCATACTGCGAACCGAGGCAGCTCAGTACGGGATGATCGGTCGAGACGCACACTTCAAGCACATCGTTGTCCGCTTGAATATGCACATCGGCAAGATCGGCCATGCAGATGCGAGCTAACATCAGCCCGCCCGCCAAACCACTGCTACTTACTTCGATCACCCGCGTACCCGCAACGTGGCTCACCTTCAGCCGGAGTTCCTCAGCCCTCTGTTCCATGTCATCGGCCAGTTTCCATGCCCGTTGATTCAGGTTCATAAGTTGCAACCAAAGAAGTCGTTAAGCGATGCTGCCCTTTCTCTCAGGATACGTAACGTGCCGGCTTCGGTGCCTGCTTCAGCAAACAAAGTCAGTACCGGATCACCTTGCGCGACGAGCGTATCCTCGTGAGGTATGTCGGCATAGTCGGGCACACGCCGCGGATCGAATGTGTGCGTGAACTCGTCCGACCATGGGCCGATTCTCGGTATCCGGATTTCAAAAGGGGCGTAGTAGACCGCCTTACCGACTACACGCCGTGCCGGATCCGGGCGTATGGTTCGAAACAGCAAGGAGTTACTTGTGGCGAGTTCAAGCACCTCAAGCGATGCCGGATAGCGTGGATTTACTTCGAGAACTCGGCGTGGTTCACCGCAGAAATCGATACCGAACAAGCCTCGTAGGCCAGTGCGTTCTACGAGGGTCGTAGGCAAGGAACCAAGCGGTTCGAGTTCCCAGGGTTGACTGATGTTCCCGCAATACTGGAACGGCTTGGCGTGGAGCCACGGAGTGCCGATGAGCTGTTTGGTCACACCCAGCGACACTACGTTGTCAACAGTAGCCTGAAAGATGGCCGAGAAAGATTCGCCGTCGATGAATTGCTGATAGTAGTAGCCAGGCTCGTTACAACGATCCGTTACATGGGCGAAGCGAATGCCGGTGCCTCCGGAACCACGCAATGGCTTGCGAACACTTGGGAGCATCGGCGTATGCGAACCAATCTGCTCAATACGAGCAAACTGATCGCCGAGTTGCTGGAGATACCAAGGATCTCGGACTTGCCTGAGGACATCGCCAAGGTTGCCCAGCGGCTTGTGATGCTCGGAAATCGCATTTACCACGTCCGCATGGTTTTCCAGTCCGCCGCTGTAGAACCAAGGCATTCGCGGTAGAGACTTGGACAGTGGAACGAAGTCGGCGGGGTAATCCTGGCAGCGATAGGTTTCGGCCAAACGTTGTGTGTCGTCATCAACAAAAAGGTCGATGACCGTTGGTTGTAGTCCTGCGCGGATGGCACTTGCTGCCGCTGCCCGGCCGCTTGCACCGACGATCAACACTTGCTTCGTCGTCACTTGTCGTCCAGCGTTTTGAAGCCCAAAGCCTTCCGCATCTTGATGACTTCCGGTGCGGTAAACACGCTCAGTACATCGGCGTAGTCATCCGTCCACGCGGTGACGCAAGGAATTCGCTCGATGGGTTGCCACAGCACTTCTTTAGTGACGGCTGACCCACCAACGACACTGGCCTGTGCACTGTAATCCGGGTTGGTGAACGTGCTTTCAAGCCGCTTCGGCTTCTTTGCTAACACCACCCAGCCACACGATGTCCGACCGGGTGCAAAGGCTGGGTTGGCATAAGTTTGGCCATCCGTGGTGATGTCGCAATAATCGGTGCGAATCATGCACGTCATTCCGCATTTGTCGGCTATGGCAGCAAGTACAGGCTCCAACCGGAGGTAGCGATTTGAAACGTGGAATGCAAGAAGACCGTCGTCCGTGAGGCGCTCCATGTACATCAGCATGGCTTGTTCTGTCATCAGGTGAATCGGTATGGCGTCGGAACTGAACGCATCAATCAGCAGCAGGTGGTACTTCTTGTCCTTGGCTCGGTCCAATGTCAGACGTGCGTCGCCGATAACGACATCAATGTTGGCCCCGCGTTCTTTTGCTTTACTGAAGTAGCTAAAGTACTGCGGAGTCTCGACGAGCTTGTGTACCTTCGGGTCGATCTCGTAGAAGGTCAGGCTTTGACCCTTTTGCATATACCCCGCCACGGAGCCTGTACCGAGGCCGACCATGCCCACTTGCACACCGGTCGGGTGATTCAAAAACGTATCTCGGAAGAGATCACCCACCGGGCCGTCGGGGTGATAGTAAGTCAGCGGAGTTTCTTTGCTCACGCCAGCGGGTAGCTTTTTGTCGTCAGCAAACTGCCGACCGTGAACGGTGGTGCCGTGGGAAAGCATGATGGCATCAAATTCGACCCATTGCTTGGGTGACTCATCCTCATCGGTGGGAAGTGGATCCTTCAACTCGTACGAGTTGATCGTATCCTTTCGAATCTGCAAAACGCCGAAGTAACTTCGACGGGTTTCAATGACCCATTTGTTCGTAATGGCGACGTAGTGCATGACAAAGAAGATGCCAAGGACAGCCAAGCCAAAGCGGATCGGGCGATGTAACGTGAAGAAAGCAAGGAGACATGGTGGGGCAAAGAAGAGAAACGTCGTGACCGATCCAGTGCTGATCGGAGTCTGTAGGCCTGCGAATTTGCACAGTGCCGTCAAGCCATCCGAAATATGGCCAGCGAAGCTTGCGCCACTGGTGCTGTAAGAGAACGAGAGGAGCATATTCGACACGATCAGGAGCACTGGTAACGTCAATGCGTCGATTACGATCCGCCGGATGTTCATGCTCTCGATCTTTTTTTCGCTCAGTCCTTCGGTTGGTCTGTCTTTCCAACCTGGGACAAAGAAGCAAGCGGCAACCATCGCCAAGCTGTATTCAATGGCCCAAGGGAAGAGAAGCGGTGCGAGCAAGGCATTGAATAAACCACCGAGCACACCACCAAAGGATATCCAAAGGTAGAAGTTGGTGAGGTACTTCACGTTCGGCCGAGACGCAGCGAGCTCAAGATGCAGCATCAGCACAAGGAAGAAGTACACCACGAGGTGCATGATGATCTGCACGAACACCGTCAGCTTCAAACCGGATGTCATCGTGAAAAGCAAAAGTAACAAAAGCACCGGGGCCAACAAGCCAACAACCCCGCGCAGGTGATGCGCACCCTTGGCAAAGGCCACAATGAACGTGAGCAGGTACAGCCCCAACGGGATGATCCACAGAAGCGGTATCGCAGCAATATCCGTGGTCAAGTGGTTTGTCACGCCGAGCATGAGGCTCGAGGGTATGAACGAAATCGCCACCCATCGTGCGGTTTGCTTGCCGGTCGGTTTCGTTCTGACTGAGACCGATTCTGTGACTTGTTCGATCAGGCTTGGTGGCTTCAAAGGATTCAACGTTGTTCGAGCACACAGAAGCGTAAATGCCAGCAGCAAGGCCATGCCACCTGCGAAGATCCACGTTTGTTGCGTGATAGTAAACAATGGTTCTGTGAGCAGCGGGTAACTGAGCAGTGACAGCAAACTACCGACGTTGCTGGCGGCATACAGAAAGTACGGATCGCGGGACGACGGGTGACCGGTTGCCGTGAACCAGCGTTGCAACAATGGCGCACTGGTGGACACTGCAAAGAACGGCACCCCCACTGCAATGGTAAGTGTGGCCAGCACATTGAGAAACGGGAAGGCATCGTCTTGCGGGATGAACTGTGTCAGGATCGGAACTGTTGTGTGCGACTCCGTAAACCACGCAGCCAAGGCCATGAGCACCCCTGCCAACGTCAATACGCAAAGATGGATGGTGATCTGTCGTTTTTGGCTCTTCAGCGAAGTGAGCTTGTGTGCGTAAAGATAGCCCAGCAGCAGCACGGCTTGGTAGAAGACCATGCAGGTGTTCCACACCGCCGGGCTACCGCCGAAGAGAGGGAGAACTTTTTTGCCGACCATCGGCTGGACGAGAAATAGAATCGCCGCGCTGATGAAAAGCGTCAGTGCGAACAAAAAGGGCACGGCGATCTCTCGGAGGGAGTCAGAGGGTCATTTGGAGCGTAGCACTTAATCGTCCAGCCCGGCCCCGAAACCCTCATCTTCAACAACATTAGGTTTGGGCTTCGGCTTTGGTGCCGGCGGCGGCGGTGGCGGTGGCGGACTGACCTGCCGTGCAGGTGGTGGCGGAGAACTCACCTGTCTAGCAGTTGGTGGAGCACTCACAGGTCGAACTGGAGCAGTCGGCGGAGAAGGCGGCGGTGAAGTCGGTTTGCTCTGCCGGGGTTTTTGTGCTGGCTTCTGTTCCGCCGCTGCACGTGCTTTGCGCTCGGGTGGCTTGTTAGCCGGTGGGCTGTTCCGCCCAGTGCCATAGCTGGGCAGTTCATCCAAATCGTCGTCGTCAAGTTCGTCCATCAGCGAGCGACCAAACTTCGGTGCATCATCGAATTCTTCATCGACTTCCACTGGAGGTGGGGCAGGGCGCCTTGGTGGAACCGTCGGTTTGGCCGCTGATAGAGGAGAAGGAGTCTGCGTTGGTCGCGGCCTTGGTGTTTCGGCAACGGGTGTGGGGGTTGCGGGCGGCACGGTCGAACGCATCGACGCCGGGGCGTGAAAGACTTGCGATGGTTGTGCAGGTGCCGTGGCAGGTCTCACTGCCTGACGCTGAGGCTCCGGCTGCGCAACTGGAAGTGATGCTTGAACTTGTGCTTGTGGCAGTACCCGGCTTGGCGGGGTCATCGGTTGAGGATGCGGTAGTACAGTTGGCATGTTCTGCCCACTGGCCAATTGCGTACCACGCATCTCACCGCCGAAGCGAACAATCACGTAGGTGCCGCTTCCCTTGTTCTTTTCGAGTTCGATGAGACCGCTCTTCGCCGCGTCTTCCAGCAGTTCGCTAAAGGTGCGGTAGCCGTGGTATTCTTCATTGAACGATGGGCGCTTCCGCTTCATCGTGTCCTTCGCCATCGAGGAGAAGATGGTTTCCTTATTCTCGCGGCGGAGAGCCATTAACGATTCCAATAACAACCCGAAGACCTTACGCTTGGCCTCAGGCATAAACGGTGCGTCATTGAATCCCAGTGATTGCGGGCGATCAAGGTCTTCGTAGTAGATGAACTCGTCGCAGTTGTCCCGCAGCAAGTTCGACGTGGCCTCGACCAGACCCAAGCCGATGACGTGCTTGCCGAGTTCCTTCAGCTTCGACACTAGCGGGCTGAAGTCAGAATCGCCAGAGACGATTACGAACGTGTCGATGTGGTCTTTGGCGTAGGCGAAGTCCACCGCATCCACCACCAAGCGGATGTCAGCCGAGTTCTTCCCGGTGATCGATCGTTTGGGAATTTCAATCAGTTCGATCGCCGCTTCGTGAAGCGCCTGGGCATAAATGCCAAAGCGACTCCAATCGGCGTAGGCCTTCTTGGTGACAATCTTGCCCTTTTCGACAAGCCGCTCCAAAACCTTACCGATCTCGAAGCGATCTCGTTTGCCGGCGAAGCCGAGCGCGAGGTTTTCAAAATCGATAAATACAGCCAACGTGCGCTCGCCATCACCGGCGCGTTGAAATCGCATCAATGCAAACTCCACTGAACAAAGCCGAGATATCTTGTGACACTCGCCATACATCGACAACACGATTGTTGATTCCACTTTACGTTTTCGCAGTCTTCTTACTTTGCAACCGGTAAATCCTTCTCCCAGTCCTTCCACAACCACCGTAGGCTTTCGCCCAGAATTGCAGCTCCGTGCTTGCCATTGTGGCCACCATCGCCGTAAGCGAATTTGTAGTCGTACTTCATGAATCGCAGGCTTCCGGCCATTTGCATATTCCCTAACGGCCAACTGCCGTGGTCGTTGTCGAGGTCGCCACTGCCGTCTTGCAGGAACACGCGAATTGGCTTCACAGGAGCTTTACGGATCATGCCGGGGTACTTGTCGCCCCCACGGATATTGGCAAAGCTGCCCACATGGCTCAGCACTTTGCTGAAGAGATCGGGTCGTTCCCACGCCGCAGTAAAGGCACAGATACCACCAGAGCTAATGCCGCAGATGGCCCTGCCGTTGGCGTCGTCGCGCAGTTTGTAGGTCTTGGCCACTTCAGGCAGCATTTCTGTTTCGAGGAACTTGGCGTAATCACCGCTGAGGGTGTCGTACTCGAAACTACGGTTTTGCTGTGGCTTGCCATCTCGGCCGATTTTGTCCGGGAACTCACCGGGTGTAATGAACACGCCAATGGTGATGGGCATCGCTTTTTCATGGATCAAATTGTCGAACACGGTGGGCACACGCCACTGGCCTTTGCCGTCCTTGTACCACTGGCCATCCTGGAACACCATTAGTGCAGCAGGGGTTTTGCCATCGTACTGGGCCGGTACATACACCCAGTACTTGCGGGTGGTACCCTTAAACACTTTGCTGTCTTTGAATTCGTACTCGGTCACTTTGCCTTGTGGCACGCCGTCTTTTGCGGTGGCTTCCGGGCAAATCTTGTAGTTGTCCGCAGCGGAGAGTGGTGCTGAACAGAACGCCAATGCAGTGAGCAGTAGAAAGCGAAGCATAGGAGAAGGTTCTCGGAGAGGGTGAGAGTTATTTCTTACCAATCGCGTACAGGTGGGTGTGGGTGCGATGGTAAACCGCGTCGTCCACCGCAGCCGGGCTGGCCTTGGTACCTGTGGAAAGTTTATTGGTGGAGATGCGATTGAACTTCGGCTCGGCAGCAATCACTTCCATCAGCCCGTTCTCGGTGGCGAACCACAGTTTCCCTTCTACGAGAATTGGTGAGGCCGTCACTGGGCCGCCCAGGCGTTCCTTCCAGTTTTGTGTGCCGGTCTTGGCATTCACGCAGAAGGCCACGCCTTCGTCACTAGTGAAGTACAAATGATCTCCTAACGCAAGTGGCGATGGCCGTGACGGTGCATCTTTCTTGAACTGCCAGACAAAGTCCTTACTCGTCAGCTCGCCCGTGCCCGGCTTCACGGCCAGAAGTATCTTGCTGTGACCCGCCGTCAGGTACAGCATGTCGTTCGCAAACACAGGTCGGCAAGCTTCATTCATGCCACCGTGGTACACCTTCCAGAGTTCGTCGCCAGTTTGCGGATTGAAAGCGATCGTGGCATCCGCCGCGCTGGAGATGAGTTGGTCCTGCTTGCCAACGGTGATGACCTGCGGCGTGCTGAACGCTTTTTTGTAGTCGCCATCGTTCGTGCTGTACTTGATGTTACGAGGCTTCAACCAGACATCTTTGCCTGTCTTTTTGTTGATCGCTGTGATGTATTGCTTGTCGTGCCCGTCGAATGTGAGGAACAG
Organism: Gemmatales bacterium; assembly: GCA_038230995.1. Classification (GTDB taxonomy): domain Bacteria; phylum Planctomycetota; class Planctomycetia; order Gemmatales; family Gemmataceae; genus JALHQU01. The sequence continues at coordinate 11,121 of JBBRME010000113.1, forward strand.
AAGGTCGCCATGAATGATTGGCGAGGAGGCTGGCCCACGCCAGTGATCCACGTTAATGTCGGTCCGTTCCCAAACCGGCTTAGCCGTCTTGAGATCGAGGCACACCGTGCCGTAAGTGCCGAAGTGGAAGTACCCTTTGCCGTCGGCCAGACAGGGGGTTGGCGAAGCATGTGAGTTGTACTTTCGCAAGTCCGGCGGGTTCTTGGGCGTGAACACTTTGATGTCGTGGTCGATCTTTCCAGTCTTGCGATCCACGGCGATGACGAACAACTCTTTTCCATCTTCCGTACCCGTGGTCAGCCAGACCTGTTCACCCCATACCACGGGGCTGCTCCATCCTTTGCCGTGGATTTCCGTCTTCCAGCGGATGTTCTTTTCCTCATTGAATTCGGTGGGCACACTCTTGGCGGAGCTGTGCCCGTCACCTGTTGGCCCGCGATACTGTGGCCAGGATTGTTGTGCCGAAGCAAAACTACAAACCAAAACGAAGCAAGCCGGAAGAAGGCAACCACGCATTGAGAAACCCCACGAGTTAGCGAAATAGTATCACAGTGCATCAGGCCGTGCACATGTTCCCCGGTATGAACAAAAAATGATCAAGACCGCGCGTTGATTGACCAGAGAGGATCTACGCGATCCATGTTTCCGTGAAAAACCGCTGATCAATGTGCTGGCATCGCATTCGCATGTCGTTGCCTGACACATTGGGTTCCTTAATGACCATGCCTCGATACCGCAATGCGTTCACACTGATTGAACTCTTGGTGGTGATTGCAATTATCGCAATCCTCATTGGCTTGCTGCTTCCAGCAGTACAGAAGGTACGTGCAGCCGCAGCTCGTATGAGTTGCAGCAACAACATGAAGCAGTTGGCACTTGCAGGCCACAACTATGAATCGACGTACCAGCTCTTTCCGTTCTCCAAGCGTGGAGTCGCTCCGCAGCGTAGCTGGGCACCGGACGTCTTGCCATACCTCGAACAAGGCAATGCCATAAGCAACGCGAATTACGACCTGAACGAAAACTGGTGGCGGAGAACCACATACACCGGTGTGGCCATCCCCAATGCCAACACGGTGCAAAGCCAATTCAAAGTGTTCAACTGCCCAAGTACACCGAAGACGGATCGTACGCAGAACAAAACTGAGAACCCACCGGAGCAGAACAAGATCGGTGCCTGCACGGACTACTTCGTCGTCGAGGGTGTGAATCCAATCATCTCATCCGATCTGCCCGGCATCTATCCCACCTCTGGTGCTGATCTCCGTGGAATGCTTACGGCGTTCCCGGAGACATCGAGTATCCTCGCCACCACCGACGGCACTTCCAACACCATCATGATGGGTGAATGCGCAGGGCGTGAAGACATTTGGCGTGGACGAACGACAACAACGGCACAAACCAACACCAGCCTACCCTACCCAGCCCGTGCCCGCGGTGGCGCCTGGGCCACGAACGACAACCCGTATGCCATCGGTGGCCGGGCTATGTGGAACACTTCGAACGCGGCACTTGGTACCACGATCCCAGGCCCCATGAAGATCAATAACTCCAATGAATGGGGCCACTGCTTTTACAGCTTCCACGATGGTGGTGCAAATTTTGCCTTTGGTGATGGCTCCGTCCGATTCCTTGCAGAGGGCACGAGCTTGCAATTGCTAGCTGCCATGTGTACCCGCAGCACTGGCGAGGTGATTCAGAACTAGATTTTTTACGAGCACTACCATTTACAGCACGAAGCGTCAGCGAGTGCCTTGGAAACAGTCACTCGCTGACGCTTCATGCTCGTAGAATGCCGCCACGTCTCCTCTCTGAGGTTCATTACGATGACTCTCTCGCGTCGCTGGTTTCTCGCTGCTGTCGCAGCACTTTTCTCCTCCGTTTCCGCCTTCGCAGCCGAGCCACCCAAGTCCGGCAAGTATTGGGTGTACTACGGCCCCTATACGGCGCCGGGCAAAAGTGAAGGGGTGTATCGATCCGAGTTCAACTGCGCAACAGGAGAACTCAGTAAGCCCGAAGTTGCAGCGAAGGTGGGTAGCCCGTCGTTCCTGCACATCGCACCAGATGGTAAATCGCTCTACGCCGTGGGCGAAGCCGCAGGCGGTAAGGACGGCGGCGGTGTGTACAGTTGGAAGCTCGACCCGGCCACTGGCAAGCTGAGTGACCAGGTCTCATTGACCAGCGGTGGTAACGGGCCTTGCCACATCAGTACCGATGCGAAGAACGAGTTCGCCATCGTGGCGAATTACGGCGGTGGCAGTACCGCAGCGTTCAAGTTGAAGGCTGACGGAACGCTGGAAAAGCGGACGAGCTTTATCCAACACAAAGGTACCAGCGTCAATAGTCAACGGCAGGAAGCACCGCACGCACACTGCGGGTTCTTCGATGAATCCGGCACACTTGGCTTCGTCTGCGATCTGGGTCTCGACCAAGTGCTTCTCTACAAGCTCGACCGTGCTACTGGTGAACTCACCCCGAACAAACCAGCATCGATTGCCATGCCGAAGGGTAGCGGCCCACGCCACATTCACCTCGCCCCTGGCAACAAGGTGGCGTTCGTGAACGGCGAACTCGACATGACGTTGAATGTGGTTTCGCTGGACTTGGCCAAGCAAAAGTTCAAAGTGGTGCGGAGTGCGACGACGTTACCGGACGGCGTGAAGTACGATCCGAAGTACAGCACCGCCGAGACGCGCATTCACCCGAACGGCAAGTTCGTCTATGTCAGCAATCGCGGACACAACACCGTTGCGGCGTTTGCGTTCGATGCGGAGTCGATGAAGGTGAAACCCATCGGCCACATCACGGGCGACATCAAGACCCCACGGAACTTCAACATCACGCCGTGTGGCAAGTGGATGCTCATTGCCTCGCAGGATGGTGGCAAAGTGGGCGTCTATGCCATCGACGAGAAGACCGGCATGGCCAAGGAGACGGATCACGTGGTGAAGATCGACGGCTGCGTTTGCGTGAA
>JBBRME010000114.1:0-13981 GCA_038230995.1 Gemmatales bacterium
GGATACCTTGGTTCCAATGGTGCCATCGACTTCGCTGGTGGTACGGTGGTTCACATCGCCGCTGGCGTGAGCGGATTGGCAGCCGTGTTGCTGCTCCGCAAACGCCAAGGTTACGGCAAGCAAACCTTCCACCCGAACAGCATGGTGTTCACGCTGCTGGGTGCCGGCTTGCTGTGGTTCGGCTGGTTCGGCTTCAACGGCGGTTCCGCTCTGTACAGCAACGGCCAAGCCGTGAGTGCGTTCACTGTTACCCAGATTGCCGCTGCGATGGCTGGCCTCGTCTGGACGATCGTCGAATGGCTACACAAAGGTAAACCAACGGCACTTGGCTTTGCATCGGGCGTGGTAGCCGGGTTGGTTGCAATTACCCCAGCAAGCGGATTCGTAGCACCAGTCGGCGCGTTGATTATTGGAGCAGTGGCAGGTATCGCTTGTTACTGGGCCGTCATGCTGAAGTCGCTGCTGGGTTACGATGACTCACTGGATGCCTTCGGTATTCACGGTGTCGGTGGTTTCATTGGTGCAATCCTGACTGGCCTGCTCGTGAGCCTACCGCTTTGGTCGTACGGTTCGGAAATGCGGTTCGATCAGTTCCCCGGTAAGATTCTGACGGATGAAGTGACGAAAGTGGTCACCCATGATGTCGGTACACAATTGAAGTGGCAACTCATCGCTGCGGGGATGTCGGCAGGCTACGCCTTCATCGTCACCTGCCTGCTCATCCTCATTCTCGACAAGACCATTGGCTTTACGCTGAAGCCGAAGGATGAACTCGTGGGTCTCGACCTAAGCCAGCACGGCGAAGTCGGCATGGACGTTGGCCAGATCGAAGAAGAAATGAGTAACGTCGAGCCGAAATCGGCCTCGACTCCTGGCGGTGGCAACGGTGGCGGACGATTCTCGGTACTCATCGACGGTGCCAACGAAGCGGAAGTCATCAAGGCGTGGAGCAAGATCAGCCAACCGACCGACAAGCCCAAGCCGGAGTTCGTCGAGCTGATCAAGTACCTCACGACGGTGAGTGGAACGAAGTTCAAATTCCGCGGTGGCAACCCTGTCGAGATCAAGCGGATGCTGGCCAAGCTGTTTGAAGACAGCCTCGAAGTGAACGTAAAAACCCACGTGGAACACTGACCCTCTCCCCATACCCCCAATTGGGATTCTTCTTCATGAAACTGATCGTGGCTATTATTCGTCCCGATAAACTCGACGAAGTTCAAACTGCTCTGTCGCAGCGCGACGTGTACCTCATGACCGTGACCGATGTGCGGGGTTGCGGTCGCCAGCGCGGCTACACCGAGGTGTATCGTGGTCAGGAAATCAAGAGCCGACTGGTGCCCAAGCTCAAGCTTGAGATCGCCGTGAACGAGCCATTCGTAGAAGCAACCGTTGAAGCCATCATCCATGCCGCCCGCACAGGCGACGTGGGTACCATCGGCGATGGAAAAATCTTCGTGCTGAACCTTGAGGATGCCGTCCGCATTCGCACGGGCGAGAGCGGGCCTGCGGCCATCGGGCCATAGTCTTGGCTTCTTGATACACCGATGGTTTCCGCCCACACCATCGGTGTCTTTGCCATGCAACTTCGGCAGATCGATCACGTCAGCCTGATCATCACCAACGTGGCGGCAGCTCGACACTTCTACGGCACCATCCTCGGCCTACGCGAAATCCCGGCTCCCAAAGAATTCGATTTTATAGCGATGTGGTTCGATCTCGGTTCGACCTACTTGCATCTTTTGCTGAAAGATCAGCCGGATACCATCAGCCCTCGGCATGTGTGCTTCGAGATTACGGATGCGGTTGCAGCACGCAAGCACGCCTTGGCACACGGATTGAAAGTGGATGAAACCGTGAAGATCGCCGCAGCGGATCGCTTCTTCCTGCGCGACCCGGACGGCAACCGAATTGAAATCTTGCAGTGGCACCGGCTGTATCAACCGGAGTCGGACGGCTTATTCTCGGCCTAAACTCGGTGAAGAAACAAACGGCACGGCAGGAGTAGCCGTTGCCCCGAACGCAACGATCAACCGCCGAGTCACCTCTTGGCGTAAGCGCTGCAACGCAGTGGGGGAAGCATCGGTGATGGTCATGCAACCTCCGGCCCGGCGTTCGTGACCACCGGCGTTGCCGAGATCCCCGATTGCTGAGTGCAGAAGTTCCCCTGCTCGAGCATTGGCTCGGGCAGCACGCACCGAGAAGATGAGCTTCTTACCGTGAACCCCTGCACAGATCGCCCAGTCGGCTTGCTCAAACCGAATCAGAACATCAACAACCTCAGCGGCCTGCTCCGGTTGGGCCAGTGTGTCGACCCAAGTGAGAATCAGTTTGTCGTGGAGTGTAGCTTGAGCAAGTGCCTGACTTAACACATCGAAGTGGCTCTTCGGCAATCTCGCATGGCGAATCTGCGCGAGCAAGTCTTTGTCGGCCAGTTGAATGAGCAAACTGATGGCGTCATCGTCCGCTAGGGTAGCTTCGCGGGGGAAGCCGCTGAGTTCTGTTTCGATGCCGTAGAGCAGTGCCGTGGCGAGTTTGTCCGGGATCGTCAGACGCTGTTCGCTGAGGTACTTCAACACCAGCGTACAAGTGGCCCCGAGATCGGGGCGGATGTCCTGATAGACTACACCGTTCAAGTCACCGGGCGTCACGTGATGGTCGATCACAGCCGTGACGTTGCCAATCTTGGCAAGGTTGTGCCGACCGGTACCCGGTTGGCTATCCACCATCACCACCGCATCGCCGGGCAGGCGTACATACTTTTCGAGTGGAAGCAAATCGAGGTGCAAGAGATCAACAAGGGCGCGATTCTCAGCCCGGAAAATGCCACCTTCTTGAGTGAGTATTGTTGGTAGATTGAGTCGTTCCTGCACAAGTTGAGCGAGGCCCAACATGCTACCGAGACTATCCGGATCGGGTTGAACGTGCGACACAAACACCACACGGGTTGCCCCGCGTAGTGCTGAGAGAAATCGATCCGACCGGCGTTGCCGGTGGTTCGTGATACTCGTCTGGGTTTCGGCCAATTCGGCGCTCCATCGCGCCATACGCATTCTCGCCACAAGTCCCTGCAAACCACTCGTGATCTAAGTTGAGAACAACCCAGGCAGGTCGACCACGAAACCAGTCTAGTCGCCGAAGCACCCGTCGTAAATGCCCGAACGCCAAGGAATGACATTCGGGGCTCTTGTTTTAGCGGAAAGTGAGCCTAACCAATGGCAAATATTCCGCTTACGTCACGGCATCAATCGCCGATGTACGGCGAGGGAATCGAGTTCTCCCATAGAAAGCCGAGATTCCACTTCGCGGCAGCTACGTCCCACACGCTCTGGTTGAACGGGGCGATACTGGGCAGCGTCACTGGTTTTCGCACTTCGACGTGACCATCGAGGAACGACACGTTCGTGGTCTTTCCGGCAAAACGGAAGTGCGTGGCCGTCACGGCATACGCCGTGATCGCCTTGTTCGCCACGTACGGCGAACCGAAGTAGCCACCATACGGTTCCTGCATCGTTCCACCGGATTGCAACTGCACCACTTCGCTGAAGAGGAACGTCGCCGAGGTAGCGGGGAACGACACAATCGTGCGGCCCTTCACTGGGTTCGGCCAGGCTGGTTCAACACAAAGGTGCCGGTTGTAGGCGTAACCAGCGGTCAGGCCGTTGTACACCGGCGTGATGGGGAACGCGTCGAATTTCGGGCACTTCGCCACGCGAGTGTTGTTCTCGTAGTACGTGGTGAGGATGCCGTTTTGCGGATTGACCGACAAGATGTTGTACGGCGACGACGTGTTGCTCACCGTGCTGCCGAACCAGAACCGCCCCTGTGGATAGCTCACCGCACTGTCCGTGTGCGGGGGCAGAGTTTGGAAGGTGCTTTCATAGTTGTGCACCGCCAGACTCAGTTGCTTGAGGTTGTTCGCCCCTTGAATGCGAGCCGCAGCATCTCGCACCTTTTGCACAGCGGGCAGCAACAGCCCGATCAGGATGGCGATGATCGCAATCACCACCAAAAGCTCAATCAACGTGAACCCTGCGCGCGACCGCGCTGAAACAAAACCTGACATACAAGCTCTCACGCACACCGGTCCGGGTGTAACGGCGGGGTGGACCGGCGACGGGTGGCCCTGCGCGAGCGCGCAAGAAATGAATCACCGTCCCGGCAGCCTTGGTCCGAGGCCCCGAACGACAACCCACAAGGCAGGTCTTCTGACTTACGGCTCAAGCGATGGTTCAACCGCCTTCCCGCCTCGTGGCAGTGGCTTGGTCGTTGTCCATCTCGCCGAATACAGCAGCGGCCCTGCGCCGGATTCTCACCGGCTTCCCTTTTCATCTCGCTCGGCCGATCGGCCTGCGAGAACCTTGTTGGTACACACAATTTATCGGGAACGGAGTCGAGGTGAAGTGATGAAGGTTTCGATTCCCGAAAATGCGAACCGATTGAGCTCAACCGACATCGCAAAACGTTATTCTGTCTGGAGTTCATGTTTATCACGGGTATGCGGACACCCACCACCGTCGACACTCCATGATAAGAATTCATGTTGGAGTGTATGGCCTGCCTGGAACGGAAGTGTATGCCATACATAAGTTTGCTGTTGCGCTGGGTCTAAGGCGAGGCTATCATCGATTACCACGCGATAAGGCTTAGTAAGACTTTGTTGAAGCTCGTTAGAGAACATGTCACCTGATCAGGCAGAGTATAAGCAGTCCAACCGGCGATCGAAAAGGTGGTTGTTCGAAGGTCTTTGCTAGAAAAATTGCTGATTCGCTGAGGGGTTTCAAGTCGGTTTCTCGCATGATGGGATGAACTGGTTTCCACAACTGGGCCAAGACATGAGCGACGTGTCACGAGTCGAAGAGATCTTCCTGAATGCCGTGAGTCGCAAAGACCCGGCAGAACGTGTTCACTTCTTGGATGTGCAGTGTGGCCCGGATGCAGAACTACGTCGTCGGGTGGAGGTGCTGCTCGCCGCCCAGCCGAACGTGGGTGGTTTTCTCGAGTCACCTGCAGATCTGACCGGAGCGTACCAACCCAAACCTACGAAGCCTGAGGCGACTGCCGCCGTGGGGGATCGCATCGGGCCGTACAAGCTTCTGGAGAAAATCGGCGAAGGGGGCATGGGCGAAGTGTGGGTGGCCGATCAACTCGAACCGATCAAACGTCGCGTGGCTGTCAAGCTCATCAAGCCGGGCATGGACAGCCGCAGTGTGCTGGGGCGTTTCGAAGCCGAGCGTCAGGCCCTCGCGGTGATGGATCACCCGAACATCGCCAAGGTTCTGGATGCTGGAACCTCCGCTGACGGCCGACCGTACTTCGTCATGGAACTGGTGAAGGGTACGCCGATCACCGAGTTTGCCGACGCCCGCAAGCTGACACCAAAGCAGCGGCTGGAGTTGTTCATCCCCGTCTGTCAGGCGATCCAGCACGCCCACATGAAAGGGATCATCCACCGCGACATCAAGCCGAGCAACGTGCTGGTGGCCCTGCACGACGAGACACCCGTTCCCAAAGTGATCGACTTCGGTGTGGCCAAGGCCGTGGGCCAGCAATTGACCGAGAACACGATCTACACCGGCTTTGGTGCACTGGTCGGCACCCCGACGTACATGGCCCCCGAACAAGCCACGTTCAACCAACTCGACGTGGACACCCGGGCCGATGTGTACGCCCTCGGTGTGCTGCTGTACGAACTCCTTGCTGGTAGCCCGCCCATCGAAAAAGAACGCTTGAAAAAAGCGGCACTGGACGAAGTGCTGCGGATCGTCCGCGAAGAAGAACCACCCCGACCCAGCGCCCGGCTCAGCACCAGTCAGGCCAAGGCCAGCATCGCCGCGACTCGCGGCAGCGAACCGGCAAAGCTCTCCGCGCTCATGAAAGGGGAACTTGACTGGATTGTGATGAAGGCGCTGGAGAAGGACCGCACCCGGCGGTACGAGACGGCCAACGGGTTCGCCGCCGATGTGCAGCGCTACCTGAGCGGCGAACAGGTGCAGGCCGTGCCACCGAGTTTTGGGTATCGGCTGCGGAAGGTATATCGACGCTATCGCGCTGAGTTTGTCACGTCAGGTGCATTCCTAGCTGTACTCATCATGGCTACTATCGTGAGTCTCATACACGCGACCAGAGCGTCCCTTGCAGAACGGGATGCGATCTTGTCGGGCCTGAAAGCGGAACAAGCCCGGGACGCGGCACGAGAAGCACAAATACAAGCAGATTTGGCTCGGCAGGAGGCTGTGCGAAATGCGCAAAAGATCGCAATAGATTTGGATCTGAAGTACTGGGATGTTGAGCAAGCACGTGGCCTCTTGCGACTTGCACAGCGCCTGAAGTCGCTACCGCCAGCAGCGACCGACTTGCGGGAATTCGTCACTCTCAATTTGTTCGTCTTAGGTCAGCGACTTGGCCGACTGGTGCCGTATCAGCAACCTTTGACAGGGATCAGTCCAGACGGTCGGATAGGTTTTCGGTTGATATCGAACGGAGTTGCTGACCTGTGCCACCCGCTAACTGGCCAAAGGCTGGCGTTACTGGCTGACAACGCCCTCAGTGGCACGGATTTTCGCTTCAGCACGGACGGACGACTCGGTGTGTTGGTTCTAGCTGAAGAAGTGAAAGTCTACGATCTTCGAACATTCGAGCGGCGAGCTGTACTACGTCCGAACGTCGGAGCCGGTTGGCAAGTTGTGCTGAACTCCTCTTGTGAACGGGCAGTCGTGTGGCGTGAACAATTAACTGGAACAGACAAATCCACAGTGCGAGTCGAATTCAAGCTCTGGGATGTTGGCGCCAACAAGCAGTTGGCCAACCTGAATCACGCTGAGTGGCCGGTGAACGGACCGTGTCGTAGCGTCAGGGATTTGATTGTGTTTAACCCGGATGGGCGTGAACTGTTAACTGTTGCAGGCGACAGGATTGCATGTGTGTGGTCATCTATGGACGGTCGGTTGTTACATTCCCTCAAAGGCCACACGATGGACGTGCGGTTCGCAGCGATCAGCTCGGATGGGCAGTTCGCAGCTACTGGAAGTCAGCATGAAGTGTTGTGGTGGAGTACGGGAACGTGGCGTCAAGATGGGCCGCCGACCCGACAAATTATCGAGAGCAAATGGAACATTGATGGTCGGCCTGACCCCAACCTCTGGCCTCGCGCGAGGTTTCTCTACGAAGGTGTACTCGCTGTCGCAGTACGCAACAGTGATGACAACAGAGATGGTTCGACGGACTACATCTATGTCCGCGGGGAGCCAACTGCCCATCTTGGACGAGGGATGGCATCCGACGGTCGAGTCTCCATCGACTCCGATTCAGTGTTCTCGCTGCGTCCCTTCGGCGAATGGCAACCAACCAATGGACGAAGTTACCCGTCCGACTTCAAAAGCTCTGGGGCTGATCGGTGTTTTATGCTTCTCCACTCTGACCTGATACCCTTCTCAGCATCCGATCGACTGATCGACATCGCTTGCGACCGACCGGTAGGAGGCTACTACGTTGGATTGGTTCCCTGTGCCATTCCCGGCTGCCGGTTTATGGCCATTAATGAATGGGCAAGGGGGTGGGGCACAAGCCAGTCGACGGTCGTCCTCCCGGCAGACTTAACCCACTTCAATCCGGATACACTCGAACTTTGGGCTAAGGTGCTCACCTGTGGAGAGTTGAATCCGGTTAGCGGGTTCTTCGTACCACACGATGAAGCCACTTGGGAGCGGAACAGGCAAGAGTTGCTCCGTACGGCGAAACCTGTTGGCGAGTTTCCTTTTCCCGGTGCATTCACAAGAGACCGCATGCACTGGTTACGAAAACAGAACGATCTTTCCGACAGGAAGTGGCTCGATCGACTTGTGGCTGAGGAGCCGACGGCCGAGAACTTACGAAGCCGAGCAAATTTCTTATCGACTTATCAACGTAGATACGACCTAGCCCTACAGGACGAACTCGCCGCAGAGGAAATGGATCGGATGTCAGGTGTGAAGATGCCATACGACAATACACTCAACCAAGCTGACAAGCTGGTGTATGTGCCGAATGGTTCCCGTGAAAGCTATGAGCTTGCTCTGCGCTGGCTCGATACCCGCTCGAATCGGAATCAGTTCCGCTCCCTCCGTGGTTTGGCACTCTATCGACTCGGGCGACACCAAGAGGCTCTCGATTTACTGTTGATTGACGAACGAGAGCAAGCGAACTTACACGCTGCAGTCGGCGGTGGAATGGTCGTTCTTCAAGCGAATGATCAAAGAACGTTAACGATTGGTTTATGTCTGCGAGCATTGGGCAAGTCGAAAGAAGCTTTATCACGCCTGTCGCAGGCCCGTAATGAACACCGTCTCCGGGCATCGGCAGGCGCCTGGCCTCACTCCGTTTCCGATACTGACAGGGCATTTTTCATTGAGGCGGAAGGTGAGATTATGAAGGATTATGTGTTCCCGGAGCCAAAGAAGTGACCCCCGTCACGCAACTACTGGAGGCGGCACACGCCGGTGATCAACGCGCCGCGGCCAACTTACTGCCTTTGGTGTACGACGAATTGTGCAAGCTGGCCGCGGCCCGGCTCGCTGCTGAAAAGCCGGGGCAGACCCTACAAGCGACGGCTCTGGTGCATGAGGCGTATGTCCGGTTGGTCGGCACTGAGAAGGGCTTGAAGTGGGACGGTCGGGGGCATTTCTTCGCTAGTGCCGCAGAGGCGATGCGACGCATCCTCATCGAGAGTGCCCGTCGCAAGAAGGGGCCTCGGCGTGGGGGCGACCGGCAAAGAATCGATGCTGATCTTGATCGAATCGCCGTCAACAAGCCCGACATCGATCTTCTTGATCTCGACAAAGCCCTTGATGATCTTGCTGCGGAATCGCCGGTGCGTGCGGAACTTGTGAAACTCCGGTTCTTCGCCGGGCTGACCGTACCAGAGGCAGCCGATATGCTGGGCATCTCCGTGGCCACGGCAGAACGTTACTGGGCCTATGCTCGCGTTCACTTGTTTGCCGCGTTGAGTACCGAGCAGCACGAAACCTGAGACGGAAGAGGGACATGATCATCTTGTCGAGCGAAGTGTGGCGCAAGCTTCGCTCGTCGGAGGCCTAGCATCGCAGCGGTCGAATCTTCACCTCTACTCCAACCAAACCGCGAAAGATTCTGTGCAAGTCTTCAGTTGGGTCGCATTCGACTGACATCAGTAACACTGATCAACCGCCGAACACTCAACCTGGAGACTTCAATCCGAATTATCAAACTCACCATCGCTGCCTTGGCCCTCACCGTGACCCTCGGCTTCACCATCACCCAAGTGAACGCTGCCGAGAAAACCGGTTCAACAACCTCCGATGCCCCGAACCTGAAGGGGCAGTTCGTTCTGCACAACGACACCAAAGTCATCCGCCATTACGAACTCAAATGGGGCAACGGCGAATGGAAGAAATACACTCTCGAACCCGGCTTTGAAACCGCTCACACGCACAAGCTCGACAAGGACGGCCGGGCACCAAGCCCATACATCCGCCTCGATTCCAAGGCCGACGATCACAAGGTCACGTGGAAAGAGTACCACCTGCACTTCGGCAAAGTCGGCTACGCCGGTTACGGCCCGAAAGGACACATCGACGAGTCGCTGCATTATGAATTCACAGCCAACGGTAAGTTGCTTGATCTGCTCAAGCGGTAACTTGCGGGATGATGTTACCCAGGCCGCTTGCCTGGGCTAACCCGTTACGGGCCTTTGGCCCTGAAATCCAAAAGGCCCAACGGGCCGAGACAAGATAGCCTGGGTCGAAGGCCCAGGTTCTGTCTTTAATCACATTTCACTTCTTCCCCAGTGCACGTTTCGCTTGGAAAAACCGCGACAGGATCGCAGCACACTCCTCCGCCAGCACTCCTCCGATGACCTCACAGCGGTGGTTCAGGCGCGGGTCGTTGGTGATCTCGAACAGCGTGTGGCAGGCCCCGGCTTTCTTATCCGTGCAGCCATACACCACCGTCGGCAATCGGGCCTGCACGATGGCCCCGGCACACATGGGGCAGGGCTCCATCGTCACATACAGAATGCAGTCATCGAGCCGCCAGGAACCCAGCAGTTGCGAAGCCCGACGCATGGCCACCACCTCCGCGTGGGCGGTGGGGTCTTGTGTGCGTTCGCGTTCGTTCTGCCCGACGGCGAGGATTATCCCGTCGGTACGCCGGACGATGATGGCCCCAACGGGCACCTCATCTGCGTCGGCGGCTAGTTGAGCCTGCGCAAGGGCCAAGTGCATGTGGGCTTCGTGATCCATGTGGATGAGTTTATTCAATGTGCTCGTGTTGGGTGCCGCAGAGCTGTATGGCACGTTGGTGCCGTTATTCATCAAGTTGCCCGGCTGATCGCCGGGGTTTCCAACTTCCAACTCTTCAAGTTCGTTAGCCAACGTCGCCACGTTTTTCGCCCTTCCCACGCGGCTACCGCTCCAGCATATCCGGCCAAGCCCACCCCCACCACGATGCTGAGCTTCCAGTAATCGGGTTGCACTTCGCCATAGCTCCACCAGGCGAGTGCAAGTAACCCGCTGAACAAGAGCGGAGCAGCAGAAGACTTGACGTAGTCCAGCAGGGGCAATTTCATCAGCGACAGTGTGAGCATCACGACGAACGCGGTATTCAATGTGTTCGGTAACGTCACGGCCCACGCGGCACCGGTCAGGCCAACGGAACCAAGTAGCAGCAACAGCATGGTGATGTTCATGGCAGCTTCGATCAAGGCTGCACGCGCAAACCACTTCAACTCTCCGATGCCATAGAGGATGCGTGAGGCTACGGATTGAGCAAGACCAGGTGCCACCGTCCAGCACAGGATGGCCAGACTTGGATACGCACCGTTAATGAACTCAGCCCCCACCCAGCGGGCCAAAAATGGCGAGCCGAACAAGAGCAGGCCGATCTGCACTGGCAACGCTGCGTACAGCGCCCAAGTGGTGCCTTTGAGGAACAAGCGGGCAATGGCGTTGTGGTCACCACGGGCTTGCAGCGCAGAGACGTTCGGCGTGAGTGTTGAGGTGAGTGTCCGCAGCATCCCCTTGGCGTATTCCACGAGTCGCATCGCCGTGGCCAAAAAGGTCACTTGGCCTGTCGGCAGCATCAAGCCAACCACAATCGCCCCAGTTTGTAAAGACACCCGACTGGCCACCATCGCCAGGAACGCATCCAGGCTGTACATCCGCACTTCGCGGAGTGTGCCACGGTGAATGAACTGCCAGTGATACACCAACCCCGGCAGCAGTACCCGGCACGCCACGGCCATCGCCAGATGTTCCGCCAACAACGTGATGCTGTAGACCACGGCCAGCCAGACCAATTCGCCTCCGTTGTAGGCACACCACACGAGGCCCGCAGTTCGTACCAACAGGGCCACAATACGGATGATGCTTTTCGTGGTGAAGGCTTCCAGCCCTTCAAGAATGGCTGGGAAGACGGACAGCGGCAACGTGATCGCCACGTTGACCAGCATTAACATCATGAATGGTAAGACACCTTGATCGCCAGGCAGCTTTTCTTCAAGCGAGCCAGCCAAACCCCACAGCACCGGCAACCCGATGACAAGTGCTACAGCACCGGCCGCGGAGAACAGAAACAAACACGACGACACCATGCGGTTGAGGTCGAGTGTTGACTTTGTGGATCTTCCGGCGATGGCGCGTACCAAGCATGCAGCCACGCCGAGGTCGAGAATGGTGAAGTACGTGAGTACTGCTTCAACCACGCACCACACGTCGTACTTGGCCGTGCCCAACTTGTTGACGAACAACGGAGTCAGGAAGAACGCCACGCCCAGCGTGGCCATGAACGCTAGCCAGTTCGAGGCTGCGCCAATCAACGTCTTCCATTTCGACCGAGGTGCGGCCAAAGCGACTGCCTCCATGCAGAGATTGTGAGTTTGAGAGTGTACAAGCGGGGTGGTGCGGTTGTCTAGTTCTACCGGCAGCGGATGTCGTGGTACTCCAACGGGAACTCGTAGTCCTTGCGGAGCGGGTGGCCAACCCAGTCATCGGCTAGCAGAATCCGCCGCGGATCCGGGTGGTTGGTGAATCGTACACCCACGAGGTCGAACGTCTCGCGTTCGTGCCAGTCGGCGGTACGCCAGATGTGGGCCACACTGGGTACTTCCGGTAGCTCGCCAACAACGTCGTGCTTCCAGCGCGGGAGGATAATTTTGAACGCGAGCCGACGGCTGGGGTGCTGGAAAGAACTCAGGTGGTAGACGACTTCGAGATGCGGATCGAAGCCCGCCTTGGCCAGTTTCTTTGGATCGGTTTCGAGATAGTCCACACCGGTGATGCTGTTGAGAAAGTCGAAGGCAAACACCGGGTCGCTCTTCAACACTTGGGCAACTTCGAGCAACTGCGAAGGATCAACAACAAGTTGATTCACTCCGCCGATGTTCGGCTCCCACCGCACGATTTCAAGGAATCGCGCGACAAGTTCTTCTTCGATGGTCATGGCGTATAGCCTATGTCCAACTTAAGTCGAACTGTATGGAATTCACAAAACGGTCGCTGCGCGCTTCCGGTTGTGCGGATCAAATTGAAAATTTGTCACAGGAGGCTGAGCTGAAGCAGACGTCATTTTCTCCATATCTACTATCTTACCTAGACTGCCAGTCGGAAGGATTGGCACCCCTCGACGTTCACCAAAGGAGTGACTGCATGTACGGATTGGTTTTAATGGCCGCATTGAGTACGGCCCCGACGACGGTTGGATCGGACGCAACGGTCTTTGCACCTGCGCCTGTGATGGTGTCGAGCTGCGTCGGTAGCTCTTGCAGCGGATCGATGGTGATGGTCAGCTCGTCGTGCTTCGGCAGCTCGTGCTACTCGTCATCCGCTTGTTTTGGCTCGTCCTGCTACTCGTCGAGCTGCCATAGCAGTTGCAATGGGCGCAGTCTGTTTCCACTGTTTTCTGGCCTGCGTTCGCGAATTGCCTCACGCTTCAGCTGCTATGGTTCTTCGTGCCATAGCTCTTGCTACTCGTCAAGTTGTTACAGCTCTTGCCATTCATCGGCTTGCTACGGTAGTTCGTGCTATTCCTCAAGTTGCCACAGCAGTAGTTGCACGGGTTGTTACAGTGCTCCAGTGTACTACGGCCAAGCCAGCTTCGCCCCGACCCACGGTGTGGTCATTGGTAGTTCACTCAGTGGCGACGCTTCAGGTTGTTTCAGCGTTGGCTCAGCCTCGTATCCGACAATCACGATTGACAACACCGATACGAAAATGACCTCGGCCAAGGCGAATGCTGCACCGGCACGCATCACTGTCGAACTGCCAGCCTCAGCAAAGCTGTATGTGGATGGGGTACTGAAAACATCCGAAGGCACTGTGCGGAACTTCCACACGCCTGACCTCTCGAAGGGTCAATCGTACTACTACGACCTCAAAGCAGAAATCACGATTGATGGTGCGACGATTACTGACGAAAAGCGTGTGATCGTGAAGGCAGGCGAATCGTTGAACGAATCGTTCCCGAAGATGTTGGCCGCACTCAAGACCAGCAAGACGACGGAACTGGCGAAGAAGTAAATCATGTTCGTGTTAGTACTCTGCTCACTCCGTGAGCAGAGTACTCTCCGATCAAAAAAATCAGATTGCATCACCTCGCACGACGAAATCACTTCGGCACCACTTCATTTCACGTTCACACTTCAAAAGTGCGGAGTTACGCGCTCCATCCAGGCGATTGTGCTACAGTAACGAATTGGTTCTACGTCCAAAGTTGCCGACAGCACGGGTGGAATGGGTTACGCACTTTCTACGATCTGGTACGAACGGCAGCGGTTTCTGCCAGCGGTCCTCGCTGTCGCGTTCAGCGCGGTGTTAATCGCGGTGCAGGGTGGGCTGCTTATTGGCCTGCTGTCAATGATGTCGCGCCCGGTCGACATGGCCAGTGCCAATGTTTGGGTAGGCTATCCGGGTGTGCAAAGTGTGGACTTGGGCCGTGGCATTCCAGATCGCTGGGTCAGTCGAGTTCAAGCCGA
>JBBRME010000115.1:0-13647 GCA_038230995.1 Gemmatales bacterium
GTTCAGGCACCTCACTGGAATCATCGAGAAAGTCTTCGTAGCGTCCGCGACCGCTCCAGAGGCCGCGCTCGTTGAAGTACCGCTTGGCCAGCCTGCCGAGTTGATCGGTATGCCGGGGTGGTACATGCAGGCCGAGTGCGAGCGACTCACCGTAGTGCAGGTACAACTCCGGCACGGTGATCGGGGCCTTCTTCCGTTGAACGTGAGCCGGCTGGTCTCCCTTCAAACTCTCTTGCACCAGTTCAATGTGCTTGCAGGTGCCCAAGGTATTCGAGCGGTAGTCCGGGCAAGTGCAGGTGTTGTCACCGATGCTGAAGCCACGCAGCCCCACCACATACTGCCCACCGCTTTCGGTGTTCGTGACGCGGTAATTGGAGAAGACTCGATTTTTACCGAGGTTCTCTATGGAATAACGCCCGGTCTTGGCTCGCTGCCGGCGGAGTTCAATCTGTTCATCACGTAGCATGTGGGGGATTTTATGTGCCGAAGGACAGGAAGAAGTCATCAAGGCGAACGGCACGGCTTAAAGATGCCGGTTCTGTAGCAAAACCACTGGCACGCTGACGCCGTGCTGTTCGCCTTGAACCACAGGGTGCGACCAGATTCTCAGTGAGTCGAGGATTTCATGCCCTCGCCCCGTTTACGGGGAGAGGGTGGCCGAAGGCCGGGTGAGGGGATTTCAACTTCAACAAGACCCCTCACCCGATTGTCACTACGTTCCAATCGACCTCTCCCCGTAAACGGGGCGAGGTTGTTGTGATTTTGCCCTCCAGAAAATCTAGCTGCACCCAAACCACACCCTGCTTCACTGCTTCAGGAATGGGCTTGCTTCACCCATCAAGATGGCTATTGTCCGCCTCTCGAATTCTTGTTCCTTTTGTGTTGTTCCTCGGAGGCGTTGGCTCATGGCCAAGGCTGCATGGCCGTTGTTGTTCGTTGTTGCCATGGTGGGGTGTGGTACTACGCGCATGACCGACACCCAGCGTGCGGCTTCTGAGATGTTGCTCATTTCACAAGCCGTTGATCTCACCATCGCCCAGATGGACTGCTCGTCGCTCAATAGTCAATCGGTTTACTTAGATACCCAGTACCTTGATGGCACCGTGGATAAGGGCTACGTGATTAGCACATTGCGACAGCACTTGCTTGCCAGTGGTGTGCGATTGCAGGAAGATCGCAAATCGTCCGACTATGTGGTGGAGGCCCGAAGCGGTGGGGTAGGTACCGACCGCCACGGTTTGCTCGTGGGCATCCCACAGACATCGATCCCATCCATTTCGCTCATTCAAGCAACGAACATCCCGGAGATTGCGCTCATCAAGCGAACTGAGATGAAAGGTGTGGCGAAGCTAGCGGTGTTTGCTTACGAACGCAAATCAGGCAACATGGTTTGGCAGTCCGGCCTGACGGAAGCTCGTAGCAACTTGCGTGATACCTGGGTGTTTGGTGCGGGGCCGTTCAGCCGGGGGACGATCCGCCGGGGGACGGAACTGGCTGGCGACGAGCTACCACACTTGCCGTTCAGCAATGAAGTGGCAAAGAAACTTCCACCTGCCAACATTAAGCCAGTGAGTTCCACCGAGCTGCCCGAACCGGCTCCGCTACCTATGCCATCGCCTTCACAGGAACGCTGAGCCATGGCAGGTCGTTGCTATACGCCGGAACAACTGGCTCTCGGTGAGTTCTTGCTTCATGGCGATGAAGCTCATCATCTGTCATCGGTACTGAGGGTGCAACCCGGTGCCGTGATGACCATGTTTAACGGCGATGGTG
The DNA here is from genome assembly GCA_038230995.1 of Gemmatales bacterium. Taxonomy (GTDB): domain Bacteria; phylum Planctomycetota; class Planctomycetia; order Gemmatales; family Gemmataceae; genus JALHQU01. The sequence continues at coordinate 1,774 of JBBRME010000115.1, forward strand.
CGGAGTACCAAGCCAGCGTTACTTCCGTTGCGAAGAAAAGCGTGTTGCTCAACATCACGGAACGCCACGAAATCAGCCGAGAAGTTGGCTGGCCGATCGTTGTAGCCAGTGCGTTGCCCAAGGGTGATCGCTTCGATTACTTGTTGGAAAAGCTTACGGAAACGGGTGCGACTCGATTCATCCCGCTGAGTACAGCCCGTTCCGTGGTGGTGCCCAAAGCCGATAAGTTAGCCAAGTGGCAACGGGCCGTGGTGGAAGCCAGTAAGCAGTGCGGACGTAACACCTTGATGCAGATTGATCCGCCGACGACGTTCGATCAACTGCTGATGAAATCCGATCTGCCAGCATCACGATTCGTTTTGCATCCAAAATCTTTGAGTGGATCACCAGCTCCCTCGCTCAGCGGAGTTGTGCTAATCATCGGCCCCGAAGGCGGCTTGACGGACGAAGAAGTTGGAAAGGCCACGGCGCTACAGTGGGCAAGGGTATCGCTTGGCAAAAGCATCATGCGTATTGAGACGGCCGCAGTCGCCGCAGTTGTGTGGGCTAGTTTAGATAGTGCTCCGCTCACGCCGTGAGCGGATGATTTCATCTGCTCACGGCGTGAGCAGACAACCAAATAGACCCGCCTATCCCGCTGCGCTTCGTACGCGGCTCGTAAGAATTCGTGAGTTCGATCCGCTCAAGTTCCAAGCTGCAAGAACTTCGAAAACGGCTTGACGACGCTGCGAAACGCCTCCATCGGCAGGTGGACGGTTCGCCACTTTGTGGAGCGCACACGCATGTGCTTCTGATACTCGGCTACGTCAATGCCGCGCAGCAGGTAGCGTTCGTTCTTGAAACTGAAGTAATCGGCTGTGCCCTTAGGCAGCACATACGGTGCTTGAATCTGATACAGAAAAGCCAGCACTCCGCGGTACTCTGGCCCGAACGTGCTGGCCCAGCGAAGCAGCCCGCTGATGTCTTCTTCTTCCGTCCAGTTCTGCCAACTTGATGTCGCGGTGCCCGTGGGGAACTTGCGGCCTTTCACATCCACCACCAACTTCGCGGTCTTCGGCCCGACCACCACGAAGTCCAAACTCTTCACGTCCGTATCGCCAAGTAACGTGCGTTTGGCTTCATCTACGGCGAGGTAACCCACCCCGCGATCACGCAGGTACGCCTCAAACGCGACTTCGTAGTGGTTGGAACGTATCATGGGAACAATCATGGCTGCGGTTCGTCCGCGTGTCCAGTCTTTCCGGCGATAGCTTCATGACGATTGAACCGTTTTCTGTGGCCGTAGTCGAGGCCACACACACACTGGCCAAAGTTCTGCGCTCGCGCCTGCACGAGAGCCTGCCGTCGTGGGCGGTGGTTCGGCGTTTGGTCGAATCACGCAAGGTGCTCATCAACGGCACTGTCTGTACAGACTCGGCACGTCGGCTCAAAGAAGGCGAGTTGATAGAAGTTCTGGCCAACTCCGTTCACCGTGCCAAGTCCGCCACACCGGACGGTTTGGTGATTCGCTATCTCGATGATCACATCGTGGTGGTCGAGAAGCCGTCGGGCCTGAACACCGTTCGCCATCCCAGTGAACTGGAATGGAGCGACAAGCGACGGGAACTCGTGCCCACCCTGCAAGACATTGCGCAAGTGGCGGTCGCCAAACAGGTCAACCGGAGTATTCGCCAACTCTCGCCGCTGCGGATCGTCCATCGCCTCGACCGCGAAACCAGTGGGCTGCTCACCTTTGCACGCACTCCGCTGGCCGAGCGTGGCTTGGGGATGCAGTTCCGCAAGCACACGGTCGTGCGGCGGTATCTCGCAATTGTTCCCGGGTTCTTCACCGCACAAACAATTCAATCGAGCTTGGTGAAAGATCGTGGCGATGGCCGACGCGGTAGCACGACGTTGGCGCGGACTGGCAAAGTGGCCATCACTCACATTGAAATTGAGGAACGCCTACCTTCGTACACGCTGCTCTCCTGCCGGTTGGAAACAGGTCGCACGCACCAGATTCGCATCCACCTGAGCGAAGCAGGCCACCCGGTCAGCGGGGATAAGGTCTACTGCAGGAAGCAAACCGGCGAACTGTTTTTCGATGCCAGCACCGCCAAGCGGTTGATGCTACACGCAACCGAGTTGGGGTATATCCATCCGATTACCGAAGAAAAGTTGTTCTGGGAGATGCCCATGCCAGCGGACATGAAGCACCTCGTCGAACGGCTCCGCAAGCCCGCACCTAAGCGCCCAAATTCTTGATCATCTCGGTGGTGATCGACTCTGTGTTGCCGGTGCCGCCGAGGTCACGTGTCAGGCCGATCTTCTGTTCGAGTGTCCGCACCACGGACTGTTCGATGCGTGCCGCGGCCACCCGCTCACCAATGTGATCGAGCATCATGGCCGCACTTCGCACCACGGCAATCGGGTTCGCCAAGCCTTGACCTGCGATGTCCGGGGCGCTGCCATGCACCGCTTCAAACACGGCATACCGGGCACCCATGTTCGCCCCAGGTACAACACCCAGGCCGCCGACCAACCCCGCGCACAAGTCCGAGATGACATCACCGAAGAGATTCTCCATCACGAGCACGTCGTACTTCGATGGATCGAGGGCCAACTCAAGACAGATGTTATCGATGGGCTTTTCATCGAATGCGATGAAAGGATATTCGTCGGCCACCTCGCGAGCACACTCCAAAAACAGTCCGTCGGAGAGACGCATCACGTCCGCCTTATGGCAGAAGGTCACGCGATGTCGGCCACTGTGACGGGAATGTTCGAAGGCATAGCGAACAATCCGCTCGCAGGCCGGGCGTGTGATGATACGCAGACTCTCAATGACCCCCGGCACCACTTGGTGCTCCAACCCGGCGTACAACCCTTCGGTGTTCTCGCGGACAACCACCAGGTCGACGTTTTCATAGGGAGTCTTCAAACCAGGCAACGTCTTCACTGGCCGAACACTCGCGTACAAATCCAGCCCCTGTCGCAACCGTACGTTGATGGATCGAAATCCCTTGCCCACAGGTGTGGTGCACGGTCCTTTGAGTGCAACGCGATGCTTGCGGATGAGGTCGAGCGTGAGTTCGGGCAGCGGTTCGCCGAATTTCTCTGCGGCCCCGAGTCCTGCTTCTGCAGGAACCCAATCGATCTTCACACCTGCGGCAGCAATGATCCGGCACGCAGCCTGCGTGACTTCTGGGCCAATGCCATCGCCTTCAATCAGGACGATCTTCATCGCGGTCACTCTCTCGATAACGACCCTTCTTACGATAGTAGTTGTCGCGTTCCTCGGCGTCCGCATTGCTCGGCGGTGGTGCTTCCGCTTCGCGTTCTGCACGTCGCTTCGCTCGCCATGCACGATCCTCTTCATCACGAAGTTCACGCTCATCAAGCACGGCCTCAATGAAACGCGGATGCGCTTTAGCGAACTTGATGGAAGACTCTGTGATTTCATTCACATGCACACCGCTTTGCGAGTACATGGATGCCCCAATCAGCAGTGCCAGAAACATGGCGATGCCAAAGACAACCGCGATGATCGAAAGCGTGTCGCTATTGTTTGAAGAAAGTGAAACACCAGCGACGAATCCACCAATCAATGAACCAAGCGAAGAGAGAACCAGCCAGGTGGTGATCAAGCCACGACGCTTCCAATAATTCTTGTGCTCAGCAACAACGGGCACACGCACCGTCATTTTCTTCGTAGCGACGATATACACAATGACGTAGACAAGAAACCCGGCCAAGATCAACACATGGACCCAACCGGGTGTCCAGCGGAATTTCTGCACCACCGTCTCTTCGGTGTCTTCACCGGTAATCATGCAGATCTGCGGGAGCGGATCTTCCAGCTCGTCTCGACTCAACCGGATGGCTTTTAGTGTCATGGTGACTTTGAATGGGTAACGAAGTCGATGGCACATTCTGCGTGCCATCGATGACAGCTTACTATCGAAGTTCTCGTCGGACAGTTCGCCACTATCGCCAGTCGACTTGCAACTTGGGGTAACGGACTTCGGTGCCCTTGGGAAGACCTTCTTCTTCACCAAAGCGTTCGCCACGGAAGTTCGTCAGCCGTCGCCATTCACCTGCATCGCCGAGCAATTGCTTGGCGAGTTGCTTCGGTGTGAGTCCATCACGCTCCGTGGTGAGTACGCCGACATCCGACTTGGGCTTCTGTGTACCGGGTTTGTTCCAATCGAGATCACTGTCTGGCTTAACCGTGGGCGCATCAAGCACAGGCCCGCTGATCACTGGCGAAGTGGCCGAGACTGGTCGTGTTGCAGAGTCGAACTGATCAAACGTGGACTTTGAGAGTTTCTTCAACACGTAGAGCGGCGGAACTTGAATCTCGCGGGTCAGGCCGATGTCGAGGCCACGGTTGTATTCCTTGAGCGCGGCAGCGTACTTGTCGTCTTCGTAATGGGCCTTGGCCAAGCTGGAGTATGTATCGCCACCACGGACGCGAACAATGTCCTCGTCGTAATCCGTTTTCGGTGTGCTCACGCTCTCTGCTTTTACGGCTGCCGGTATGCCCGTTGGTATCGTCGTGATTGCTGGCGTGCTGAATTTGACTTCATCGAGCTTCCGCTCCATCGATTCGGATTTCGGCGGCGTCGGCTTCATAAAGGCATCGGCCTTTGTGATCTCTGGTTGAACGACTGGCAACGTCTCCACAGGTTTGGGCAGTAATGGTATCGTTTCAATAGGCTTAGGTGCCGGGAGCGAATCCGCTGGCATTGGGAACGATGGCATTTTCAGAGCTTCGCCGACTGGCGGAAGTTGAAGGTCCGAACTCGGCAGAGGCAACGTTGATGCTTCTTTCAATGGGTTATCATCGGCCTTCGGCAACTGCATGATGATGTCTTGTTTCGGTTGTGGCAGTTCCGTTGACGCTGAAGGAAGAGGCACGATTGAAAATGCCTTTTCCGAAACTGGCAACGGCAGTTCGGGCAACTTGCTTGGCAGTGGTATTGATTGATCCTTTGGATTTTCCGTTGCACCGACTGGCAGAAACATCGTCTCCTCACGCGATTGCTCGACAACAGGTGTCGAGCCCCTTTCCAGGATCATGCTTGGCGTCCGAGCTGTGACGATTTCCTTGCCAGGGTCGCTCATCACCTTCGCGGGCGGCATTGCTGCTTGTGGTACCACGAGGTTCAATCCATAGGCGCCCGCCCCCAGACTAATGAGCCCTGCGACCACGGCACCTTTAGCGCGAGTCGGTTTGATCACATCCCACATCAGACCAAGCATTCCACCATTGCTGGGTGGGGTGCACGTTGTCATCTGTGGTGATTCTGGGGCGATGCCCGGCGGTAGCGTCTTCTCGGAAGTCGATACGGCCACGGGCTTGCGGGTTGGTGGAAGCAAGCCACCAGTTGAAATTGGCTCCGCCGACGTTCGGCTGAATGCGGGCTTCGCTTCAGGGGCGACCCCGAACGGGCCACCCACCGGAATCGGGTCGTAGGTCATCTTGTTGGTGTCGCTCATCCATGAGCCTCCAGGGGCGAAATCATCAGGGTCGACGTTTGGCTACGCGGAACTTAGCACTCCGCGCTCGCGGATTCCGGGCTGTTTCTGCTTCACTTGCCTCAACGGGCTTCTTGGTCAAAATCTCCCAGTGCTGCTCGTCACGGAAGGTCCACTTCACTTTGCGATCTTCCAGCGAGTGGAAACTCATGATGCCAACCCGGCCACCAGCATTCACAACGACCGGCAGTTGTTGAAGGAGCCGTTCAAGGGCGCCTAGTTCATCGTTCACGGCGATTCGCAAGGCTTGAAACGTCCGAGTGGCCGGATCGATACCGCCCGACGCTGGCACGCATCGACGCACCACATCGGCTAGGTCTGCCGTCGTCTCGAATTTTTTCACCTTCCGTCGTTCAATAATCCTCTTGGCCACCCAGCGGCTCTTTCGTTCTTCGCCATATTCGTACAGCGTGTCGGCGATTTCTTTTTCATCCCAAGTGTTCACGATGTTCGCGGCTGTCAGATCTCCAGCTTGATTCAATCGCATGTCGAGTGGGCCATCATTCTTAAAACTCAGGCCACGTGTCGGGTCACTCAGTTGATCCGAGCTAAAACCGAGGTCGGCTAGTACACCGTCAACGCGTTCAAGATGATGCTGTCGAAGTACCTCCGCCAACTGATCAAAATTCGCGTTGATCGTCGTCACGTTCGGCTCGCACAGGTTTGCCAACGTCAACATGGTTGCATCTTGATCCAAGGCCAAGACTCGACCAGTTGATCCCACTGCTGTTGCGAGCAATCGCGTATGGCCACCACCGCCAGTCGTGCAATCGATCCATGTTTCACCTGGCCTTGGGCTCAGGACACGAAGCATTTCATCAGCCAAAACCGATTCATGCATCGGCACACGAGATGGGGACATACGCAAGCCTCAGAAGTGGGTCAAGGTGAAGTGTTGTTCGGCAGAGCAAATGAAAAAGCCGGGTGCAAGCACCCGGCTTTTTCTAGTTGTTCTCTGTCAAGCCGTTAGAGCGGGGCACCAACAAACACACCACCGTAGAACGTCTGACCGTAGGCAAGATATGATCGCAGTGAGGCGTGTGTTTTGCCGTCGATGATGTTCACGCGTGGAGTGTCCGACGGGCCACTGGTCAGGATGTAGTCCGAGATACCATCTCGGTTCACGTCCATCGTGGCGATCCGAACACCTTGGGCGTAACCGTTCAGTGCAAGAGGCTTCTTCAATTCCTTGGCATAAGGCAGTTGATCAATCGGGATTGCTGGTGGTAACACGTCGTTCGGGAAGTAGTACGTCGATGTTGCCCGACTCAGGTCGTCGTACTGATCAACGACAAGACCACTGACACCACCTTGACCATTACCAGGGATGATGGCTTCGACCAGTTCCAAAGTTTGGCCGTTGTAGACACGTACCGTTGGTGTCGCACTCGCCCCGGTACTCACGATGATGTCCGTGCTTGTCTTGCTCGTGATGTGTCCAGCGGCAACAAACAACCCCCGTGCATCGTCTGGACTACCAGCCATAAACGAGCGAATAGGGCTTGTGTAATTTCCAGCGAGCAAGTCAGCACCACTGAACACTTTCACGTGCGGGCCACCACCATGCCCAGCCGCCGTGATGATGTCCGCTTTGCCATCGCCGTCAATGTCGCCAGCGGCAATGCGTACACCCTTGTCGAAGCTCAAATCATAAGCAAAGAAGTCCACAATGTTGTCAAAGCCACCAGTTACCAAGTTGTACTTGAACACCGTGACACGAGGGCCACCACCAGTGTCGGTGCTCACGATGATGTCAGCACGGCCATCGCCATCAACGTCACCAGTGGTCACATAGAGACCGCCATTGAAGGTCGGATCAGCAGAGAAGAACCCGCCAATTTCAGTTCCTGACTTGGCGTCGAAGACTTTCAAGTGTGGGCCACCACTCGGGCCAGCAGCCGTGATGATATCTATCTTGCCGTCGCCGTTGACATCACCTGCAGCAACCCGCACGCCACCGGTGAAACCGGCATCGTACGGGTTGATGGTACGGACAAGGCGACCACGTGGGTTGTACACATTAACCAAAGATGGGCTGCCAGCACCCGACCCCGTTGCAAAATATGGCGACTTCGAAAGAGCCATCAAATCACCAAAATTGACTCGACCGCCAGATCGTACCTTGTCTCCCATTGACGGAATTTTGTCGACGGTGTTGTACAAATCGGCGAGAACTTCGGCGTAGGTGAGATCAGGGTTCGTATCCCAGTAATTCGTTAGGATGCCAGCCACCAACGGGGAGGCCATGCTGGTTCCGTCTTTGTAGTCGTATCCAGCACCGGTAATGGTGCTGTAAATCTCTACTCCGGGTGCTGCGATTGTGACGTTATTTTTGCCGTAGTTAGAAAAACCCGCGATCGTATCGTTCCGGTCTGAGGCGGCCACAGACACAACGTTGTCGTACTTGCTGGCAAAATTCGTCGGCCAGAAACCTTGGGCATCGTTGTCTGCAGAAGAGTTGCCAGCTGCCATGACGTCGATAATTCCAGCATCGCGGTGAGCTTTGAACGCATCGCTCAAGGCTAGCGACTCAGGACCTTGGTAGCCCCAACTGTTGTTGGTGATCTTGGCGCCCATCTTTTGGGCATAACCGAGGCATTGAACTGCTACACTCGTCGAGCCTGAGTTCGCACCCTGACTGAAGAGTGCAACAGACATCAACTGCGTATTCCAAGATGCACCAGTAACGCCGACACCGTTGTTGCCTACGGCTCCAGCAATCCCACCGACGTGTGTGCCGTGCTCGTCGACGAGTGCCGGAAGAACATTGCCAGTATTATCAACGAAGTTGTAACCATGGACGTCGTCAACGAAACCGTTGCCGTCATCATCTATGCCGTTACCTGCAATTTCGCCAGGATTTGTCCAGATGTTGCCAGCCAAATCTGGGTGGGTATGCTCAAGGCCAGCATCAATGATGGCTAGAATGAGCCCCTTGTTTCCAGTGCCGTAATCCCAAGCTGCCGGGCCCTTGACATCCGCACCAGCTTTACCACCGCTTTGGCCAACGTTGGTGTACTGCCACTGCTTTCCGTTGACGTAGTTTGGATCGTTTGGGAATGTGTCAAATTGGGTCAACTTGTAGTCTGGCTCAACGTAACGCACACCTGGCAGCTTCAACGATTTGATCCCTTGATCAACACTCACACCGTTGGTCAAGCCTACGCGATACACGTTGTAACCCAGATATTCCACAGTCGTCGTCAGCAAGGATGCATCAATTTGCGGGACAACGAACGGGGCACTTGGGCCATCCACACCGATGAGCACTCGCCCATCGAAATAGACACCCGCGGCAGGCGTCGTGCGGTCTTCAAGATTCAGGAAAGAGAGTTTAGCCTTATTCAACTGACTCATCGTGTGACTCCAGCGATGTCGACGCAAGGTTGTTGTGTTAGTGATGCTACTCGCATGATCCTACTGCTGCAATATCCATCACGCGATTCGCTCACGCGAATGGATTTCTGGGAATTAGCGTTCCCAATGCACTTTTGACTCCGAAAGCAACAATCCGGGAATGCGGGCAACTTGTAAGACGAGACAGCCCCTACCCTCGTTCATGGAATAATCCTAATTCTTCGCACCGTTTAACGAGTTCTGTTTGTTGATTCGAGGCTTTGCTTCCAGGCGTCTTCAAGTGCTGCTGCACTCTTGAAGCCATATTCACGCTGCAACGCATTTGCTTGACCGTAGCGTTGAGCGTCACGGAGGTAGGCTGTCAGCACTTTTTCGCCCTTCAATCGAACAAGAAACTCAACGAATGCGACGCTTTGCACATGGAAAGCCGTAATGGCTTTTGCTGGTACTTCTTTTTGTGTCAGCACTGTTTCGCCTTTGAGCAATTCGCCGTCGTCGAGCATTCGCTTCGCAGTGCGCAGATACCTGTTCACTTCCGTGTCACTTGTACTCAGTGCTGCCATGCCAAGTTCGACCCACTTCGGTGGTGGTTGCGACGGAAACAAATCGGCAAGCACGACATAGGTGAGTTCTCTCGGCAGGGCTACGTCTTTGCAAGTCTCGTCGTCTGCCCGGAGATCGATCCGTCGAGTAGAGACCAATCCATCCGTGAGTTTCACGTCGGCACGACCCGTTGCATTGGCTGGTTGTTGAGTGACTTGTCGAAGGTCTTTTTCGGTTTCATGAATGTAAAGATCACACTTGGGCTTCCAGTCACCACCTGGTGGGCCGCTCCATTTCTTAAAGGTTGCAAGGCGTACATCTTCAGCTTGCTGCGCGACTGCCTCTGCTTGTGACTTCTTGGTGCGGTATAGCACACGAAAGTTTGAACTCTCGACCATCTTCCATCCAGCCGCGATCGGCTCCACTGCCGCAAGTCTCTTTTCAGGTTTCGTGCCGCTACGCTGCCGAGCAACGCTTAGGATTTTCTCGGAGGCTTCAGCAAGGCTTTTTTGTTGCGGAACTATAGCCAGTGCTGCTTCGATCTCCACCAACACTTCGCCAGCAGTTTTGCTGTCGGTCGTTGAGTTCAGTCGATCCGTGGCAAGTTTGATCCGGCAGTACGCCCACGCTGCACGTTCTTCTTCATTAAAGGTTTGCTTCGACTTGGCAGCTTCATCGAACAGCTTCTTCGCCTCGGCAAAGGTCGAAGCCGAACCGTGACGTGCACGGTTGAACGCCTTGGTGGCCTGCTGAAGGGTGTCGTCCGAATCACGTATGGATGGGATCGAAAGTGGCTTCCCTTCCGGGTGTGCTGCTGGCTCTGGTAATCGCTGGGCGAGGCTGAGCGACACAAAAATCGAACTGGCAACAATGGCCAGAACGGCACGGTTCAACATCATGGTGTTCGTCCAGCTTGGGGGTAGCCGGTGGCGCGGGAACCCCGCGCGACGAATGGAAATACCGACGCTGACGAGAAAAAGATAGCGGAAGTGAATCGCTAGCAAACTTGGGCTTGATTCGCGATTTTCCGAAACGTTACACTTCTTATTCAAACAGGGCATGATGCCCGATGACGCTCACAGGAGGAGCTTGCCTTCATGCCCGTAAAGCCACCGCCACGCCCGCGAATTGCTCTCACAACCGACTTCTACACGCCTAAAAACGGTACTTCGTACTCCCGGCTGAACGCTGGGTATTACGAATCGATCCTGACCTCGGAAGGGTTACCGATCATCCTGCCGACAGTTCGAAAAGAGAACTACGCCGAGATAGATGCCCTGCTGGAAACATGCAGCGGCATTGTCATGGTGGGTGGACTCGACCTCGACCCTAAGCGAAATGGCCAAATGGCTACGAGTGCTGTTCAACCAATGAGCGCTCGTCGAGAAGATCAAGATCGCTATCTGATGGCGAAGGTGATCGAACGCAAACTGCCGCTTTTGGCCATTGGCAGCAGCATGCAACTCTTGAATGTGTTGCTCGGTGGAAGCTTGTTCCTGCACCTGCCGATGGACAACCCGAAGGCAATGCCGCACTTCGATCCCGCTGGTGGCCCACACCGGCACATGGTGAGCGTAGAGCCAAAATCAACTCTGGAAGACATCTTTGGTACGCCGGAGCACCGCGTGAACAGCACGCATCACCAGGCGATTCAACAACTTGGTCGCAAGCTCCGCGTTGGTGCCAAGGCACCAGACGGTGTGATCGAAGCCATTGAAACAACCGACGAGCATTGGTTCTGCATTGGCACGCAGTGGCACCCGGAGTGCGAGACCGCTAGTGCGCTGGATCGCCAACTGTTCGGCAACCTCATAACGTTTGCGAACAAGTACGAACCGGCATCGTTGAAGTTGATGGCCGTTGCGTAAGGTTTTTCGTGTTGGCGAGCGGTGGGCGTAAGCCCGCCGTGGTGTTGATCGATCATGATGCACGTCGGCCTGACGGCCACCGCTTTAAACATCTTCCTTGAGTGTATCTGCCCTTAAATCTACGGTTCTCAGGCCAATGGCCTGCGCGATGTTAGCCCAGGGCAAGGAGCGTAGCGACGCCGCCCTGGGTTGTCATAGCCATCGCCATCAGGCCAAAGGCCCGAGAGATTCTTTCTCTCAGGCCTTTGGCCTGATCTGTTTTTCACTCGTAACCCAGTGCGTTGCACTGGGCTGACATCGCGCAGGCCTTTGGCCTGGAGAAACAAGGATGGCTTGCCAACATGTTTAAAGCTGTGCCTGACGGCTCGACGCTCGCTAAAAACTCAACCCACTAACTGCTTCAACGTCTTCAGCACCTTTGGCACTTCAACGAGCGGATCACCAGCTGCTTCGTACTCCAGGGCCACGTAGCCGTGGTAGTTGCCGGTCTTGAGTAAGCCGATGAGCTTCTTCAGGTCGGCTTCTTCCTTCTTGCCACTGGGGAACACTTCCGTCTTGAGTTGACATACCACCCCATATGGGATGA
>JBBRME010000116.1:0-13630 GCA_038230995.1 Gemmatales bacterium
ACCCGATGGCTCATGTAGCGGTAGCCACGATTGAGGAGATGAAGCGGTCGGATGTCATCGTGGTGACGGCTGGTCGCAATGGCAGCCCTGATCAAACGCGACTCGATCTGCTTCGATTGAACTCCCAGATCATCAAGGACATCGGCAAGAAACTCGTTGGCTACACGGGCATTATTGTGATGGTGTCGAACCCGGTGGACGTGCTTACGCGCATCATGGTTCAGGCCTCGGGGTTGCCACCAGAACGCGTGCTGGGAACAGGCACCATGCTCGATACAGCCCGGTTGAAACAGATGCTTGGTCGGGAGTTACATGTCGATCCGCATTCCGTGCATGGCCAAGTGCTAGGCGAGCACGGCGACTCTGAAGTGGTGCTGTGGTCGAGCGTCCGCATCGGCAGCACACCGCTGGCGAAGTGGCCCGGCTGGGAGACTTCTAAGGAAGGCCCACTCGCCGAGACAGTCCGCAAAGCCGCCTACGAGATCATTAAACGCAAAGGTTGCACCAACCACGCCATCGGCTTGGTGACTGCTGATTTGTTGCGCTGTTTGCTGCGCGACGAACGCCGAGTGTTAACGGTGTCTCGTCTGCAGCCCAGCGGGGTGGCGTTATCGATGCCGACGATTGTCTGCCGGGCCGGGGGCATGCAAATCCTTGAACCCGAGATGAACGACGCGGAACGCGAAAATCTCGCACACTCTGCTGCTGTGCTTCAAAAAGCTTTCGAACAGATCTGAATCCAGTTGAGCGCAGGAGTCTGACTGCGTCCTATACGCAGCTCTCTTGATGATTCGTGGCAGTTCATGTTCAGCTCGACTACAATCGTGTCACCTGTCTTCGAGCGACTCTCTCCATGTCTCGATCTGTTCTCGCATTGCTCCTACTTGCTGGGCTGGTTCACGCGGATCGTGTGAAGTGGACCACCGGTAAAATTACCGGCAGCCCCGAAGCCCCGCCACCATATGCCGCGCCACGGGTGTATCAGAACGCCAAGTTCTACCACCCGCTGCTGGTGCAGTCGATGCCCGGCCTGCCGTACATGGCTGTGGCCGAGCAAGACGGCAAGCTGTGGGCGGTGGATAGCAGCAAGCCGAACGACAAGCCAAGCCAGATCGTCGATCTCAAAGCCAACCAAGGCAAGCTGGCGAAGAACCCGAACGCCAAGGAGTTCGAGTTCCTGTACGGCTTCACCTGTCATCCGAAGTTCGAGACCAACCGCACGGTGTTCCTCTGCTACACGTTCAAAGGCAAGCCCGGCAAGACTCCTCCATTCGATCACGAGAAGAACCTGCCAGACGGCACACGAGTCAGTCGATTCCAGATGACCGTGAAGCCCGGTGAAGCACCGACCATCGACCCCAGTACTGAAGAGGTTCTGCTGACTTATCCGCAGGGCGGGCACAACGGTGGTGACATTCACTTCGGCCCGGACGGCTACCTTTACATCTCGACGGGTGATGCGGCGGATCCGAACCCGCCTGACCCATTCAAGACGGGCACGGACTGTTCGGACTTGTTGTCGTCGATCCTGCGCATTGATGTGGACAAGACGGCTGACGGGATGAAGTACGCGATCCCGGCAGACAATCCGTTCATCAACACCAAGCACAGCGGCAAGACGGTACGCCCAGAAATCTGGAGCTATGGCTACCGCAACGCGTGGCGCTTCAGCTTCGACCGCGTAACGGGCGACCTGTGGGTCGGCGATGTCGGCTGGGAACAGTGGGAGATGGTTCACCTGGCCAAGAAGGGCAGCAACCACGGTTGGAGCCTCGTGGAAGGTCGTCAACCAACGAACAGCCAGCTTGATCCTGGCCCGACGCCGACGATTACGCCACCAGTGATTGAACTCGACCACACCCAAGCCGGCAGCGTGAACGGTGGGTACATTTATCGTGGCAAGAAGTTCCCGGAACTCGTCGGCAAGTACATCTTCAGCGACTACATGACCAAGCGGATGTGGGCCGCAACGCTGGTGAAGGGCCGGATGACGGAACTCAAGGACATCATCGACCCCACGGTGCGGGTGGTGGCCTTCGGCGAAGACCACGACGGCGAACTGTACTTCGTGGACTACGACACCGGACTGATCCACACCCTGGCGAAGAACGACCAACCAACCTACGACCCCAAGTCCTTCCCACGCACGCTGAGTGGCACTGGCCTGTTCGCCAAGCTGAAGGAACACACGTTGGCCCCCGGCGTGCGAACGTTTGAAGTGAACGTGCCACTGTGGAGCGACGGGGCCACGGCTCAACGCTTCCTTGCGGTGCCCGGCGATGGCGTGATCCTCGACATCGAAGGCCGTAAGCAACTCGGCGGAACCATTGACTGGTTGCCCTACCAGTACCACTTTCCGAAAGACTCGGTACTCGGCCGCACGGTGACGCTGACCCTGAGCGGGGGCAAAACCAAGCGCATCGAAACTCAACTGCTGCACTACGACGGACGGTACTGGCAAGCCTACACGTACCAATGGCGTGACGACGAAACCGATGCGGAACTTGTGGAGGCCGACGGCACGGAGAAGAACTTCCTCGTGGATGATGCTCGCGTCATCGGTGGCAAACGCGATCTGCAATGGAGCTTCGCTAGTCGAGCACAGTGTCTGACGTGCCACACACCGTGGGCCGAGACCACGCTGGCCTTCAACACCAAGAACATCAACCTGGAAGTGAACGGCAAGAACCAACTGCTGGATCTATGCGACAGCGGCCTGCTCAAGCGTGTGAAGAACAACGGCAAGGACAACCCGGCCTACGATGCGAAGTCGATCAAGCGGTTGCCCAAGCACACCAACCCGACGGACATGAAGGCCAACCTTGAAGATCGCGCACGCAGCTACCTGCACGTGAACTGTTCGCACTGTCATCGCAACGGCGGCGGTGGCGGATTGACCTTCGAGCTGACCGCAAACTCGGACTTGAAGATGGTGCTTGACGTGAAGCCAAGCCGCGGCGACTTTGGCCTGACCAATGCCAAGTTGGTCGCCAAGGGTGAACCGTTCTCCAGCACGTTGCTGTACCGCATGGCCAAGTTTGGCCGTGACCGCATGCCACACATCGGAGCGGAGACACCGGATCATGACGGACTGAAGCTTTTGACACAGTGGATTTTCAGTCTGGGTGATTCAAAGTCGATCTACAAACCAATTTCCACGAAGCCAATGGCCGAGCAACTCTTGAGTCCATCATTCGGGTTGAGCCAGGCTTGTATGCCGGCACCGGAACAGTTGAAACGAGTCATCAAAGCCGCTACGAATCTCGAACCTGGTGCAAGCAGAGAACTCTTCGAGGGCTACCTCCCGCCGGGTGGTGAGCGCAAGCTCGGGCCGAATCCCCGGCCCAAGGCGATCACCAGTTTGAAGGGCGACGCCGTGAAGGGGAAGGCACTCTTCCTCACGGCCAACCTGAAGTGCATCGACTGCCACAAGCTCGGCGACACCGGCAAAACCATCGGGCCGGATCTGTCCAAGATCGGTGCGGAACGCAGTGCCGATGAGTTGTTGGAGAGCATGTTATTGCCGAGCCGCCGCGTCGAACCGAAGTACCAGAGCTACATTCTGAAAAGCATCGATGGCACAGCGGTGACGGGGGTGTTGGTCAGCAGGGATGGCAAGAACACATCCATCCGCGATGCCACGGACAAGCTGCACACCTACGCCAATGCCGACATTGAGGAGTTCAAACCGGCCCGCGAGTCGCTCATGCCCAGCGGCTTGCTGAACGACCTCACCCCACAGCAGGCTGCGGACATGCTGGAGTTTTTGAAGACAAGTGGGAAGTGAGTTTGCTGTCGTTTTGTCACCTCGCCCCGTTTACGGGGAGAGGTCGATTGGAGCGTAGCGAGAATCGGGTGAGGGGTCTTCTTCACCAATCATCCCCTCACCCGGCCTTCGGCCACCCTCTCCCCGTAAACGGGGAGAGGGCATACTACCCACCCACGCCGGTATATCGGCCTCGTACTCCACTCGACTCCCGTGCTGCGGATGAGTGAAGCTCAACTTCCACGCATGCAGGCACAACGGTGGATCGTCGATCTCCACCGTTTGCTTATCGCCCAGCACGCCACCCGGCAGGTACAACGCATCGCCAACGATGGGCCAACCAAGGTGCCAGAGGTGCAGGCGGATCTGGTTCGTTCGCCCCGTGTGCGGCGTCACTTGCAACAGACTGGTGCCGTCGGCATCCCGACTCAACACTTCAAACGACGTATGTGATGCAAGCCCTGCTTCATCAATCGTGCGCGAGCCGTGTTCCCCGGCCTCGTCGGAAATCGCGGCTTGGCACTCGAAGCGATCTTCCGGCGGATGACCCTGCACGCGGGCCAGGTAGGTCTTTCGCACTTCGCCGCGTTCGAACTGCGGTTGCAGTTCGCGTGCAAACGTCGACACCCGACTGAACACCACCACGCCGGAGGTATTGGCATCGAGGCGGTGGGCGGGCCGGGGCTTCTGTGGGGCGTACACCTCCCGCAGAATGTGGCTGAGTGTATTGCGGTGGAACCGCCCGCTGGGGTGCATCGGCAGTGGGGCCGGTTTGTTCAACACGATGATCGCGTCGTCTTCATGCAGGATCGTGATGGCCGGGTTCACATCCGGTTCGATCTGCATCGGTTCCCGGGTGAAGTAGTACTGCCCCGGTTGAACGACTTGAGTTTCGTTGATGGCCGCGTGCTGTTCGTTCACTAAACAACCGGCGACGAACTGGTGTTGCCAGTGTTCACGCGGCAAGTGGTCGAACACATCACACAGAACTTCCAGCAACGTCCAACCACTGTGGCGGGCGGCGATCTTCAGCGGACGGAAGTTGTCCATGGGCACACTGCCCGGCAGCGGTGTGGTGAACTGCATCAGCAGTTCACGGTGCTTCGCCAGTTCCGCTGCTGCGCGATCCTCCGGCGTCACGTAGCAGCGAGGGCACGACACGCCTTCCACCAATCGTGGGTCGTCCGCTTCCTCGGCGGTCAGCACACTCTGGCAGGCGTAGCACACTACATGGCCGGACTCGTCCAGGTCGGCAGCAAGGCCGACTCGCTTATCGAACACGAAGCATTCGCCGTCGAAGTGATCGTTGCCGACCTCCTCGAAGTATTTGAGGATGCCACCATCGAGTTGATAGACGTTTTGAAAACCTCGGTCGATCAAGTATGGTGCGGCCTTCTCGCAGCGGATGCCACCGGTGCAGAAGGTGACGATGGGATTTGCGAACTCTTCGGGCTTCAATTGATCGGCAACGGCGGGGAAGTCGCGGAAGCGCTGGATGCCAACGGCCTGAGCATTGCGGAAGGTGCCCACGCCCACTTCAAAGTCGTTGCGGGTGTCGAGCAGTGTGACGGGCCTCCCGGCATCGAGCCACTGCTTCAATTCCGTGGCACTCAGGCGTGGGGCAGGCCGGGCTACCGGGTCAACGGTGTGGATGCCAAAGGCGATGATCTCCCGCTTGATCTTCACCAGCATCCGCGAGAACGGCTGCTCCGCACTCTCGCTGACCTTGGGTTCCAGGGCTTCCAACCCCGGCACGCTACGCAGCTTGGCCAGTAGTGTTTCAACAGCGTCGGCCCGCCCGGCCACGAAGAGATTCACCCCCTCGCTACTCAGCAGGATAGTGCCCTTGAGATCCCAGGTTTTGCAAAGCTCGATGAGTTCCGCACGCAGGGTGCGCAATTCCGTGAGTGTTGCAAAGCAATAGGCAGCAATGTTTCTGTACATGATCGACCGGAACCGTGGCATGTCGCAGCCTGTATTGTCACGTCCGGCCCGGATACTTCAACAGGGGAGTCTCGGCAACCGACCTACGCTTCGCCATGCTCTTTCGATACATCCATCTGCATGAGTACGAATCCCGCGCAACAGCCCATGAAGTTTGAAGAATCTCTTGCCGACCTCGAACGCATCTTGCGGGAGTTGGAAGACGGCAACGCCACGCTGGAAGAATCCCTCGAACGGTATGAACGAGGCGTGTCTCTCCTGCGGACATGCCACCAACAGTTGAAAGATGCGGAGCAGAAGATTCGCATCTTGACGGGTGTTTCACCCGATGGGAAACCTCAGTTGGAGACCTTTGAACACACTTCCGCCGTGACCAAGCAGCCAACGCGCAAGCCCGAGTTGAACTAGGCCAGCACCAACTTGAGAGTTCCACAGATTGCGTGTGTATCAGTCAGGTGACGAAAACCACGAGCAACGTCTTCGTATCCTAAGTTCTGGACACATACAGAGTTACCAACTCATGGCCAAAGTGCTTGTAACAGGTGGATGCGGATTCATTGGCAGTCACTTCGTGCGAATGCTTCTCCAAGGCGATGCGACACTTAAAGTCCTAAATTTCGATGCCCTGACATATGCCGGGAATCTCGCCAATCTGGCGGATGTGGATCAACTGCCGAACTACACGTTCATCAAAGGGAACGTGACGGATCGCGAAGCGGTGCGCTCCGCCATGAGCCAGGGCGTGACTGATGTCATCCACTTTGCTGCCGAGAGTCACGTGGATCGCAGCATCCAGGACAGTGGGCCGTTCCTGCACACCAATGTGATCGGTACGCAGATTCTGTTGGATGCCGCACGGGAATATGGCATCAAGAAATATGTGCAGGTCAGCACCGACGAAGTGTACGGCAGCCTTAGTGACACGGGTTTGTTTACCGAGGAAACCCCCCTGCACCCGAACAGCCCGTACTCGGCCAGCAAAGCTGCGGCCGACTTGTTGGTCCAGGCTTATCAGCACACGTTCGGTCTTCATGCCGTCATCACCCGGTGCAGCAATAACTACGGGCCGAACCAGTTCCCGGAGAAGTTGATTCCGCTCTTTGTGTCGAACTTGTTGAACGATCAACAGGTGCCGGTGTACGGCGACGGCCAACAGGTGCGGGATTGGATTCACGTGACCGACCACTGTCGCGGAGTGGAAGCAGCGTGGCGAAAGGGCAACAGCGGCGAGGTGTACAACTTCGGCGGTGAATGCGAGAAGACGAACCTTGAACTGACTCACGAACTGTTGAGTCATCTGAAGAAGCCCACGAGCCTCATCAAGTGGGTAGCGGATCGACTTGGGCACGACCGACGTTACGCAATTGACTGCAGCAAAGCCAAGCGTGAATTGGGTTGGACCCCACAAGTGACTTTCGAAGATGGCCTCGGCAGCACGATTGCGTGGTACCAGGCTAATGGCAACTGGGTGAACAGCATCAAGAACAAGGATTACCTCTCCTACTACGCCAAGCAATATGGCTAAATGGCGCATGCCACGACACCGCAGTCAACTTCACTCTTCAACTCAGCAATTTATGCGGCGCATGAAATCTGTGCGCCCGTCAAGGACAATTCATGTGAAGTTGGGTAATGCTGAACGATTTTCAGGCATGGCGCGAAGGCGCATCAGTTAAATTCGTTGAATTCAGACGTGCATAGCAAGTCATGAACTATTACCACAAGTGGCAGTCTCGATGGATCCGAGCAACCAACCAGGGAAGGTGGGCCGTGAGGTGTGAAGTATGGATTGGATTGACACGCACAAAACCGTGAAAGTGGAAGTTGCCCTCTCCGTGGAGGAACTTCAGCAGGCGGTAACGGTAGCGCGGGAATTCGGACTCGGCGAACTTGCTACACGTAGTCTGCCTGCAAAGCATGAGTCGCTTTACCTGAGTACACTTCTTTGCGTTCTGCGTGCGGATGTCTCCTCAGCAGACGTACCCTATCATCGGCTCAATGAGTATCTCAGCGCGTTCCCGGAACTTGAGCAACACTTTGGTCGGCAAAGCCTGCTTGAATTGGCTAAGTCACAGGCGAACCTAAGCGAGACGCCAGCACCTGCAGCCACACTGTTGGAGATCCATCGCTCGACTCGTCCAAAACCCGAGACGCCTTCAACGAAAGATGCTCTCGAACTCCCAATGAACGTTGCCAAGCAACTGGGTTTCTCAAAGCTGCACTGCATTGGTCGGGGTGGTTATGGCGTGGTGTATCTGGCCCGTCAGGATGCCGTGTCGGGCCGCGTGGTGGTCATTAAGTACACGAAGACAGAAAGCCGCGAAACCGCGATGCTGTCGTACTTGCAACACCCCAATATCATGCCGGTTTGGTCTGTTCACGAACACGAAAACTACCGCGTCTTCTGCATGCCGATGCATGGCCTTTGTACGGTCGCCGATGTTTTGAAAGACATTGATTCTCGGCACGAACTCCCAGTGAGTGGAGCCAGTTTCCTCGAATACAGCCGCTCTCGGACTAAAGAAGTACGCAACGCCCCCGTCTCTGAAGGCACATGGATACCCGGCAAACTTGAAGACGATTGGTTAACACAACTGGGTGTGATGACAACGGAATCCGAGCGTCTCACAAAACTCAGTTACATTGACGCTGTACTTCTACGCTTCACCCGCCTCGCGTCGGCATTGCATCATGTGCATTTGCGAAACATCATCCATCTCGACATTAAGCCAGCAAATATCCTCGTCACGAACGACGGGGACTTCATGATCCTCGACTTTGGTTTGGCCCACCACCGGAACTACGGCACTCTGGCAGAAGCCTGCGGCACTGCACGATACATGGCCCCGGAGCAACTCCGACAGTTCGTATATGCACTGCCGATGACGCCGAGTGTGTCGATGGATCTCTACGCTCTTGGGGTAGTCTTTTACGAACTGATGACCGGCAATCACCCGTTTGCAGAGTCGATGAAAAAGGGCAAGAACCGCGAAGACTGGATTAACGCTCGGTTGGCTGGACCGATGCCGATCCGCAAGCTCAACCCGTCAATTCCTGAATCCGTTGCGGCGATCATTCACCACCTTTTGGCCCCGCTACCCGAGATGCGTTACCGGAGTGCCGAAGAACTTGCCATAGATTTGAATCGTCATCAGGACAATCTGCCGCTGAAGTTCGCACACAATCCATCGCTGCGCGAACGCTTCAGCAAGTTTCGTCGTCGGCATCCCGTCTTCAGCGTAGCACTCATGGCCGGAGTACTGGCTGCACTGGCCATCTCTGCATTTTCTGTTGCCATTCAGAAGTCACGCGACTTCGATCAACAGCGTCAGCACAACCAATTAGAAACAGCAAAGCGACAGAAAGCAGAGGCAGCGAACCAGTGGACGACCCTGAATCAGGAACTCGACAGCCTGCGAATGGATGCCTCGTCTGTTGAGAACTTGTCGCGGCGGGCGTTGGCACTCCAACAAATTTCAAACTGGATGAATCGTTACCAAGTGCAGGGACGTCCGGCAGCCGACTGGCAACAGGATTATCTGTTTACGTCATTAGATGCAGCACAGAAAAATGCGTTGTCGCTGGCGATCACCGAACTCGCTATCCTCGCGGCCCATGCCGAGACGTTGAATGCAATTCAGCACGTAGGTGACGAAAAACAAGCGACATTGAAACGCGCACAAACGTGGAACCAACTCGCCTGTTCCTGTCAGTCGCTCGTTCCTGCTGTTGCATATCGCCAGCGACAAGAACTGGCACTGCTGCTGAATGAAGAAGTACCGCTGATTCCCGAGGTCGTGGCATCGCGTTCGCAAGTCGATCTCTATTGCGGTGCACTACTCGACATAGCCAATCGCAAGTTCTTACGCGCTCAGGAGACTTTGGAAGAACTGACCAAACAGAATCCGCATCATATGGGCGGACAGTTCAGCCTGGGATGGGTGTATCACACTGAAGGAGCCTTCGCGTCCGCCAGCGAACGGTATCAAATCGTCAGCGCCGTCATGGATCACGATACTCGGCCTGTGCATTCCCGTGCACGGTTACTCTGCCACATGTTGCGGAACCGTGAATCAAGAGAAGAGTACACCACGGCGTTGGAACGCGACCCGACGAATGCAGCCGCCTTTTTTGAGCGAGCGAATGTTGAATATCTGTTGAAGAACCCGCGTGCCGCTTTGAACGACCTTGATGCTGCGGAACGCCTTGGGGCCAGTCAGTACCAAGTGCTACTGCTGAGGCTGCAAATTCAGATGGAACTGAAACTCGTCGATGATGCCGCCGCAACTCAGGCCGAATTTGCGAAGCTCTCGCCAATTACGTGCGACGACTTCCTAGCCCGTGGCCGTAGCCGTTTTAACATATCCCCGGACGATGCCATTCGTGACTTCAGGACGGCGACGGAACTTGATCCCTTCTCGAACTTGGCCTGGATGTCGTTGAGCTTGACTCTGGCGAAACAACCAGAGCTACAGCAAGATGCCATCGTGGCTTTTGCCAAAGCGTTGGAACTCAGCCCGAGTTCAAAGGAGATTCGCTCGAAACTTGGTTTGCTTCTAGCTCGCGCTGGGCAGTTTAAAGAAGCGTTGACCATGATCGACAAGATTGAACCGGACACCGCCGGTCAGGCGTATACACTTGCTTGCGTGCACAGCTTGTGTGCTGAGGATAACGCCGAACGGCAGATGTGCGTGGTGATGCTCAAGCATGCCCGCAGGTTGGGCTTCACTCGTTTCAAGCAGATTCCAGACGATCCGGACATGCAAAACGTCAGTCGGGTGCCGGAAGTCCTCAAGCTTGTGAAGGAAGCACAGGCCAGCGAAGAGTAATTGCAGCAACAGGGCAGACCAACTCGCAAAGTCTACACTCCACACAAGCCAGCGGCCGCGGTAACCACACCGTGTGGCCACTCGTGGCGAGGCACTGCGTCGGGCACACACGAACGCAATCGCCACAGCCGGTGCAGCGAGTATCGTTCAATTCGGGTAGTAACTGGCTCATTCCACTGGCTCCATCGCCAGATCAATCGGCGTTGTCAAACGCAGTGTCACCAAGCGTTCTTGCATCAACCCCAAGGCCGCTTCTTCCAACATCGTCCGGGTCAGCGGCGGGTAGAGTACGAGGCTTGCGCCACAATCGAGGATCATGGCCGTCCAAAGTGCACGGTCATCTTCGGTCAGTTTCACATCACTCAACACCACGATCGGCAACATCGGGCATCGCTTGGCGACATCTACCAACAAGGCAATGTCCGTAGAGTCTTTGTCCGCGAAGTTCGATTGAAAAAATCCAACCATTGGTTCATAGGGATCGAACTGCTCGGCCCATGCCAATGTGCGATGCAACTCGATGAGCTTCCATTGCTGGGCGTCGATCACAGGTTGTAGCTGTTGGGCAGCCCAGTCGTCGAGCGAACGAAGCACGATGGTCGGCCGCTTCATGTGATTGGCTCCGTGGGATCCAGCAGCTTTTTCAACCGTGTTGTGGTGATGCCCAATTGCGTGGCTGCCACTTGACGATTTCCGCCCGCACGGTGCAGGGCCAGTCGAGCAATGTTGCGTTCGGCTTGGGCGAGCAAGTCGCCAAGCTTGGGCAGTGTTCGGGCTTGTTGCAACGGCACATGCGAGAGTTCCTGCAAAGCGTATGGCAGATGCTCTCGTTGAACTTCGGTAGCGGGTACGTTGTGGAGGACCTGTTTCAACTCGCGAATGTTGCCCGGCCACGAGTGCCGACGGAGAAGTTCCAGAGCCTCCGGACTTACTGTACCCGAATAGCAATGTGCCAACAGCGTTGGCCAGTCGTTGCTGCGCTCTCGGAGTGCTGGTAACGAAATCTCTAAAGCACTTCCCCTGGTACAAAACTCTGGGTGTAAATCCAGCGTTGCTACATGCGGCAGCGCTGGGGTGGTGGAGGCGCAGACCAATCGTGGCCCAGAAGCGGAATCGACCCACGCCCACAGCCGTGCTTGTAAGGTGGTTGGTAAACGCTCAGGGTAGCGGAGAAACAACGTGCCCACGGCCTTGCTACTGGCGATGCCGCCTTTGCCGAAGAGCATCCCTTCCAGATGATTCGCCGGTAGCGCCCCACCGGAGATGGCTAGGAACGTGCGTTCACGTCGCAGCCCGTTGTGGTGGATGATCCGCGCTACGGTGGACTTGCCCACGCCTGCTTCACCGATCAACCACACTGGCAGTTCTGATAGAGCTGCAGCTTGCACCTGAGCTGCTAGGCGTTTGGTGCAAAGAGATGGCCCCTCCAGCTTGGCGAAGCTATATAGCTTTGACAGTTCTGCGCGGGCTTGGGCCAGTCGTTCGGGCAGGGCACGCTTGGGTAAGGCTATTGCGGGTGCTACTAATTTGATCAGCCCCAAGACTCCGAGTGGCACTTCGGCAGAAGCCCCGGACAGTGGCACGAATTGAATGTCCCACCACGGTGGACCGTGGCTTTGGCCCGGTATCGCGCGCCGCACGGTGGCACTGTTGCCGTGCCACACTTCCGCGGGTGGGGCTAACGATCCGGGTATGGAATCGGTGGCCCGGCTGCTGACTTTCACGCCACGGTACTTGGCCCACGGTTCGCCGACCAAGGCTTCCCAAGCTGGGTTGGCATATCGCAAACGACGTGTGCTGCTGATGACGAACAGCGCCGTAGAACTTCGACCGAAGTATTGCCGCCACGACACTCTCGCGGATGCGGACATGCTAAGCAACCTACCGCTGGAACGTGGTGGTATCGTACAGTCGGCGATAGGTTTCGCATGTTTGAATCAACTCGGCGTGCTGGCCAACGCCCACAATCCGTCCTGCTTCCATGACCACAATCCGTGAAGCCAAATCCAGTGTGCTGAGGCGATGCGTGATCAGAAACGTGGTTCGCCCCACCACGAAGCTGCGCAAGGCTTCGTGAATCTTTGCCTCGCTTTCCACATCGATCTGACTTGTGAATTCATCAAGAATCAACAACCTGGGGTCGCGCAGGATGGCACGAGCTAAGGCGATCCGTTGCTTCTGCCCACCGCTGAGTTGGCTGGCGGTCATGTCGCCGGTGCGAGTGGAGTAGCCCAGTGGCATCGCCACGATGAACTCATGAGCATGTGCCTGCTTCGCGGCGGCTTCCACTTCTTCGAGTGTGGCGTTGGGCCGACCGTAGGCGATGTTCGCCTGAATGGTGTCGTCGAATAGCACGGTATCCTGGCTGACGATGCCGATCTGTTTCCGCAGGCTTCGCAGGTTCACGGTCCGCAGCGACAAATCGTCGACACTCACCGTGCCGGTGTCCGGATCGTAGAACCGGGCGAGGAGTCCTAGAAGCGTGCTCTTGCCGCAGCCGTTTGGCCCGACCAGCGCAATGGTTTCCCCGGCCTGCACGTTCAACGTCACATCGCAAAGTGCAACGCGACCCGGCACGTAACTGAAGCTTACATTCTCGAACTGCACGGCTTTGGAATGCTTTGGTAACATCGGCCCATTGGCATTGGGCAGCACCGCTGGGATGCGGTCATAGAGGGCATAGAGCCGATCCGCCGCCACCATGCCCGATTGCATCTTGGTGTACACACTGCTGAGCTTGCGTACCGGGTCAGCAATCGTCACCAGCAACATGTACAGCGTAAGAAGGGCTTCGGGGCTAATCGGGTCGTCAATCATCCTGATGCCAAAGAGGTGTGTGCTCGGCGTCAGCACGAGATACGCACCAGCAATCAGGGCCAAGCTGATGGCCAGCACACCGATGGTTTCCAGCAGCGGGCCAACCAGAGCATCAATGTTGATGACACGGAGGGTGCGTTTTAGATAGTCGGCACTAGCCGAGCGAAACCGTCGTCGTTCCCGGCTCTCGCCGGTAAAGGCCTTCACCACTCGCAGTCCGTCGAAGCTCTCCCGCACCACGCGGAACATCTCGCTCATACGTTCGAGGACCTTC
>JBBRME010000117.1:0-13614 GCA_038230995.1 Gemmatales bacterium
CCGAAGAAGCTGTTGGCAAACGTGTTCGATGCAAGGCTTGCGAGCAAGTCTTCACGGTACCGGATGAAGGTTCACCACCGGCAACCGCCAAGCCCGCAGTGGCCAAGCCACTTCCTGCCGACATGCAGAAGAAACCAGTAGCGGCGAAACCCGTTGCCAAAGCAGTGGAAGAACCACCACCAGCGGCTAGCTCTCCAATCGGCTTCGCGGATGACGATGAAGACGACAACAAAGAATACGGTGTAACGGAAGATGACAGCGAAGTGCCACGCTGCCCACGTTGTGCGAAAGAGCTCGATCCACCTGACACAAAGATTTGCCTGGAGTGCGGCTTTGACTTGGTCAAGCGTACCCGGCATCGCACAAAAAAGGTCTACGCAACGAGTGGTGGTGACATTTTCATGTATTGGCTGCCCGCAATCATTTGGATCATCGTCCTCCTGAATGGACTGGGTTGCGTGATCTGGGGTTGGCTGATGATGACCAAGATCTGGACAGAGAATGAGTTTCTTCTTGCGGACGAGAAGAACGCTTTGACCGACAAGAAACAGTTCCTCGTCGATCCGAATGCCTGCAATGTCTGCCTGTCTGTTTTGTTACTTGCCATGTTTGGTTTTGGGCTACCAGTCATCGTGAAGCGGATCAAGAATCCAAAACCGTTCGAGATTGAGAAGCGGAAATAAGGCCCGTCCGGATGGCAAAAGCCAGCACCTCGGCGAACTCCGCTGGGGTGTTGACGTTTCGCACATCGTCGATGGAAATGCTTTCGACGAATTTCGTTCGTTGTCGTTCAAGAAAACTTATCATCCGACGTTCGCCCGCATCCAACGCTGCGGTGATGATTGGTAACAGACGGCGGCGATAACTACCAAGCAGCGGGTGTTGCTTCTCTTCAACCTTTGATACAGCAATATCGAACGGCTCGATCAAGGCCCTGCGTACTTTCAAGATCAGTTCATGTGTCAGCAGTGGTACATCGCAAGAGGTCACAAAAAAATCTTCACACTCAATCGCCTTCATTCCGCTTTCCAATCCAGCCAGTGGCCCGCAGTTCAATCGCTCATCATTCACAATCACAACGTTGTGAGGCAGGGCAGGGAGTGCTTGGCTTTTTGCGGCGACGACTACCACAGGTGAGCAGGCACCAGCAACAATCCGCGTTATCCGTTGCAGCAGAACTTCATCGCCAAAAGGCAGCCAGCCTTTGGACCGGCCCATGCGACTCGATACACCCCCACACAGCACGATCGCCCCGAATTTCGTCACACCTTGCCCCTGTCTGCTTGCATGATGACCCCAGTTGACTGTAGGATTGTGTTATCTCGCTGGAGTGGGTCGCATGAATTTACGAGCCTGCTTGGGCGTCATATTCTTGATGTGTATCGCAAAAAGTTTGTTTGCTGATGCTAAGGCCGAGGCCGTGGCGGAGCAGTATGTTGTTAAGTTTGGTGGACGTGTGATTCACGATGTGAGCCATATGTCCAAGGGCCAACCAGTGTTTGCGGTCTCACTCGATGCGAAAGATGCCAAGGGCTTCGAAATGAAGCAACTGGCCGTGTTCCCCAAGCTGTACCGCCTGACATTTGCTGGAAGTACGAATACCGATGCCGCATTGAAAGACTTAAAGCTGGTTCCTGCTGTCACCTCGTTGTCACTCGACGATTCAGATGTAACTGATGAAGGCCTCAAATTCCTAGCCGACTTACCGATATTGAAAGACCTCGACTTAACGCGAGCTACCAAGCTCACAGCCAACGGGTTAAAATCACTGGCACAATGTAAGACATTGGAAACGCTGAACGTGAGCGAAACTGCGGTGAGTGCTGAGACGATCCAGACTTGGGCAGGATTGAAAGCATTGCGTGAGTTGAAAATCTGTAGAGCTAAACTGCAACTCACCGAGACAGCCAAGGCTTTTCAAGCTTGGACGGCGCTAAGAGAACTCGATTTCACAGGAACAATTCTCGATGACGCGAGCCTTGTGCCACTTACGACGGCTAGGAACCTTGAATCACTGAATCTCACTGGCAGTAAACTGACTGACTTTGGTCTGCGTCCTTTGAACAAACTCTCGAAGCTCAAGAAATTGTATCTCAGCGAAATCCCTACGCTTACGGGGAAGGGGTTCGAGGAATTAGATTCACTAGGCACACTCGAGGCGCTTTATGCGAACGACTCCGGCATCACGGATGCTGGGATGCTGTACATCGCTCGAAATCGCGGCGTGAAATTTCTAGATCTTGATCGCACCAAAATAACTGACGCTGGCATGCGAGAATTGGCCACGCCTCGTGGCTTGGAGACTCTATCTGTCGAAGAAACCATCGTAAGCAACGATGGGCTCTTGGTTGTGGCAGAGAAGGCAAAGAAATTGATGAAGGTCAACGCCCGTAAATCGAAGATCACTCCCGCTGGAGCTAGTGAAGCACAGAAGAAATCAATGGAGCTTGTTGTGAGCTTCGAGTAATGTGTGATCCAACGATCCTCTTCGACAGACGTTGTTGAGGAAGCTACGACAACAGCAATTATCCGGTCTAGCGACCGACACCGCAATGGAGTAACTGATGAAACGATGGCTTGCCGCAGCGAGTTTGCTCGCAGGTTCAACGAGTTTGAGCTTAGCCCAAGTACCGCAGAAACCTGGTTACTTAATCATCCGCGTGAAAGTCGCCAGTAGTGGAGCCATGGCACCCGCGACTGGTGGCCCAGCTGGCCCCGGTATGCCCGGAATGCCCGGTCGCCCTGGTGGCGGTGGCAACGACGACGATACGGGCGCAGGTCCACCACCTTCAAATGGTTCCGGTGGTGGTCGCCCTGGAATGCCCTCTGGCCCGGGGATGCCTGGGATGCCAGGGATGCCAAGTGGTCCGGGGATGCCAGGCGGTACTGGAAATTCTGGTACATCGCCGGGTGATTTGTCCGCGGAACGTTCCATCGTGGTCATGGTGCCCTACGGCAAGATCTACCAAAAAGCGATGGTGACCAATAAGCCGATCAACGACAACAACCCAAAGCTCACGATGGCATCGCTGCCTGCCGAGTTCGCGCCGCCGAACTCGAAAGAAGGTGCAGTTGCGCTCTATCACGATGGATCGTCGATACAGATTCGCAGAGAAGAGATCGCAACACTGGAACACACCCTCAAAGTGGAATATGGCAAATGGGCATCGAAGCCGGATCGCAAACCATCCGCTTACCTCGACTTCATCCGTGATGCGTTGCGGGCAGATTTGCTAGACAACGCACTGCAATATTCGGAATCTCTTGAGAGACAGGTTTCCGACACTAAGGATCTGCCAGCTGATATCGATGCGTACGTCAAAGGCTATAAAGCACTCAAAGCCAAGTGGAATGATACGCTCCCAGAGAACTCATCAGCCATCACATGGAAATCTCGCTTCGGTGGCGAAGCAACGCTCGTTGAGGAATCTCACTACAGCGTTATCTGTTATCGGAACAGCATCCCTGCACAGGCTCTTGATCGCAAAGTGAAGCTGCTGGAAA
The DNA here is from genome assembly GCA_038230995.1 of Gemmatales bacterium. Taxonomy (GTDB): domain Bacteria; phylum Planctomycetota; class Planctomycetia; order Gemmatales; family Gemmataceae; genus JALHQU01. The sequence goes on from JBBRME010000117.1 coordinate 3,505, forward strand.
AGAACTTCAAAACGTTTTACCTCTGGCAGCTGATCTCCGGCCAAGCCCTGCCACTGCCAGAAAATAAGATGTTGGTGATGATTGCAAAGACCACGTCCGACATGCCCAAGCTGCGTGAGAGTCTTGATGGCTTGACGATGGAATCGGATTCGATTTTCTCCCCATCGCACAACATGCTGGTGCTATCGCCTGAAGCGACCGACGACCTGACTAAGTCCTTCCTTTCTAACGCACGCAACGAGTGGATGAAGGACTTTGATAAAGACGACCTTCTCCGTGGGACATTCCCCAAGGACAAGTTGCCGAGTGATGTGATGAAGGCCAGCACCATCGCCTTGGTGCTCAAAGCCTTGGAATTGGAAGCGGATCAATCGGCAATTTCACGTGGCACAGCGGTTCAACTTTATTCAACACTCAAAGTACTTCCGAAGAACGTTTCACTTCCGAAGTGGATCGAGTTCGGCATCGGTAGTGTGCTGAATCATCCACGTAATCCTGGTGTGGTGAACTTAACTGGTAACAAACCCGGCCTGACCGTGGGCTTATATACGGGTGCTGGATCACCGAACTACGCATACTTGCGACAGTTCCAATTGATGTTCCCGCTCGACAAAGAGAAAGCAAACTACAAGCCAGCCGATCTTTTAAAGAACACCTTGCTCGATCGCTATTTTGAATCGGCAAAACTCGGCGTGGATATCGATGGAACCACGACGATCGCTAGTGCAGCGCCAGCAGGCAGGGCTGGTGGCGGAATGATGCCCGGAATGCCGGGCTTCCCCGGTGGTGGTGGCTTCCCCGGTGGTGGTGGCTTCCCCGGTGGCCCCCCATCAGCACCGGGTGGTGCAAAGGGCGGGCCAGGCGGGGCAGGGGGTGCTCCTCCACCATCAAACCCACCTCGTGGTGGACGTAGTAACGATGCTCAAGGTCCACCGCCAGGTGGAGGATTCCCTGGTGGCCCTGCCGGTGGTGGCCCTGGTATGCCAGGTATGCCAAGCGGGCCTGGTGGAACACCTGGTGGATTCCCGCCGAGCGGTGGTGGCATTCTGGATACCAGTGCTGGCAAACCAGTAATGACGAAAGAACGCCTTGAAGAAAAGGCACGCGTGATGTCGTGGTCGTTGATGTATTATCTGACGCGAACGCAGAAGATCGACAAACTCTACACGTTCTTTGGTGAGCTCAACAAGCTACCACGCGACTTGCATGTGAGTAAAGATGCCTATCTCCGGTTGTTCTGCGAGTCGTTTGGACTCATGACTGCAGACCGCACGAGCATTGACGAGAAAGCGTTTGCAGAGTTCGCTGCTGGCTGGGTGAAAGCAATGAACGAATTACCTCCGACTTGGCGTGAACTTCCGCTTTCGGCGTTTCAGTCCAACGCACCAGCAGGTGGTGCACCAAATGGCCCGGCTGGTCCGGCTGGTCCAGGTGGAGGGTTCCCAGGTGGACCTCCGGGTGGTGGTCCCGCTGGCGGTGGTGGCTCTGAGGGCTAACGCTTGACACGGTCGTGCGTACTGCTATCTTTCATGCGATGCGGATGTGGCGGAACTGGCAGACGCGCTAGATTCAGGTTCTAGTTCTCGAAAGGGAGTGGAGGTTCAAGTCCTCTCATCCGCATTCAAAAGTCAAGGGCCGAGGTGCTTCATAAGCTCCTCGGCCCTTATTCGTTATCAGACGCTAGAGTACGGCAAATCATGGCGACATCAAAAGAGACGCTCGAAGCATTATCGGACGTATTCGCCCAACACATCGAGTTGCAGTTCCGTGCCATGTTCGGCGAATACGCTTGCTACCTGAACGGTAAACTGATTGGTTTGGTCTGCGATGATCAATTCTATCTGAAGATCACTTCGGCAATGAATGACTTTGCTTCGCTCGAACGCCGTCCGCCGTATCCCGGAGCAAGGCCGCAGGCCTTACTGCCGAAGTACGACTGGGGCACACCCGCTTCGGTCGAGTTACTCAACGCCACGGCGGAACTGCTTCCAAAGCCCAAGCCGAAGCGGAAGAAGTCAGCGAGGTGAGACTCGTGCTGATCATTGCTTGACATCACAGCGATTCGCCGACGTCCGATAATCACCATTATGTTGAACTCGACAAACGGTTGCCCAAATTCACCCCATGCAGTACCTTCGGATCATGAATAAGCTCCGTATTGGCCTCGCTGGCCTCGGCATGATCGTCGATGAAACCTATCGTCCGCTGCTGCGTGAACTGCTTGAACGACCGCTGCTGCTGCTAAACCGCGAGCTTGTAGATGTCCAGCTTGCCGCCGTTGCAAGCCGAACCGGAGCCAAGGCCGCCGCGATCGCTACTGAGCTAAACCCGCAGCTCGTTTCGTACACCGGTTCGAGCTCTGGCCAGCAACTAGCGTTATCGGACGTGGACATCGTTGCCGTGGCAACTCCGGATCACCGGCACTTCGAGATCGCCCGAGATGCTCTTAGCTGCGGTAAACATGTCATCATCGAGAAGCCCTCGGTTCTTTCGTTATTGGAACTGGACGAACTGCTTGCGCTCGCCGAGGCCAAGCAGCGTGTCTGCAAGGTCGTGTATCACAAGCTGCTCGATCCCGATCACAAGAAACTTCACACGCACGTAGTCGATGGAAAACTTCGGCATGTCAACCACGGATTTTGCTCGCTTTTCGAGCCGAGGAGCATTGCCACCAATCAGTTTGCTGAATGGATTATCGGACGTAACCCGGCCACATATGTGGCGATCCATTACATCAAACTGATCGACTGGACCTTCGGCCCAAATTGGAAGCTGCGTCGGATAACCGCAGAAGCGCAGCAGGGCTTGGTTCGCCCCTCCCCTGACCCGCCGATCACATGGGACTCCGTTCAGCTACGCATCGTCTATGAGCATGTCGATGGGCGCGAGGCGTCGTTCGACATCCACACGAACTGGACGATGCCCGACAACTACCCAGGCTACGTCGAGCAGGAAGTTCAGTTCTTCTTTGACACCGGAACCTGGCAAGCGAGCCAACGGCAACGAGGCGTGCAAATCACGTTATCGGACGGGTCGGCCAAGCCTACGCCCAACCACCATTACAACGCCGATGTGCTGGAACCATGGGGCCAGCGGCACCAGCGTGGCTACGGACTCGAAGCCATCGAACGCATCTTGCACGAGATTGCGTTCGTTGAACATGGTGGATCGAACACCGAGCGAGAAATTCGTTATCGGACGGTCAGTGCCTTGACGTACAACGACATTCGGGCCGAGCGAAACTGCGTGGCCGTGGTGCAGGCCCTGGAGGCGATCCTTGCTGATGCAGCAGATGGCAAGCACGGCTCTATCGTGTTTGTGAATCACCATCTCGGTGGGCTGGTCTTGTGTCGCCCAGGAAGCAACGACACAAAAGTGTGTTATCGGAATCAAGTGTAGCGTCCGATAACGACAATGAGTTATCGGACGCTTGCTGCGTCCGATAACTCTCCCCTGCCCTGCACCGGTGGATAGACTTTCTCTACAGCTCCAAACGTCCGATAATGACTTCCATCATGAATAACTCTTCCAAGATCCGCCAACTCGCTAACGCGGTCGAACCCAAGTCGCTTCGCACCTATACACCGTCGCAAGCGGTGCTGGCCGAGAGTGCCGGAGTGTTCCACTGGACACCCGAAGGCCGCCGGCTGTTTGATTTCACTTCCGGAGTGCTCGTTGCCAACCTCGGCCACAATCCCACACGCTGGACGCAGAGGTTCACCAGATACCTGAACTGGCCTGCAACGTCCGATAACGGAAGTGACTTTTTTCGTGCTGTACCAATGACGAGTTACAACGCCATTACCCCGCTTGAAGCCCAGGCGAGCGAACGGCTTGTCGATTTCCTCGCTGCACGAAAAGGTGGCACGCGGATGCAGCAAGTGCTGTGGGCAGCCTCCGGCTCCGAGGCTATCCAGAAGGCCCTGTGGGCCACGATGGCGTTCGATAAATCACGCCCGATGATCCTGGCAACGCGGCACGGCTTCCATGGCAAGAAGGGCTTGTCGTACGCCGTCAGCGGATCGGAAACCGAACCGGAACGCGATCCACGCGTAGCCTTCGTGCCCTTCCCTCGCAGCGAATGCAACGATGTCTCACTGCGTTCGGAACCATTCGATCCATCGCCGTACTTGCGCGAACTTGATCAACTTGTTGCTCAGCATGACAACAAGTTCGGCACGTTCATCACCGAACCGTACCTCGGCGGCGGTGGTTCGTATCACCCGCCCAAGGCTTACCTGCAAGCGGTGCAAGCCTGGTGTCGGGATCACAACATCCTGTTCATACTCGATGAAGTGCAATCGAACTTCGGCCGCACCGGCAGCATGTTCGCCTATGAGACCTACGGGTTGGAGCCCGACCTGGTGGTGCTTGGTAAGGGACTTGGCAACGGCGTGCCAGTTGCTGCTGTGGTAGGACGGCGCGATGTGTTCGACTCGTTGAACTACGGCGATGCGTCCGACACTTGGAGTGCCAATGCACTGAACGCAGCTTCGGTCATGGCCACGCTCGACGAGTTTGAAGCGACTGACGTCCTCAGCAGGATGAAGCCGAGTTCACGGATCATCGAAGCAGGACTGTTGAAGCTCAAGGAATTCCCGTTCGTGGTCGCGGTTCGTGGTGAGGAAGGCGGGATGGTCTGGGGCGTGGAATTCAGCAACCCGGACTATGCCAATGCCTTTGTTCTCGCAGCGTACCATGGGTCCGGAGCCAACGCTGACGGTGTGCATCTGCTAGGACCACTGGCCAAAAAAGTGGTGCGTATCTCGCCGCCGTTGGTCATCACGCCTTCTGAAGCCACGGACGCGCTGAACATCCTGCACGCTGCTTGCGTATCAATAACTTAAAGCGGCCCTGCCCTGCCCCACGGAATCGCGTGAGTTCCATGCTCCAGTTCCTCAACAGTGTTGTCGTTTCGCTTGGTCAATTTACGTCGCTGGAGCTTTACGAAGTGCGGGCCATGCTCGCACTGCTCACGGTGGCTGTAGCGTGTGGCGCGTTGGGTTCGCTGGTGGTCGGCCAACGCATGGCCTTCTTCAGCGATGCGATGGCCCACACGGCGATGGCCGGTGTCACACTGGCGATGCTGTTCATCGTGTTGGTGTTTCAGATCCGTTCGCGCTCTGATGCGGAGCAATACTACTGGATGCTGCCGCTGGCGATGGCAGGGGTCGGTGTGGTCGTCGGTCTCGTCATGGCGTTCCTTCAGCAGCGTACGAACCTGACTTCCGATACCGTCATTGGTGTCTTCTTCGCCCTGTCCCTCGGCTTCGCCGGACTGATGATGCCGGGGTTGCAACAACGTGTTCGCATCGACCTCGACACCATCCTGTTCGGTCAACTTTTGTTCATGGATGATTTGCGACTGTTGATCCTGATGGGCATGACGATCCTCACGCTGGCCCTCCTGTTGTGGCGGTACAACTCGCTGGTGCTTGGCAGTATGCACAGCACGCTGGCCAGTTCGCGTGGTATCACCACACAACTGAATCACTACCTCTTCGTGGTGGTATTGGCCATCGTGGTGAACCTCTCGATCTACGCTGTGGGTGTCTTGTTGATCAACGCTCTGCTGGTGGTGCCTGCCGCAGCTGCGGCCAACATGTCGAACAACCTCCGCCGGATGTTTTGGATGACTCTCGTTGGCTGTGTGGGATGTTCGATGATTGGCTACCGCACGGCGATGACGAGCCAGATTTCCATCGGTACGCTGGTGATTGATCCAGGCCCGTCCGGTGCGGTGGTCATGACGTGTGTTGGCTGGTTCGTGGTGAGCCTGTTCATCCGGGCCATCCGCAAGCGATTCTTCGGCATTGAAACAACACGACCCACCGGAGAGGCGGGCCACGTCCATCATGCTGGCTGCGTGCACTAATAAACCAAAAAATTCACCTTTCATCTTGTAGGGCTGTACGAGGCTTTGCGAGTGCCGCCGGACATATTGGGCATGTCGGCACTCGCAAAGCCTCGTACCGCCCTACTTAAAACTGCGGTGAATCCTGCTTCTTTGCCTCCTACGGCCCCTTGCCGGTCACTGTTGAGCTCAACACTTTCGTAATCTGTTCCTTCAACTCATCCAGGTGCGATACCACGGTGTCGTCCTTCTCGATCTTCAGGGCAGCTTCGATGCGGGTCTTGGCTTCCTTCAAGTGGAAGCGAGCGAGAGATTTGGCATCAGCAGGTGCGTTGGTTGCACCACCGCCTAGGAACGCCAGCAGTCCACTGCCCTGCTGACCAAGCACCATGTTCGATAAGCGGCTGATGTATTCACGTTGCATGTTACGGCGGATGACTGACGACTTGGCCGTGCCTTGCACCTTGCCATCCTTGTTCGGCAAGTCCGCAAATGAGGCCTCGGATAAGCTGCGAAAGATCTCCGCCAGTTGCAATGGTTTTTCTTCAGCAGACTGCAACAGGGCTGAATTCTGCACGGCTTTCAACGTACTTGTCGAAAGCAATTCATCGAACACCGAGCGATGGATTCCAAGGGCTTTCTCCACAAGTGGATACTCCTTTGCCATCTCCGCACGTTCGTTGCCCCAGTGAACCCAGCGGTCGCCACCGATCTTGCGGAGGAGTTCCGGCTTGATGACAAAAGCCGAATCGCTCAGAATTTCATCTTTGATGAATAGCAACGCCTCACGTTGTTTGGCGGAGTTGATGGGAGTGAATGGGTCTTTGGCATTCGCGTCGTCCTTGTGATGGCGGGAATACGTTGAGCCACCAACGTACCGGCTGGCCAGGAAGGCCGAGTTGCCGAATTGATCAATGAGCGTGTTGAGTGCTGCACGGGAACGCGAGTACCCTTCCCCGCCGGAGATCGTTCGCTCGACAACAACTGGAATCAAATCCTTCGAGAGTTTGTCGCGATCCTTGGCAAACTGCAGTGGTTCGTTGCCTAGGTCCCACTGGTTCACGTGTGGGTCGAGGGTGCCATACAGGTCTTCATCGGTGCCATACGCCAAGAGCGGTTCACCAGAGCGCGAGGCGATCTTGGCTAAGTCCGCATCGCTTGCATTCGGGTGGTAGGCGTACTCGATGGCCCAGTAGTCGTAAGCACCGATGGTCGGTGTAAAGTAGTGCCCCTGCTTCGTGCCTTTGGGTGCAATGTTTGATGGGTTGTAATCCATCACGGAGGCCACGATCCCCTGCTTGCTAGTAATTGTGGTGTCGTGCAGTTGATCCGGCTTGAGCATCGTGCTGGCCTTGAAGTTGTGCCGCAGTCCGAGAGTGTGGCCTACCTCGTGCATGACGGTTTCCTTCACGGCCTGGATCATCAACTCTTCAGGTATCTTGTCGCCTTCTTTCATTGCCAGCCCATTGACACTGGCAGCGGCCAGCAAGGCCAGCCCCAGTTCGTTCGTCTTGTGCGCAGCACATTGGCAGTACCCGTAGCGTGCAGAGGATGTCGCCTTTTGTTGTTGGTCGCCCTTCCCTGTTGTGGCGTCATTCCAGCCAAGGTTGGCCCGCAAACGATCCAGTGGATCATTCGGCAGCATCAACCCGCGTTGGCTCGCTTGCAGAGTGCTGGGGAAGTCCACCGGCCGACCAGCCGTGTCGCGGAACAAGCGAGATTCGCCTTTGTAGGCCCGAACCATGCTGGCATCGAAAAGGATGTCCGCATCCAGAATCTCTCCGGTGTAAGGGTTCGCGCGGCTTGGCCCGATGGCATACGGCACTTCACTGGTGATCCAACGGAACGTGGCATACGTGATGTCTTCCGGGTCGAAGTCTTCCCCTTCCTGCTGACGTACTTCAATCGCATCGCGGAAACCAACTTTCTCGAAAGCCTTATTCCATTCGAGGATGCCTTCACGCACAGCAGAGCGGTATTCTCCCGGTACGCTGTTCTCAATCCAGAAGACGATCTTTTTTTTGGGTGGAACCAGCTTGGCACCTTCTTTCCACACACTGCCATCGGCACGCTCCAAGCGCCAGCGATTGACGTAGCGCACAAACGGCGTGTCGGCCCCGTCTTTCGAGAAATCCTTGCGCACTGTCATAAAGTGGCCAACGCGATCATCAGCATTCCTGGTCTGGTAGCCGGGTTCAGGAAGTTCCACGAGGCCGTACTGAATGATCACGCTGACCCCTCGGCGATCCACCACTTCATCACCGCCGCTAGCACCGATGTTTTTCGTGTTGGCCCCGACAATGGTGGCCGCGACTTGAAGTTCGACGTTCTTCTTGAACGCTTTCACCTTGTGCCAGGAAGTACGCTCGCGGTCGATGTTGCCAACATTCAAATTGGCGAAGTCGCTGAAAAAGAGCTGGCTCCAATCCACAACGACAGAAGCCTTAAGTGCATTCACCGTTTTGATCGGTAGCGTGGCGATGATGCTATCGCTGTAGGTTGTATCCAAAGCCTTAGCTTCCGGTGTTCCGGGTTTCGCAATAAAGCGAAGGTTCTTGCGAACCACAAAGACCTTTTCACCTTGCTTGTGAAAAGTAATCACCCACTGTTCATCGAAGTTCAACGTGGTGCCACCGACGCCTGCACCCTTAGCGATGGCGATAGGCAGCAGCAGTGGGCGGTCGAAAAGTTGCGGGGGAATCTCGGCGAAGAGTTGATCATCCTTCTGGTGAAGCGAGAACAGGCCTTCGTGAATCTTCGCCCCCTTCACCACCGTGGCAAAGTCAGGGTACTTCGGCGGTTCCGGGGTTGCTTGTGCAAAGGCGACGGTTGGTAACGCCAACAATAAAAATAAAAGTTGTCGTGTCCGCATGGGTATGTCTCAAGTGAGGAAATGAGGCCAAGCAGTAGCTCTTCCTACTAACACTAGGCAAGAATCTGGATAAGTGACAAGGACTGTTCCGATTGGAACGTCAGAACGGTAGACAAAGTTTCACGGTTGTAGTGGTCTTGTTCAGTTAGCGTGACCCGTCTGGAAGTTTACCAGACGATCGTTGACATTTCATGACACTACTAGACGACACTTACAGCTGTTAATGAAGTACTAGAGTTGAGACATACGCAGTTACTTCGCCCGGTCTTGCAGTCGTTTCAGCAACTCATCTCTTAACTTAGTTCGATTCGGCGTTGGCGGATTTGGCAGAGGTTTGCCATCAAGAATCATCGCGTTCGTGTCGGTGTGCGTCGTCACATTGTAGAAGGATTCGTTGAGTTCTTTGGTCTCGATCAACTCAAAGCGAATACGACCTATCGGCTCGCCATTAAAGTACCGATGGAGCTCGGCATACTTCACCATTTTCGTTGTGCGATCAAGACGAAGGATCACTTTGCGAATGGCCAGCCCAATAGCCTGACCCGGTTTCAACTGACCGTGAATCACGATGTCACCAGACTCATCCGTCCTTGAGAGTTGAAATTTTTCAAGCAGCTCGCCGAGTGTCGTCACCAAACGCATGCTCATGAGTTCGCACGACCGGGCTAAAGGTTCGTTGAGTTCAGTAGCAGCAAAAATAATGGCTTGTTTCCGTGATGGGGCGAGCCACACTTGTCCGGTAGAGTTTTGTCCCCAAGCCCACGACTGATCCTCAACTTTGGATTGCAACACAAACTGATCGCCACGCGTCCAGATGGTTCCCGTGCGGGCGATGGGCAAAAAGCGGAACCGGGGTAGCAAGGGCTTTACATCCCAATCAGATTCCACACGATAACAACGATCCAACCCGTTGGTCTCATGCATGTCCTTCGCTTCTCGAATCACTTCCTCGGCAGAGAGTTGACGGCTGTTGCCAGTACCCGCCGGTTGGATAAAGAAGACGCCCAGTAGCAAACAGGCCGCAAACGCCACAAGACTACCGAACAGGATTTGACGTCGGCGCTTGATGGAAGCAACTTGTACCACTTGAGCGCTTCGAACTCGTTCGACCATCTGCTGCGTGTTGACAGTCTGGCCCTCGGCATCAAGTGCCAATTGAATCCGTTGATCGAGTCGGTCGTTGTTCAGTGTCATGATTCTTCTCTCAGCTCGATGAACTTGTCGAGGAGTTGGCTGAGCAACTGTCGTCCGCGAAAGATTAACACACCTGCATTTGAGGCAGTAGTTTTCAACATCTCGCCGACCTCCGCCTGACTGTAACCCAAGGCCTTCAGCTCCACCGCAGCTCGTTGCTGCTGTGGCAGTTTTTCCGATGCAACCAACA
>JBBRME010000118.1:0-13484 GCA_038230995.1 Gemmatales bacterium
AACTGCCAATTGATGCGTGCCTTGCTCGCGTTGCGGGCGGTCTGCCATTCTGCGACTTCGCGGGCCATTCGCTCGCGGTCGTCGATGCGGCGATCCAGACATTGACCCGCCAGCACGCTCAGTTCCGTTTCCGCCATGTTGAGCCAACTCCCATGCTTGGGCGTGTAGTGGATTTCCAATCGCTCCGCCAAAGTGCGAGCCACCTGGGGCGCGAAGGCCTCGTACAGGCTGGCGATCCCGTGCGTGTTCAGGTTGTCCATGACCAGCACGACTTTCTTCGCCAACGGATACACACTCACCAACAGCATCTGCACGAAGCACGCCCAGTCGACACGCGTGCGGCGTTCCGTCACCTGCGTTGTACGTTGCCCCGCCAACAGCTCCACGGCCATGAACACGTTGGCCGTGCCCTTGCGTTCGTACTCGCTGTCCTCCTTGGCCACGTGCCCCGGCTTGGGCGGCAGGGGTTCCCGAACTTCTCCGATCAACTGCTTGCTGCATTCGTCCAGGCAGACCACCGGATGCTCGGCATCGTAAGGCCGATGGTAAACTTCCAAGACATCTTCCATCGCCGCCACGAACTCGGCCGACGGCGCTCCCGGCAAGCACCACCCCTTCTTCAACCAAGGCTTGAGTTCGTTTTTTTAAGCACACGGCGCACCGTCTCATACGACACGGACTCCACGTGTTCCAGCACCACCATCCGATCGCTCAGCAGGCGCAATGTCCACCGTGCGCGGCCCTCCGGCGGGGCCCCGCACGCCAACGCGATCAAATGGGCTTCCGCTTGGCCATCCAACTTTCGCTCATAGACCCGTTGGCTCGGCTTAGGGTTCAACGCCGCTTCCAAACCGTCTTCGACGAACCGTTTGCGAATCCGTTCCACACTGGCCCGGCCGCAGCCCAGCGACCCGACGATCTCCGGATCCGACTTCGCCGGGCTACCTTCGGCCTGGTCCGCCAGCAAAAGGATCCGGGCGCGAAGGAGTTTTTGGGCGGCCGATTTGCCGACGCGCACCAGCTTGCGTAACTCGGTTCGTTCGCACTCCATCAGCGTGACTCGATAACGCTTTTCCATGACACCCTCCTGGCGTTTTGGTCTTCCGTGACTGCACGCCCAGAGAATAGCATCCATCAGCTGGTAAATGACAGGGCACTAGCCCCCTTCAACGACCAAGGACAGGGAACCTACATCCGGCCCAACGACCTGCACAAAGACATCCGCATCGCTCGACGCCTGTTCAACGACCCTCACTGGAACCCGCCCGACGAGTTGGTGCACCGGATCGTCGCCTGGCTCGTCCTCGTTCTTGAACTCACCACAGACGACCGCACACGGGTCGATGCCGTACGGACACTCCTAGACGCCGACCACAAAGCCCTCCGCCAGGCCGATCGGCAGTTGAGCAAGGACATCGACGAGCAGGTTGCACAAGCCAAGGCCGCGAAAAGCTCCAAGAGATAGGACTTACTCCGTTGGTAGTCTTCCAACTCGCGCCATTTTTGTCACACTGCTACGATTCGAACATGAATCCAGCCCGCGCGTACATTGTCAAAGCTAGCAAGCGCCTGCGAGGCTGCGCGAGTACAACCCACCAACCCAAAAGCCCCCGCCCACGACAACTCCACGCGGTTGGGCATCGTACGCGAAGCCGTCCGAGTCTACCTCGCCAAGCCAAAAGTACAACTTTACACGCAACGCAACTGTGTAAGGCATAACCGTTGTCTCTGTTGCTCGCAGAGGCAAAGAGTACTTTGGTGCACCTTTCCGGCCGTCTGAGCCCAAAAGGCTTCCGGGCAGCTGAAGTGAAGAGTGCTCCGATACTAGTGATACGGGCGTCACCTGCACCGAAACCCCGCAATTCCTAGTGAAAAACCCGTGATTGCTGCTGAAGAGGTGAGAGTGGATTCTGCTAACTACTGGGAAAGGTTACCGCGATGTGCCGTCATCAGCTCCCCGAATGATCACCTCAACAAACCCACTCTGCTGAGACACTACCTCTTCCTACCGCAATCCTGACCACGAACCGTCGACATCACCCACCACTTCCGCCGACTCGTCCGTCCTCCATCTACTGACCCTCACCATTCACCAAGCACGACTTCATCCGAGTCACAAGATTGCCTCTGGACAACCATCGTGATACCGATGATACTGTTGATGCCTTATGTGCCCTATCGGAAAAGGGCTACTCGGCGTGTACGTCCCTGGGGGATTGGGGGAGCGTATTAACACTACCTAACCCTGTCACGATTCACTTCATTAAGTCAACGACCATACCTGCCTAGTTTACATCAGAACGACAACTTTCCCACCGAAGTTCTCTGACGCGCTGTCCAACAATGTTTTGACTGCCCTGCCCCACCCAGCTAGCTGATCCGAGCAACAGACATCGACGTCGAAGCGCCGATACCTCACTCTTTCAGTCATGATTCCAAGAGATTTGTGCTTAGCCTGTGCCTATTGCTAGATCGGGGGCCAGCCTTAAGCAGGCTTCCCAGAAATCCACGCCATTTCACCTGACTCATACTGGTACGTACAGCTGGTTGAAACGCAGAATCGCCAGCTGGCACAGCGGGTTGCGGAAATTATGATTCGCGAGTCGAGAAAGCGGACCACTCACGATGCGGTCGGGCATGTCGGAGCTATTCCCTTTGTCAGGCTAGGTGAAAAACGCATCAAAGTGCACCTTTACCTTGATTTCGCGAGCTGTTGCGATAATTTATATAGACAAGTGCAATTTAGTGCACTTTTTGATTTGTCTCGTGCTGGAACTCGCAATCAGCAGTGGAAGACGTATTTTAATACGCTTTCTTCGGGAGTCGCGTATGACCAAGCAAGAGATCGGTGAGAAGCTTCGCCAACGCCGCAAGCTGCTCCGTCTCCGTCAGTGCGACCTCGCCGAACTCGCAGGGGTAACACTCCGCGGCCTGACCGACGTGGAACGTGGCCAGGCCAACCCGACGGTCAACCAGCTCTCGAAGATCCTCGACGTGCTGGGACTGGAGTTTCGAGTCGTCGAGAGGTCATCCGATGCCCCAAGCTAACGTGTTCTGCCGGGGTGTGTTCGCCGGCACGCTGACCAAGGAGCGGGCGGGTGGCTACCGCTTCGAGTACGCCACCGACTACCTTAACGAAAAGAACAGTCCGGCGATCAGCCTGACCCTCCCCAAGCGAGCCGTCCCGTTCGAGTCGACGGTCCTCTTCCCGTTCTTCTTCGGGCTGTTGGCTGAGGGGGACGACAAGACTCTCCAATGCCGCGTGCTGAAGATCGATGAAGGCGACCACTTCACGCGGCTAGTGCGGACTTGCACAGCCGAGACTATTGGGGGTGTGACTGTTCAGGAGGAGGAAGGCTGATGAACCGCTGCCCCGGCTGCTTCAAACCTGACCACGAAACGTTCTGCGTAAAGTGTCACAAGACCCTATTTGGATCTGGGTGGAGGAACATCACTGCGGTGCTGCCGTTCACCCGGCCGGCCTACGACCGCGAGAAACTTGCCGTCACCGCTGACCGACTATCCATCTCTGGTATCCAGACCAAGATCTCGCTCGCGCTGGTGGACGACCAATTGCAAATGGTCAACTCGGGCGGCCGGTACATCCTCAAACCTAGGCCACACGGCACGTTTCTAAGACTGGAGGCCGCCCCGATCAACGAGCACCTGACAATGCAGATCGCCCGGCAGGTGTTCAACATCTCTGTGGCCGACAACGCCCTCGTCACCTTCCAGGACGGCGAGTATGCCTACCTCGTCCGGCGGTTCGACGTGCAGGCCGACGGGCGGAAGTCGCTCCAAGAGGATTTCGCTCAAATCGCAGGGCGATCCCCAGAGTCGCACGGGACGAACTTCAAGTATGACTTCTCCTACGAGGCGATCGGGGACCTGATCCGCCAGCACGTGGCCACATACCGGGTGGACTTGGAGCGGTTCTTCACCCTGGTCGTGTTCAACTACCTGGTGAACAACGGCGATGCCCACGCCAAGAACTTCTCCCTGATTCGGGACGACGCCACCGGGCAGTACCATCTGACCCCCGCGTACGACTTACTGAATACGAGGCTGCACCTGCCTGACGAGACGAGGACGGCTCTGGAATTGTTCAAGGATGAGTTCGAGACGGAGAGTTACCGGGCGAACGCCTTCTACGCGTATGACGACTTCGCCGAACTGGCAAACCGTCTGAGCCTGGTCGAAAAACGGTCCATGCGCATCCTGGAGACCTTCATCGGCAAAGGGGGCGAAGTCGAGGCGATGATCGACGCCTCCGCACTCAGCGACGAGTGCAAAGGGCTCTACAAAGACCACGTAAGGGATCGCATCCGCGCACTGTCGCACTCGATGACCAAGAAAAGGTAGCGGCCCTCGGTCAACGGACGTCAGCTTGGCATTTTCCCATGAGCCGGCGGAACCGGACGCTGGTTGGCCCTCACTGAGGTCTGGTTGTCGTTTTTCGCTAGTCGAGCGGTGTTGTGATAAGTGAAGACGACTTCCTTGCTCGCGCTTTCCGATTTGCCGTGTAAAGCTGCCGGAGAGCGTTTTGAGTTGCTCTGCTCACTGATCAATCTGCTTGGAAAATTCGAGCTGTGAGCTGTTTCGGAAGCTAAACTTCAGCATCGATGTTCGGATCAGTTCGAAGTGGTGCGATTCAAACCCACCGGTTCTTTCGGTGATGACTGCGGTAGCCTAGTGGGTCATTTGCTGTGCGCGTGACCATAACATTTCCGAGTGCGTTTGAGGGGCTTCTTCGTCTCCGCTCCCGATCCGACGACGCGGTGCAGCACTTCGCATTCTCGCTTTCTGCGTGCAATCCGCTTGCCGACCCACACGAACGGTGTCGGAGCCTTGTTCCAGTGCTCCGCGACCGCTTCCAGCCAGGCGATGATTTCGGCGGGACTCGCTAGGTACTGACCGTCGATCGCCCGGCGCTTCAAGACCCGCTGGATGCTCTCGGCCAAGTTCAGTCACGATCCCGATAGCGGAGTGTACAGGAATATGCTGCCTTGGGTGAACAGCCAGAGCGCTAAGGCGGGCGTTCTGTGGCCGGCTAGGTTATCGAGCACGAGCAGCATCCGCAGCGGGGCAGTTCCACGGGCAGGGTGATCGGGAGGCTGAGGCCCCCTTGCCAGCGTTCCCACACCGTTAAAGCGGTTGCCGCGTGGTTGTAGCGTATCCGCAGGACTGGTCATCGTTGGCACACTCTTCGGGTTAATAGCTGTCCAGAACTTCGCCGAGGAACTCCTCCTAGGCCGCGATGGTGCGGTTCTCTTCCTTGCGGGCCAGTGCTTTGAGCTTGCTGAACGCCTTCTCGATCGGGTTCAGGTCCGGGCTGTACGGCGGCAGATACCGCAGTTCTGCCCCTGCCGCTTCAATGGCTCGTCGCACACCCATACGCTTGTGACTGCTCAGATTGTCTATGATCACAATGTCGCCCGGATGCAGCGTTGGCACCAGTTGCTGTTCGATGTAGGAAGTGAACAGATCGCAGTTGACCGGGCCGTTGATGACGACCGGAGCGGTGAGTCCGGTGAAGGTCAGGGCGACGAGGAACGTGGTGGTCTTCCAATGGCCGTGGGGCACGTATTCGACCAGCCGCTGACCTTGCAGGCAGCGTCTGTGCGTGCGGCTCAAGTTGGTACTGAGCCAGGTTTCGTCTAGGAACACGAGCTTCTTCGGATCGAGCTTGGACTGCTCGGCCGCCCACTCGTCGCGTCGGGCCTTTACGTCGGGCCGATCCTGCTCACTCGCCCGGACCGACTTTTTTGTCGGGTGAAGCCCAGCTGCACCAAGGCCCGGGCTAAGGCCGACTTCGACAGCGGGATGGCGAAGCGTTGGCGGTACTCAGCCGGCGTTGCGTGGGAGCCTCAGCGACGGCCTTGCGGATCAGATCCACATGGAGGATCCACCCTTCGGAGCCTGCCGATGCGGTCGCGGAGCGGTTTCCCAGGTGGCCTTGTGACACTGCTTGAGCCGACGCACCCAGGCGGAACTGCCCGAGTACTTGGCGGCCGGGCCGCCAAGTCTTGACTCCGGCATCGGCATCCCGGAGCACCCGCTCGCGCAGATCCATCGACTAGGCTCGGGTCAAATCTCCCTGCCAATGCATGACACCAGCATAAAACCTCAGCCAACCTCGCGCTAGGTCACTCCGGGAACGGGTCTAACCCACCGGTGCCTGGGTCAGCCTTCGGAGTTCCGCCGGGATATCGCGAAACTCCAGTATGTAGCTGTCATTACGGGCCAGACGGGTCTTCGGTTCGGCGATGTCGAGACCGCGTTCCATCAGATACAACCGTTCCTCGCCGCATTGAAACTTGAAGTAGGCATAACGCATGTGGATCGGTTGGTACTTTGGCGAGCGTAGCAAAACCTGCGGCAGGACATTGGGCAACCGTTCAAGACACGCCTTGAGTTGCTCCTTCTGCCGGACCATATCGAGGTAGTCCTTTTTCGATGGATCGTTTTCGGTCATGTGGGTGATCAGTTGGAATGGTATCGGCTGAGTAGAAACATCCCACGGCACATGGTTCAGGAAGATCGTCAATTCGGCAATTTGATGCAAAGTCAGCAGGTAGGGATCCTGCAATCTCGCCAGGATGATGGGCCGATCCAATAAGCTCGATACCACTGAGCGGAAGTCGACCCGTTGACCTTTGGCGAAGGGATGCACGGTGCAGTCGGGCAACCCGGCGAAGATCGGAGCCAAGTCGAGCGGTCGCGCCTGGCTTGCGAACCAAGCTTCGGTTTCGGTGGCCGCTTCGGTAATGCGCTTACGTGACGGGTTATGGCCAAGCACGGCAAAGTGCGTTTCGGCATCGAAGGCAATGGTGCGGCGCTCGCCCCAGAAGTATGCACCAGAGCGGTGGTCAGGCTGGCCGTCGTGGCCCAACGTCAGGAGACCGTAGGGCGGCGGTGGTGCCGTGTCCGCAACACGGAACAGTTCCACACCGGCCTGCGCCAGTGTGACTAGGTGGGCCACAGCCGTGCTGCCCGTGGGCAGGCCCGCCTCGCGGATGGCCACCCGAACCCGCGCACCGGGCCGCACCGCGGCTTGATGCAGGTGCAGTATCCACGGGCCGAATTCCGGTGAACCGGTTGAGTCGAGCCGGTCGGTCACCAGATCCAGCCAAATGGCAGAGGCGATGGCTGTGCGCAGCGCCGAGGCACGGTCGGAGAGGTGGTACGGCCGGTCGGCGTCCGGCTCGGTACGAATGCGTTCGAGCAGCTTGGCTAGGTAGTCCCGCACCGAGCCACGAGCGAGTTGGTCGTGGAGGAATTGGTTGCGGAAATGCCGAAGGCAGCCATAGCAGGAGCTGTCATCGCCACACTGGTTTGGGCAGTTTTGCACGCGATCCAGGGCCGCCTCCAGTGCGAGAATCAGGTCGTCCCGGTTCTCCAACCGCAGGGCATGGCCCGCACCGCCAGGCACATTGTCGAAGATCACCACTTCCTGCAGGATGCCGCCGCCCTCGGGTTCGGGGCGGATGACGCCGTCGATATCGCCGTGGTCGATGTGCAGGGCGTCGGTCATGCCACCGAGAATTGCGTACATCAGGCTGAGCCAGAAGCCTTGACCGGTGGTGGCGCGATCGACTCCGGTGAAGCGTAGCCGGGCGGCGGAACTACGAAATTCGTGGGCCAAGAAGACTCGTTCCGGCAAGGATGGAAGGTGACCTTCAGCGGGTTGTCCACCCGGGCACTCGCGACCCATTGGCGTCTTGTGCTGCTCGACGGACTCTATCTTGGTTTTGCCACGGCCGGTCGTCACCATCTTGACCTGCCGGTAACAGAGCTTGCAGAGACGGAATCCGCAGCCGTCCGGTTCATCGCCTCCGTTGAAGACGAAGAAGTCGGCCGGGTCGCTGGAGTACACACGGACGCTGGCCACACTGTCACCGAGAGGCGCCTGCACCCGATCGTCTGCTTCACGCTGCGGATCAAAGAGGGTACGCGAGGTTGGCAACCTCACCGGCTTGTTGAAGTCGAGTTTCTCTCCGTTGGTGTCCAGATCGGTGGTGAAGCCGTGCGCGGGCACGACATAACGGTTAACCCGCGGCCTTGGTTCCCCGCAGACTGGGCAACTGTCGTTCGGAAACACATTGTCCTTGTTCAGGTCGCGCATGACGTGGCTGCAATTCGTGCATTTGCCGAATAGCTTCCATTCGAGTTCGCCATTGTAAGGCTTACGCACCCCCACGCTGCGGTAGAGCTTGCCGTTGGCCACGATCGCCGCACCCGGGGCGTACTCCGCCAAGGCGATGCGCAGGTCGCGCTGGAGTTTCAGGTTGGCATCGTTCGTTTCCAGAGTCACGTTGTGGATAGGAAAGGCATAGCTTGGAAGCACCACGCGGTCGCTGAAAAAGTTCACCCAGTCGGTTTTGCGGAACTCTTCCAGACGTTTCAATAGTCGATAGGCATAGTCGTTCTGCTTCTTGGCAGCGTCGATTTTCCCATTTGCTTCGCTAGCCGCTGCCGACACCTTGACTTCCTCAATCGTCTTGAAATACATCTTCACCTCGTCATAGTAGTACTCCTTCGCCTTGTTGAAGTTCTCTGTGAGCAGCGGTGCGAGGATCGCCGGATCGCGGCGGCCTACCGATACCAACTTGGAGATTGTGGTAGCGTTCCGCGCAATGGCCACTGGCAGCCCAGCCAGATAACGATCCGCCGGGGTCGCTTCGCTTCCCGTGGGGAGGAACTGCTGCACCTGCCGGATATCTCGCCCGACAGCGGCTTCATCCCGTACGAACTCTGATAGCAGCAGGGAGGTGACGTGTCGTAGGTAGATCGTCTCGTTGTCCAGCGTGATGCGTGGCGGTTGGAACTGTCCATCGATCATGAGTGAAGGGTTGGCGAAGTAGTGTTCGTCGTGGGAACGAGCCTGGGCGAACGTGACGGCAAAGGCGGAACTACCCACTCCCCGGCCCGCCCGCCCGGCGCGCTGCTGGTAGTTGGCGAGCGACGGCGGGACGTTCCGAAGAAACACGGCTTCCAGATCGCCGAGATCCACACCGAGTTCAAACGTCGTGGAACTGCTCAGCACGTTGATCTGCTGACTCTCGCTGGCAGCCTCGGCGCAGTGCCCGTCCTGGAAGGCCACCTGGTACTGTGCCGCCAACGCCGGAGCGAGTTGTGCCGTGTGTTCGCGCGCCACCAACGGCACGGGACCGGCGTCCGGGGCTGTATAGGTGTGGTGATAATGGTGGTCGGCTAGGAGAATATTCGGATCAGCCGCCTTCAGCGTGCCGTTGCAGCCGAAGCTTGGGCACGATCCCAGCACGTTGAACGCGGACCACTGCCGACAATCCGGGCAGAGGTACCACTCCGAATCGGTGCGGAAACGCAGGCGATCCCAGCGGAGCTGGTAGCCGACTTCCCCCTTCGCCAAGGTCTCCTTTTTGAAGATCGGATCGACCCCGCCGATGAGCGACACCCAAATCTTGTCCAGTATCGCCAACACAGCTTCACTGGTTAGTTCTGGTTGGTTGGCCTGCTTCGGGGCACGCCCCAGCACCTTGGCCAGATAACCGGAGCGTCGCTGCCGATGAGCTTGAGTCTTCGGGCTGAACCCATGGATGCCGAACTTGCCCGACTTTCGCTCCGAGCCGTCTGCGGCCATCGCCTGCTGACCAGACAGATACTTGAAGTTCGGGTCGAGGGCCGAGACGCTTTCGGGCATCTCCACAGCCTTGACGAGCCGCACCGTGCCCAACAAAACCTGAATCAGATCTTGCGCGGCAATCTCTGGAAGTACTGCCAACAGTTCCGCTGGTGGGCTGTACTGCTTCGATAACGCTATACGGCAGGAAACTAGGCCCAGCGCCTCCAGCGATTGCCGCCGACCGGCCGACGTGCAGAACTCCTCGACCAGGGCCATCGCACAGTGCTTCAGGCGAACCCCCGGAGCCATCCCCAGTTCAAAGAGATCCTCTTGATCGGTCAGCTTGGCCATCTTCTGCACGAGGGTGTCACCGTCAGTTTCGCCTTCATGTGCCTTTGCCGTGGCCATCGCAGCCCGGTAGGCCAGCCGACGCAGGATCAGTTCACGGTTGTTGTCTTGTAGGAACGGAGCAAAGTAGGCCGCGGATTGCCGGTTGTCGGCGAACGTCAGCAGCTTGCGACCGCGACCGGGATGGCCCAACGCTTCGTTTTTGAAAGGACCACCGCTGGCCTGTGGCAGGCCGCGGTAGAAGGCATCCGCAATCACAGCTTGCGCTGCGTCCGCAGAAGCCTGAATTTTTGCAATGGAATCCTTACCACCGCACGACGGGCACTTTGAGAAGCCATCGCCCTCGTGTATCTTCCAAACAACCACTTCCTCGGCGTTGGGCACACCGGATTCCAACTTCCGCAGGCGGCCGGTTATCGGGTCGAAGGCATGGACTGAAGATTCACAGGCTGCAGAACTATCTAATTCTTCTGTTTCGTCGGCTTCGTCGTCGGATCTGGCTTCAAGCGGTCGCCACACCAGCCAGATGGAATTCATCTCCGGCTTCTCGCGGGCCATCAGTTTCTCATATTCGCCGTCGGGTTCAAGCACTCCATGGAAGGTTGGCAGCCCGCACTTGCGACAGGCATGTATGATGTACACCTTGCGACCATCCTCGGTCTCGCGGGCCGGTTCAAGCAGCAGCGTCGGGATGGCCCCGTCGACACTAGGGGCCAACGCCACATAGGCTCCGACCAAACCACGGGCGAACAAGTGGTACCGGCAGGGCACCAACCGGGCGTCGCCACCGGGTTGTTTGGCCAGGCTGCCGATGCGCACCAGCCCGCAAAGCCGTTGCAGTGACGACTCGTCGGCCAGCCCGAAAATCGTCCTTGCCACGTCGTGCAAGTCGCGTGGTATCGCTGCAGCTTCTCGCAGGGCCACCATGCGGGCATCCTCCGCGAAGGCGACAAACAACCCTTCTTCTGCGGTTTTGGCCGCCGCTGCATCCCTCACCACGTTCGCCGGGAAGCCATGCACCATGAGGGCGTTACTGAGTGCCGGTGTCCACTCGGCATCCCGTTCGCAGACAGCCATCACTGCCGGATGCATGTAGATGGCCGGATCAATCGTGAACTGCCCCGATGCATCGGTGTGTGCCGTCTCTGCCACGATCAGGTCCGCATCTTCGAACGGGGCATCGAAGAGCTTGTTGGCGAAGTCCAGAACGCTCTTCCGACGGGACTTCTCCTCTGCACCAAGACTGGCACTGGTGGCGATGTACTGCGGCCGTTGCTGGTTCGTCCGTTTTACCCGGGCTTCCAGCCGACGCATCAGTAGGCCGATCTCGCCGCCCTTGGTACCGCCGTAGGTGTGGGCTTCGTCCACCACCACGAACTTCCACGGCCCCTCGAAGAGCTTGCAATCGTCGGAGCGGAGCAGTAGGTACTCCAGCATCGCATAGTTGGTAATGAGGATCTGCGGTGGATTGGCGCGGTGTTCGTCCCGGCATACGACTTCATTCTTTGGTGCACCCGGGTTGAGCCGACGGCCCTTGGCCTCTTCGTTTGGCGTCACTTCCACATTGACGTACCGACCGAAGCGGATCGCTGGCACACCGCTCAGGATGCGGCGGAGGTTTTTGAGCTGGTCGTTCACCAGCGCGTTCATCGGGTACAGCAGCAGGGCGTGGACGCCGGGTTGTGGGTCTTCGAGGATGCTGGACAGAATCGGCGCAAGAAATGTAAGCGTCTTGCCGCTGCCGGTGCCGCTGGACACGACGACGTTGCGACCCGCCCGGATGCGTTCAATGGCCGCCACCTGGTGCCGGTATAGCGGTAGATCCGCCGAGGCCAGCAGCGGCAGCTTAGCCGCAGCAGGTGGTAACACTTTTCGACCGATCAGATCCCTCAACGATTCACCGCGGACATACGGGGCTAGGCCATGCAGGTACGGCCCACGGAAAAGTCGGCCGGGTTGATTCAATTGCGCAGCAAACTGTTCCCTCAGATCGGTGTGTTCATCGCCAAAGGCGAACGCAGTCCGCAGGTAGCGGCCGAACTGTGCCTGGATCTCCTTGGAGATGTGTAGCGGGTCGATGGGCATGGCGTCAATCCGTGGGGAGGTCAGCAGACGTTGCTTCGGCTGCATCAATCAGCAGCACGATGCACTTTTTCACATGATCCGGCAGCGATTCCCAGCGCTGCACCAGCCGCTTCAAATCAGGATCGGTGACTTTCAGGATCGTGCTGGGCTTGTACGGCGATATCACGGGTGGGGGTGGCACGGGTGTCAGTGTTCGTTCGGCGACAACTGGCGGTGGTGCAGGAGGCGGCACGATGAGTACTGGCGGTGGTGCAGGAGGCGGCACGATGAGCGGTGATTTAGGCGGATTCGGTACGACGGGCTTCTCTTCCAGAAACGGTCCGGGGATGCGCTGGCCAAGGATGCGTTCAAGCCGCTCTTCGATGAGTTCCTTCGTCAGGCGGAATTCGGCCCGTTGTAGCACCTCGAAGATACGCACTTCCAAAGCCTCAGCGGTGTGCCGCTGGCTCACCGATTGAACCTGAGCATAAAGGTTGCGTGCGATGGCCAGGCACTCAAAGGCCGCTTCCTCCGTTGGTGCCGCTTGCAAAGCCTGCACTTTGGTCGGCAACTCCGCTTGGAAGCACCACATCCAGTAGATTTTCAGCACCGGGTGCGGTGGATCGCCCCACAGGAGGGCCTCTACTTTCTCCTTGCGCGAGGTTGGCACTTCGAGCAGTTCGTTACGCCGCTTGATGTCGAGACGTTCTTGCAGCGAAAGCCACTGGACATACTCCTGGTAAGTTCGCTCCACCATGAGGGTCGAGCGGATGCTCAGGTTGCTCAGTCCACTCATGCACCACCGCCTTCAAACTCCGGCAGTTTAAATCCGAGATTCAGTGCATGAATCCAGGTCGGCTCGTGTGGCCAGCGACCATCGCCGAAGGCTTCCTGTTTGATATTCATGCGACCCGCCGCGATGATTTTCAGGCTGAGGTGCTGGTCGAGTGTGAATCGTATCCGCACCCAGTTCTCACTAGTGTCGATCGGCACGGCAATCATCCGCAATAGCCGCCCTGCGGGTTGCGTCACCGCGTCGAATTGCTCGCATATCAAAAGCCTTGCTACGCCGCTGCTGGCATCCGAAACGAACATCCGCACATCCCGCGGCTCGTCGAACGGCACCGGATCGTTTGCCGCGAACACCGGGAAGAAGCCATCGCCCCCCTCGCCACCTGCGGTGCGGATACCTACGGCGGTGGCGAACACAGGTGCGGCTCCATAAGCCGCCAATAGTGCCGCACCAATGGCCGTACTATTGCCGATGTCGTCCATCCCTCCAGTCGCGTTCCTGTCGATGAAACGAACGGGCAGTCGCAGTTTGGTGGTCAGGCGGTCGCCAAACATTTTGATAAGCGGCTCGCGGACTGCCTGCAGGTTGCATGTGCCGCCGGAGAGGAAGAGCCGCGAAAGGGTCCGCTCCGTCACCAAACTGCCGCTGAGTGTCCGCTTCAACCGCGCGATGGCC
>JBBRME010000119.1:0-13378 GCA_038230995.1 Gemmatales bacterium
CATGGCCCCGCCCATGCGAGAATAACTCTTGCAAAAGCGCAGATAGTAAGCGGGGTGCGACTTGGGCGGTTCACCAAGTGTCCAGTCCCAGCCGCCGCCGTCCTGCAAATCGACCACCGCAATGGTGTGACCGTTCACCACGGGCTTGCCATCCTGTACGCGCAGGTTGTTCACGCAACTGATGCTTTTCTCGAACACCTGCGGCCCCATGATCGCCGAGCCGACCGAAAGCACCACCCCGCCATCGAGTTCATCGACACTGCCACCGAACAGCTTGAAGTCCCACTCGGCAGCCCGGCCAATCGCCGAGCCACTAAACACCGGGTGGTTGGCGATGATGTCGTATCCGATGCCCGGATGCACCGTCAGTGGTACGTTGTGCCGCCAAGCGGAGGCCACAATCGAGGCGTGCTTCCAGCGGTGCGACATCGTCCAGCGACCAACCGGCCAGCTTTGCTTGCGGATGGCGGTGAGTAGATCGGCCCGTGCCGCAGTGAGCGGGTGGCCGGGTTGCTTGGCAATGGCTTGTTCCAGTTCGCTGGGCAGTGGTACGTTCGCGCCGTCCTCTTCAATGAACCGGCCGAGGGCTTGGCCGTAACCCAGTCCATCGAGTGCGCCGGTCATGATGGCCAAGTGAATGGCCGTGGCGGTCTCGTGCCAAGTGCCAAAGGTGCCCCCGGCCACGCCCATCTCCACGCTTTCGGTGCTGGCCCCGAACCAGGCATATTCCCAATCGTGGATCGTGCCCGCACCGTTGGTGGCGAGGTGAGTGATGAAGTTATTCTTCAGCAAATCGTCGATGAGCAGTGCCGCACCGTTGCGAAGCAAGTGTGCCCCGTAGATGAGCATGACCGCCGCCCCACGCTCCCTTGCTGCGCGGATGTCGGCCACCGTGTGTTGGATGAGTTGAACGTTCAGCGGGCTGACGTCTGGTGGTGCAGAAGCTGGATCAATCAGGATCTCTTCCACCCGCGTGAGGCTGGCACGCTGAGCCAGCGGAAACACTTTGAGCCGAGAGAAATCAAGTGGGGTGGGCATGGGGCACTTCAATTGCGGAATTGATCACTGTCACGCTGTCGAGGCGAGGTGCCGGGGGGTTTGCAAGTGGGTGAGGTAGTGACTGGTGAGCACATTACTCAGTTTTCGCAAGTCTTCAGCCACGGTATACAGCACATCGTTCAGGCGTTGGCGTCGTTCACCAACCTTGGCCGTCAGGTCGTCAATATTGGCCAGTTGAATGGTGGACAACGAGTTCAGGATCAAGCGTTGTTCGGCACTGAGTCGAGCGTTTTCTCCTTGCCGTGGCAGGCCTGCAATGTCGGTCTGGCAGTCGAGCAGCAACGACACCAGCGAGCGAGGGTTGGTCTCATCAAGCAGAACAAGATCAAGAACGGCTTCGGTACGAACTTGGTTCATGTACCGGCGGCGGTAGGTCATGCGTGCGTCGGCGACTTCAAGAATCGAATCCAGCACCAGCGACTCCGGCTGCACCGGGTTCACCATCGTGGCCAGCACCAGCGTGATGAGGCTCAAGCTGCGTTCGAGCTTTCGTCCTAGATCAAGAAACCGCCACCCTTCGCCGCGGGTCATGCTCTCGGTAGCTAGACCCGCAAACGCTGCCAGGCTCATGACCGTGCGGTCAAGAATGTCCAGCACTTCGCCGGTACTGCGTGGGGTCGTCTTCGCTTCAAACAAACGATAAATACTGCCCACAACACGCCACATGTCCATCGAGATGCGGTCACGCAGCATCCCACCAACGCGATGCCAGTCGACAACAACTGAGGCTAAGCTGTACGGTCGTTCAACATGAAACACTAGCGGGTAGACATCAACTTCGAGGTTCGCCCCTTTCTGGTGTTGCAGTGCCAGTGGTTCTTTGCTTCGCGCCACCACGGCACAGAGTAGGGCTGGCACTTCCGGATGATCGCCGGGAGTCGCTTGATCGGTCAATCGGGTAAGCGCACTACGGATCAGGCGAGCCGAGCCTTCCGCGCGCTCGGCATAGCGACCCAGCCAGAAGAGGTTATCGGCAGCCCGACTGGGTAGATCGCCCCCAGCACGGGTGAGTTCCACCGGGGCATCGTTCTTGGGCAGACGCGAGAAGGGATCGACCGGTGCATGGGAAAGAAACCAGGTGTCCTTCGATCCGCCGCCCTTGGACATCGACATGGATCGTGAATCATTCGTTGAACCAAAGCAAGCGAGGCCACCCGGCATCATCAGGAATGAATCCTGATCTGCAGCAAGGAACGCCCGGAGGATCAACCGGCGTTGTTCCGTCTTTTGTTCTGTGAGCACAGGAACCGTGGAGAGCGTCAACTGCTGCTGGGCGACGTATTGACTCGGGTTGGCTTTCAATCTTGCTAGGTGCAACTGTCGCTCGGCTTCGCTGCATTCATCAAGAAGTGCCGTGGGCACACCCTTGATTGCAAACGCGGCTTTCAACACCAACCCTGTCGGATGCTCCAGTACGTATTGCAACTGCGCCGGATCTCCGCACCATCGCGTGTGGGCACTATTCAGTAGCAGTTCTTCCCCAAGCAAGGCCTTGCACAGCTTCGGTAGATACGGCACCAGCGCTGGACACTCAACCGCTGCAACACCCAGTGCATTCGCCACGGCTACCGTCTTCGCACGGATGGCTTGAAGTAATCCAGTAACACCTTTGAAGGAATCTGGATGCAGTTCGAGTGGATCGCACAGGAGATCGTTCAGTCGGCGGAAGAGGACATCGACGGGTTGCAGGCCACCCAGCACCTTGAGATAGACTTGCCGATCTCGCACGGTGAGGTCGCCACCTTCAGCGAGTGTGATACCGAGATAGCGGGCCAGATACGCCTGCTCGAAGTACGCCTCGCTGGTTGGACCATCCGACACCAGCACGATGCGGGGATTGTCTTTGTTCTTGTGGGCAATCGAGCGCAGCGAGTTCACGAGAGCTTGGAAAAACGGTGCGAGCCGTTGCACCTGACAGTTCTTGAACGCCTCAGGAAGCAGCCGCGAGATGACGATGCGGTTCTCCAGTGCGTACCCGGCACCCGTAGGGGCTTGGGTGCGATCTCGCAGGAGGTGCCAACAGCCTTGGTCATCTCGCCCAAGGTTCGCTGCATACAGATGCAAGTAACGTTTGTTGGGTGGCGTGATGCCGTGCAGAGGACGAAGATACCCAGGATTGGCGAACACAAACTCCGGTGGTAGCAGCCCCTCGGCCAGTAAGCGTTGGTCGCTGTAGATGTCTGCGAGGATGGCTTCGAACAACCGTGCACGTTGAGCCAAGGCCTTCGCTAACTGTTCGGCTTCCTGCTGCGGGATGACAACCGGTAGCGGATCGAGCTGCCATGGTCGCAGGCTGGCCTGGTGGTCGTCAAACACGTTGTACGTGACGCCGTTTTCACGGATGAGTTGTTGTGCATCACGCCAGCGCAGCGAGAAGTTCGGGCTGCTGACACTGGGAAGATCACGGGTGAAGGAAAGCCAATGTGGTCGAAGCGTACCAGAGGAGTCACATAGCTCGTCGAACCCCGCTGCCCCCGGAATCGGTTGATTCCGAAAGAGGTCGCCCATGACCATGCTTTGCGATTGACTCTGCGACATGCTGGTAGTGTATGCGTCATCGATCAACTTCTAGACAAACTCCTGCTGCTCACGCAAGCAGGCTCGATCTAGAAGTGAGCGAGTTCACTGTCTTACGATCCGCTCTGGGTTGAGCCTGCCCGCGTCAGCGGCAGGAGTGATTTGTTGCAGACTCCTGCTGCTCACGCAAGCAGGCTCGATTCATACTTGCCAAACTCCTGCTGCTCACGCAAGCAGGCTCAGCAAAGCCAACGCTAAATCCAAGTCGGCCTTCCCCCTTGTAACGCAATTCGCCACACTACACCGCATGACCTCCGCCCGGCTTGCCCTGACTGCATTACTCCATCAACGCGGGCGAACGCTCGTCTCCGTCATTGGTTGCGCGTTCGCCGTGGTACTGGTGTTCATGCAGCTCGGGTTTCTGGGGGCCGTTGAGAACACCGCAGCTCTTCTGTACGGCAAGCTCCGTTTCGACATCCTGCTCACGTCGACGGAATACATCGACTTATCTCGCCCTGGCACCGTCGAGCGCGCCCGGCTGGCCCAAGCCAAGAACGCCTCCGGCGTGGTGGACGTGCTGCCATTGTCGATGGGCATGGCCGCGTGGCAGAACCCAACCGATGACCCGGAGAAGGGCAAGTACCGCTGGCAGCTCAGTGTGCTGGGGGTGGATCCCGGTGCGCTGGATCGCACGTTTAACGCACCAGGCGTAGACGGCATCTTTCGTGATGCAGCCGACCAGCGCAAGAAGACTTCGGCCCTCGGTCGGTTGAATGAAGTGCTCCTCGATGAAATGTCTCGCCCGGACTTCGGCAACCTCAGCGACAAAGATGAGGGATTGAAGACCACGCTGAACGGTCAGCGTGTGACCTATGCCGGGAGCTTCCGCGCCGGTACTGGCTTCAGCTACACAGGATTACTACTCACGAATGAACAGACCTTTCAGCAATACCTCGGCTTCGGTGGATCGAACGTGACCTTCGGTTTAGTGCAACTGGCACCGGGCACAGACCCCGCCACGGTGAAGGCCGAGTTGCAGAAACAATTCGCGGGTAGCCAGGTGCAGGTGTTCACCCGCGACGAGATCATGGCCATTGAGCGTGACTACTGGCTCAACAAGACGGCGCTCGGGCAGTTCTTCTACTTCGGCGTGGTGTTGGCCATCACGGTGGGCGGCATCTTCCTGTACCAGATGATGGTGGCCGACATCAAGAAGAACCTGCCGGAGTACGCCACGCTGAAGGCGATGGGCTATCGCTTTGGCTTCCTGTTCCGCGTGGTGGTGTGGCAGGCGCTGTACCTGGCGATTGCAGGCTTCGCCATTGGTGTGGTGGTGGCCGTGCCGCTGTACATCGTGGCCCGCGCCGGGGCGAGCTTACCCATCTGGATGACGGGCAGCCGCGTGCTTGTGGTGCTTGCCCTCACCGTGAGCATGTGTGTTGGCTCGGCGATGTTGGCCGTGCGCAAGGTTCGCACCGCAGATCCGGCTGACCTATTCTAATGAGGGCAGCGGGAACTCGATGCCTGCGTAGATTTCCGCAAGAGGCACACGCACTGGCACGCAGAGAAGTTCAAGCGTAGCAGCCAAGCCAACGAAGCTCACCATCGCCCACGACCCATCGGCTTGTCGACAAAAGCGATCAACGGCAGCTTCTTCCTGCTCAACAAGGATGTACTCCTGCAAGCTTGGCAGCGTGCGGTATTGACGGAACTTCACCACGCGGTCATAGCGGAAAGTACTGGGCGAAAGCACTTCGATGATAGCCGTCGGGTTGAGCAGCACGTCTTCCGCATCGTCAAGAAACTCCATCTTTCCGCATTGAATCAACAAGTCCGGATAGCAGTACAGTCCAGTGTCATCGACCAGCACGCGCAAGTCGCGCGACAAGGTTCGGCAATCACTGCCCCAGAGTTGACCTCGGATTCTGATCGAGAGGTTCTCGTTGATGATGTTGTGCCACCGGCTAGCCCCGGCCATGGCGAACATCTCGCCGTTGAAGAAGTCGCTCTTGAACTCGGCCTTGCGCTCGATGGCGAGGTACTCAGCAGCAGTGAGTTTGGGTTTCGATGGTGCGCTCATGAGGTCAGCGTACCACGCAACATCTACTCTCACGGAGCAGGACAATGCAAAAACTTGCTCACTCGCAAAAAATATTTTCATGATGCGCTTTGAGCGCACTCACGAGACTTGCTCACTGACAACGACTTGTCAGCGAGATGATGGAGTGATTCACATTACCCACACTTTTGCGCAGTTTTTCGCTGAGCGCGCGCGCTGTGAAGTGCCGAAGCTGTTATGAAGCGCAACGATGTTGAGGACAAGCGATGAGCCAAACGCGCCGAAATGCCCCTGATTTATGGCCCGCGGCGCGAGGGCGCGCTTGTTTTTCAAAATCGATGCGTTAGTATTCGTCCTGAACAGGGCTTCCCTTGTTGTGATAACACGCGAAGGAAGCGCCACCTCGGAGAGTGGGAGTCGAACGTCGACACCCCGCTGAGGAAGACCCCGAGAGGTCACTCGGTTTATGTTCCCTCCCTTTGAGGCCGATCAATCGCCTCTGTCGTTCTCGGCGGATAGCTTCTCCGCCTATGACGACGAACCCCCAAGTCAGCCCCTTCGTCATCCCATCTGGAAGGACATCCCCCAGCATCAATGGGATGACTGGAAGTGGCAGCAGGCGAATTCCATTCGGTCGATCCGTCAACTCCGCGATCTTCTGCCTTTCACCAGCGAAGAAATCGTAGCTATCGGTGCTCTCGAAGCCGACTACAAGATCGCCATCCCGCCGTACTACTTCAGTCTCATCAACCCATACGATCCCGAAGACCCCATTCGGTTACAGTCGGTGCCTAGCCCGCTCGAAGCCGAGGGTGGCTTTGAACTCGAAGATCCACTCGAAGAAGACAAAGACAGTCCGGTCAACGGCCTGACGCACCGCTACCCTGACCGGGTATTGATGCTGACCACGCCGAACTGCACCATGTACTGCCGGTACTGCACCCGCAAACGGGCCACGCTGACACGCGGCGGCTGGGAGAACATCAGCAAAGACGACGAGCGGATGATCGAGTACATCCGTCAGCACACCGAAATCCGCGACGTGATCGTGTCCGGTGGCGATCCACTGACCCTGCCACTGGGCAAGCTGCGGTACTACCTCGACAACCTGAAGAAGATCGACCACGTCAACGTCATTCGCATTGGTACCCGTGTACCGGTGACGCTGCCACAGCGGCTGTACGACCAAGAACTGCTCGACCTGCTGGCAGAGACCGAAAAGGTGTACATCCAGACGCACTTCAACCATCCACGTGAAGTGACACCCGAAGCGATCCGCGTTTGCCGTAGCCTCCTACGCCACGGCATGCCCATCAACAACCACTCGGTACTGCTGAAGGGCGTGAACGATAATCTGGGCACCATGCGTAGTTTGCTCCAAGGCTTGCTCAAGGCTAAGGTTCGCCCGTACTACCTGTTCCATTGCGATCCTGTCACCGGGGCCGGGCACTTCCGCACCAGTGTGTGGAAGGGGATGGAAATCATGGAAGGCCTGCGTGGGCACACCAGCGGCATCGGCATCCCTACCTATGTGGTGGACAGCCCGCACGGTGGTGGCAAGATTCCGCTGATGCCGAACTACATGGTCAGCATGAGTGACGACGCCGTGATCCTCCGCAACTACGAAGGTATGCTGGTGCGGTATCAGGCCGAGGACAAACCCGGGACCATCCAACGCACCCCGACTCGTGGCGTGAGCGGATTGATCCAGGGCGACAAGACGAGCCTACTGCCAGAAGGCAACGAACGCATGGCCCGCCGCCGCAAGTTGCATCAGGCGTCGGAAGAAGTGGGCGGCTGCGGTTCACACCAACCCGAAGCCAGTGAAGGGCAACCAGCCCTTCGCCTGGGCCTGCCAATGGTGGAAGCCCCACAACCCGTGGCGAATTGATTTTCCAGAACCCCTCTTCCCAAATGTGGGCGAGGGGGCCTCATCACCTCATCACCTCTGCTCAACGCTCATAGACGCTTATTCTTAAACCGCTTTCGCGTTCGGTGACCTTATCTCTTATTATTGTTAAATTCTAAACACAGTAGTGATAGTAAGGTGATGGC
This sequence comes from Gemmatales bacterium, assembly GCA_038230995.1. Classification (GTDB taxonomy): domain Bacteria; phylum Planctomycetota; class Planctomycetia; order Gemmatales; family Gemmataceae; genus JALHQU01. The sequence continues at coordinate 7,691 of JBBRME010000119.1, forward strand.
GAGCTTTGTTCAAAGAAGTGCAATCAGCCGCAAAAGTGTGGTGAAATGCTTGAATCCGGCCTGTGGAAAACGTGTTGCGCCACCGACGCGCCGCGCACGCGCCAAGTGTCTGGATTGCCCGTGCGTTGATCACCCGCACGAACAAGCCAAGTGCGCGCCGTGCCCCAACACCGGCGCGCCATTCGCGCAACACGTTTTCCACAGGCTTACCAACCATCGGTTAGCTCACGGAGCATGGCCGCAAGCTGGGGATCGTGCTTCTTCTGCTCGCCGATCTTCTTCACCGCACTCATGACGGTGGTGTGATCTCGCCCGCCGAAGAATCGCCCGATCTCCACGTAACTGCATGCTGCAAAACGCTGAGCGACATACATGGCCACCTGCCGAGGGACGAGAACCGCCCGCACTCGACTGGCACCGAGAAGCTCCTTCGTTTTCACACCGTACAGTTCCGCTACCTTCACAACAATACCATGGAGAACTTCGCGGGGCTGGGAACTTTGGGTGCTTTTGGCAAGTGTTTCCTTCACTTGAAGTCGGGTCAGCGCGACAGGCGAAGGCTTGCGGCCTGTGCGGAGAGTTTCGAGTTTGCCGACGATGGTGCGATAACCGGTCGTGTGGGCTGCCAGCCAGGCGACTGCGTCCGTGGTGAACTTCAGCTGTCGAGTTTTAGCCAACTCTCGCACCAGCGACTTGCGGCTGGCCAGGCCTGGTGCTTCCATCCGCAATAACAAACCACCAGCCAACCGGCTGCACAATCGGCGTGGCACGTTCGGCAGGTTCGCCGGGCCGGTCGAGCCGGTGAGGATCGTCATCTTCCGTCGCTTGGCTCGGCCGTCAAGCAGTTGAGCCAGACTGTTCACGTCGGGCTTCTTCAATTGATGTACTCCTTCGATCATCAACAGATCCAAACCCTGTAACTCGGCCAAGGCTTTCGCATCGCGGGGCCACTCCGCAACTTGCAAGATGCGGACGACCTTTGGCACGGCCAGCATTGATGCCTGCGATACAAGTTCCTTCAGCAACATGGTCTTGCCGGTGCCGTGGGTGCCGTGCCAGTACAGGGGGCAGGCGAAGGCATTGCGGCGCGATCCACTTCGCAGCGCCCGGAGCACCCGTTGTGCCGAGCGCACGGCAAAGCGGTTTTCGGGCGTGACCAGGAAGTCGCCCCAGCGTGGCAAATGGTGGTCTCAGTTGGAAGGAAGGGAGATTCTAGGAGGGGAGGTCATCGATGCGTTGTGTCCAGCTTCCGGGATGCCTTCGAGCGTGAACGAGACTCAGCATGAAGATTGTCTGATTTTGCAGAACATAGATAACCCGGTACTCAAATCGACGAATGAAAGCCTCACGAGCTTCCACATTCCTCGGTCCATCTCCAACAAGACTGTAGAGCTGTGGAAACTCGACGACGTTTTCGATGATTGCATCCAGTAATTCTCGAAAGTCTTCCCCATATCCAGTAGTTTCATGTTCGAGTCGCTCTTCAATTTCCATTGCGTCCGATTCAAATTCAGGAAGAACGAACAGCTTCATGCGGCACTCCAGATCTCATTCTGTTTCGCAATCGAGCAAGAAATACATCGCCAGGAATAGCTCTGGATGGATCAGACTCAAAAGCATCCCATCGGCGTTGGAGTTCCGCCTGCAATTCCGGGTCTGCAGGAAACGTAGGAGCTAGTTCTTCGACTGTTTTCCGCAGTTCTGTCATCACTTCTTCGTGAGAGTACGTCTTGGAGTTACCTTTTTCGTACTCGTCCCAGCGGCGTTGCAGCTCAGCTTGGAGTTCCGGATCAGCTGGAAACGTGGGTGCAAGTCGATCAGCAAGCATCGAGATCGCTTCGGGAGGCAAAAGGATGGCACGTTCGTAGAGGGCTTCAATTTCCGCCAATACGGCTGGTTCAAGATTCGGCATCGCAATACTCCTCACGTTCTTGGTGCATGATACCCTATTGGGCTTACTGTTTCACCCTTCCTACCATCACCACATGTCAACGTCATTCCACTGGCCGCCTGCCTCAGCAATGACACCGCTAGCCGTGCTTTGTAGCGGCGGGCTGGACAGTGCGATTCTGCTCGGCGAGGCCTTACGGGTTTACCCGGCGGTGCATCCGCTCTACATCCGCACGGGTGCCCAGTGGGAAGCCGTGGAGTTCGACTATCTCACGCGGTTTCTGGCTGCCGTGCACTCGCCGGCACTCCGGCCGCTGGTGGTGCTGAACATGCCGGTTGCGGATCTGTACGGCTCGCACTGGAGCTTAGCTGGTGCTGTGCCCGATGAGAGTAGTCCGGATGAAGCCGTGTTTCTGCCTGGGCGCAATGTCATCCTGCTTTCCAAAGCACTGATCTGGTGTCATTTGAACAACGTGCCGGAACTAGCCACCGCACCATTGGGGTCAAACCCGTTCCCCGATGCGACCGACGAGTTCTACGATGGTTTCGCCAATATCGTCAGTCATGCAGTAGCTGGGAAAGTGCGGGTGCTGCGGCCATATGCCACGCTGCACCTCCATAAGGTGGACGTACTTCGCCGTGGTGTTGGTATGCCCCTGCAACATACCTTTTCGTGCATTCAACCAGTGCGTAGGTTACACTGCGGAAGGTGCAACAAATGTGCTGAACGCAAGCATGGCTTCCGCGATGCCAAGATGACCGACCCGACAAAGTACACCTAAAGAGAGTCCACCATGAACAAGCTACTGACGACCCTGACTGCCTGTGCCGTGCTTCTGTGCCTCGCCGGATGTGGGCAGAAGATTGCCGACGAGAAGACCGAATCGGGCGTCGACAAGAACGATGTGAGATGCATGTCCTACGATGCACTCACCAATGATTACATCCTGAACGTCGAGTTCCGCAGCAACTTCTCCATTGTCACGCTGGCGATCTTTAAGAAAGCCGACGTACCGGATCTGACTCAAGTCGACATCAAGAAAGCACTGACAACCCAGACCGCCCGTGAAGGCAAATTGGTGCAGAAGATCGACAAAGGCACCGCCGTCAGCGTGTTGATTCTAAATGAAGAATCCAAGACCGAAGTGTGGACGAAGATCTGGAGTAAGTAGGAGACCTTGAGATGAAAGGCACAACGACAGTGTGCCGGTGTCTGTGCGTTGATGACACCGGCACACTGTCGTTGTGCCGTTCACCAATTAAATCTGTACGCGGCGGTTGTAGATCCACCATTCGATCATGGCCACGATCAACCCAAGCACAATCGCCAGTTTCCATAGCTCCAACGGCACACGGCGGGCCTCGCCACTGGTCACCTCGATGGCACCCACTTTGAATTGATTGACCGGTGCCAGGTTGCTTTCTTCTACATCCAGCAGGTTCACCGCGAATCGCCGGGTCTGCGTAGCTTTGCCGCTGCCCCACTCGGCGGTGTACACGCCCAGGCGATCCGTACCGCTGAAGAAGATGTCGGGCCGTTTACCGCGAGTCAGGATCGTTGGCACTGAAGCACCCGGTGCCATCAGCCGGATTTCCTTCTCGGCACCGGGTCGCAGGGGAACAATCTGGCCGGGTTTGAGTGGATCATCAGCCCCCGTGTCACGCACATCGCCCATGCGGTAGAGAAGGGTTCGCAGGAACACCACAAAGCTCGGTTGCAACGGCCAAGTGGTGTTCAGCAGTTCGTCCGGCCCCTCAGTGTTGCTCGTGCAGATTGGGAAGGCCATGACCACATCGGTGTAGGTCTGCCGTTGGATCGCCACCATGAGTGACAAGTCGTTGTCAGCCTCGATCAATCTCGGTGTGCGCGGGGGAAGCGTGGGCAAGCGGAAGGCATCTTCTAAGCGAAGTTCTTCAAGACTGCGGATATCTTTCATCAGCGGATGGCGTGAATCTGGTGCCCGCACGGTTGGGTTCTTCACGGGGATGACTGCACCCTCGCCGGTGCCGGTCATGCGGTACGGAGGCGGGGCATAACCCACGAACAGGGTGTTCGAAGCAGGCATGGTCTCCGCATCGGCGGGGGCACAGCGGTCGAATACCACGAGGTCGTATTCCCCTTCACGGGCGGGTGAAAGATAGGCCTTGTTGTCCGTAAGCTCCGTCGGCAGCAGATAAGTGAAGTCGGCAATCGCCTTCGTGCTGGGCAGATCGAAGTAGTTCCGTAACCACTTGTTACCCGGTGTCACCACCAGCACCTTGGCTTTGCGGGCCACGCCGAAGACGATGCTGGCGACATCATCCGCAGGGAGGGCATCGGTGCCATGGTCGAGCTTGGCTTCGAGCTTAAGGTCGGTATTCGGCGTCACTTCCGTGACCACAAAGGGCACACGGACAATGTTGGCCGGGCGGGCTTCGAGACCCGGCTTGATGATCTTCGGTCGGTCATCAACAGGCAGAAGCGCAGGCTTACCGGGGATGCTGATGACGCCTGAGGTGTAGGCCTTTTGCAGCTTGCCATCACCGGTGAGTAGCGAGAGATTCACCGTGAGTTCCACGGCCTCGGCCCGGTAGTTCGCCACAAGTACGGAGGAGTACACCCGGCCCGGTTGATCCGGATCGCGTTGGGCATCGAAGCCCACGATGGCCACATTGTTGGAGAAGCCACCGCTGCCATCCACGGGCATTTCGGGGTACTTGATGTTGAGGTTCTGCAGTGCGAAATCGTTCACTGCCGGGAAGCGACCGTCCGACAGCAGATACACATCCGACTCGAAACCATCCGGGCTGAAGTACGTGCGTTCCTTGCCCGGTTCGGGGTTGGTGGGGGCCACCGCAGCGTTCTCGGTACTCTTGGTGGGGTTGGCCCGACTGGCGGCGAGGGCAAGGGCTTCATCGAGCCGGGTGGTGTGCTGGGTCGGTTCCACGGCTCGCACGGCGGCCTTTAGTTCTTCCTTGTTGAACGTGAAGCTCTGGCGGATTTCAGCGGTGTTGTTGAACACGATGAGCAGGCCGGGGTCGCTCTCGTTGGCACTGTAGATGATCTTGATCGCTTCGTCTTTCGCCCAGTCGAGCCGAGTGGGGGCCACATCCGTGGCACTCATGCTGATGGAGTTGTCGATCATCAGGATGTATGGCTTGCCTGCGCTGAGTGCCCCCAATGTGCGTGGGCCGAGGATGGCATAGAAGATCAACAGGATGGCGAGTAGTTGCAACAAGAGCAGGATGTTCCGCCGCATCCATTGCATCAGCCGGTTGACGTGCAGGTCCTCGACACTCTTCTTCCAGAGGAACGTGCTCGCTACGGCAATCGGCTTGCGCTTCAGGCGAAGGAAGTACAGCAGCGTGATCAGGATGGGCACACAGAACAGCACAATGGCCGGCGGGATGGCGAGCGCGAGGCGATGGCTGACGCCGAGCTTCGCCTCGGCCCAGGCGTTCAGCTCCACGCCGTAGCCAAAGACGTCCGCCCCGAACGCCAGCACGCCGGGGATCGAAAGTAGTAGAAGAACAACGATGCCGATGATAAACGCCAGACGCATGGGATCACTCTACTCCCTCGCCCCGCTTGGGGGGAGAGGGTGGCCGAAGGCCGGGTGAGGGGAAACCGAATCCATAACCCTGCGTAAAAACAAAACCACCCCTCACCCGATGCTCGCTCCGCTCCCATCGACCTCTCCCCGTAAACGGGGCGAGGTGAAAAAATCCCTCTCCTTGCTTGGATGGAGCGAGAAGAAAACCCCTCGCCCCGCTTGGGGGGAGAGGGTGGCCGAAGGCCGGGTGAGGGGAAACCGGATC
>JBBRME010000120.1:0-13292 GCA_038230995.1 Gemmatales bacterium
ATGATGTGATGTGAAGTTGGTTAATTCATCGACATCAACTCGTTTTACAGTTGGAATTGGAATGACTGTGACACAACAGAATAACATGACCTCGGCAATACGCGGCACCATCCGCGCGATGGCTGGCTACACACCCGGCGAGCAGAACAACCACCCCAGCGTGGTGAAGCTGAACACCAACGAGAACCCCTACCCGCCGTCGCCTCGGGTCATCTCGGCTATTCAACAAGCCCTTACCGGCGACATTCTGCGGAAGTACCCGCAACCACTGGGCGACACCTTCCGCAACGCAGCGGGCCGAGTGCTGGGCATTGATCCCGCGTGCCTGATGATCGGCAACGGGTCGGACGACATCCTCACCATCCTGACGCGGGCCTTCGTGCCGCAGGGTGGGCGGATGGCTTCGCTCACGCCGAGCTACATCCTGTACAAGAGCCTGGCCGAAATTCAGGGGGCCACGCTGGAACTGGTGCCTTATACGCCGTACTGGACACCGCCCACACCGTGGCCAGTACGCGATGCTCATCTCACGTTCATCGCCAACCCAAACTCACCGAGCGGAACGTTGCTGCGGACCGATGATGTGGCCAAACTCGCTGCCGAAGTGCGTGGGCCATTGGTGCTGGACGAAGCGTATGCGGACTTCGCCGAGACCAACGGGCTGGAACTCATCGGCAAGGTGCCGAACCTCATCATCACGCGAACCTTCAGCAAGTACTACGCACTCGCCGGTATCCGCTTCGGGTATGCCATCGCAGCACCGGACGTGATCCATGAACTGGTGAAGGTGAAGGACTCGTACAACGTCGACGTGCTGGCCCTCGCCGCCGTCACGGCTGCAATTGAGGATCAGGAGTACTACAACGGCCTTCGGGCCAAGATCGTGGCCACCCGTGGGCGGATGACTGTAGCGCTCACGGAACTTGGCTTTCATGTGACGCCCAGCCACGCGAACTTCGTTTGGTGTCGCCGCGAGGATCGCCCGGTGAAGCCGATCTACGACAGCCTGCGGGCGAAGAACATCCTCGTGCGATACATGAACTACGCTGGCTTTGGCGATGGCCTCCGCATGACGGTGGGTACGACGCAGGAGGTTGAAACACTTTTGACGGAACTCCGCGCACTGTTGAGTTGCTGATGGGATCCGCTTTTTGCTTGTCACTTCACCTCAATTCTTGGTAGCTTGCTGGCCTGCCGGTACCCGCATCCTCTTCCCTGTGGTTCTTCTCATGCAAACTCGACGCTCGTTTCTGGGCCAGGCCGCACTCGCTTCCGCTGCCCCGTTGATCTGGTCACAATCGACCTACGGTGCTCCGGCATCGGACAAAATCACCGTGGGTGTTATCGGTGTGGGCACCATGGGTCGCGGCCATCTCAGTGGACTGCTAGGTCGGGCTAATGTGGAAGTGGTGGCGGTGTGCGATGTGGTGAAGGAGCGGCTCGACAACGCCGTGGAGATGGTGTCGAAGAAATACGCCGAGCGCACCAAGGCCGGCACGTACGCCGGGGTGAAGAGCTACGTCGAGTACGAAAAACTGTTGGAACTCAAGGGCCTGGATGCGGTGCTCATCGCCACGCCGGATCACTGGCATGCCATACCGTGCATCGCCGCAGCGAAGGCGGGCAAGCACATCTACTGCGAAAAACCACTCACGCACCACGTGGCCGAAGGCAGGGCGATTGCCGATGCGGTGAAGAAGGCGAAGGTGGCGTTCCAAACCGGGAGCCAACAGCGTACCGAGTTCGGCGGGCACTTCCGCAAGGCTGTGGAGTACGTGTGGAACGGCCGCATTGGCAAGCTGAAGACGATCCGCATTAGCATTGGTGATCCATCGGTCGTGTGCGACTTGCCCAAGCAAGACGTTCCCGTCGGCACCGATTGGGATCGTTGGTTGGGGCCAGCACCTGAACGCGCCTACAACGAAGAGCTTTGCCCCAAGGGCATTCACAAACACTTCCCCGCCTGGCGGAAGTACCGCGAGTACGCCGGTGGTGGATTGGCGGACATGGGTGCCCACCATTACGACATCGCCCAGTGGGCCATGAAGATGGACGGCAGCGGGCCGGTGGAGATTGTTCCACCCAAGGATCCGAAGAAACGCAGCGGGCTGAAGTACATCTACGCCAACGGTGTGGAGATGTACCACAACGAATTCGACAAGGACAAGGACGGCAAAGAGCTGAAAGACGACTGCGTGTTCGAAGGCACCGATGGCATCATCCTGGTTGGCCGTGGTGGTATCCGCAGCCTGCCCGACACCATCTTGAAGGAACCCCTCGGCGAGAAGGCCGAGCGCGTGTACACCGCGAACAGCCATCAAGGCAATTGGTTGGACTGCATCAAGAGTGGTAAGGACACCATCTGCACCGCCGAGACCGGCCAACGCAGTGCCACGATCTGTCACCTCGGCAACATTGGCTACAAGCTGGGCAAGGCACTCAAGTGGGATCCGGTGAAAGAGAAGTTCGTTGGCGACACGACCGCCGACAAGGAACTGGACCGCGAAGCCCGCGGCAAATGGGGTGCGTAGAGTCACTTAAGCTTTTAACCGACCAACTGGTCAGAACTTTCCTGATTCGTGTTGTTTTCCTGAATAGGAAATCGATACGAATCAGGAAACAATGCTTGATGATTTCCTGTAGCTGTGTATTTTCCTAGAGAGGAAAGTCATGCAATTCAGGAAAGCACCCGTTGAAATAGAGATGGTTGAGCTGCTCCAAAAGGGCCAGTTTAGCCTTGTCCCAATGCGTTTTGAACTCAAAAGCAGGGACACGGAACCAATCGCTTCGGATTGGGATTTTGGTTTAACCGGTGTTTGGGGCGACACCAAGATCGACTTTGTGGCGGCGTACAAAACCTCCTCGACTCCGCTTGCCTTTGAAAATGCCGTCAAACGATGTCAATCAAGCCCACGGCCATCGGGAACTTGGCCATTGGTGATCCTGCCGTACTTGCGACCATCTTATCTCGAAGAACTCGAACGCCTCGGCTTGAGTGGGGTCGATCTGTGCGGCAATGGCGTGATCGTCGGCCCGAAGCGGTTGCGACTTTTCCGCACCGGCCAGCCCAATCAATTCACAACATCGGCCCCCATCAAGAACATCTATCGCAACAACACGTCGATGGTGGCGAGGCTATTTGCGTCCGTCCCAAGTTTTGAATCTGTCCGTGACATTCAGAACGAGGTGAATGCCCGCAATCCCTTTGTGCAGAAGGGTCAAGCAAAGTCGATGCAACTGGGCACGGTCTCGAAGGCGCTGAAAGGATTGACGGACGACCTGATCGTGGATCGCACGGAAGGCATCCGACTGATCCAACCGGAAAAGTTGCTCAAACAACTGTTAGCCAGTTATCAACCTGCGGAATCAAAACAAACACGGCGTATCAATGTGCCGACCAGCGGAGAAAAATTGTGGCAGCTGGTAGGGCGGCTGTGCAGCAACGCGCCATATCCGGTCGTAGCCACGGGCTTGTCGTCGGTTGGCAAGTATGCGGTCATGGCGAGAGAAGAGTTGATTCAGCTTTACTGTCCGAAAATCGACGAACTGCAAGCAGTGCTGGGTGGCCAGGAGACCCGACAATTCCCCAACGTCGAACTCATCGAAAGCAATCAGGAGCCATTGTACTTCGATGCCCAAATCGAAAACAAATTCCCGTGGGCTTCGCCGTTGCAAACGTATCTGGAACTGATGTCCGGCGACAAGCGGGATCGTGAAACAGCGGAGCAGGTGAAGTTGCGACTCATCCGAATCATCAACGGAAACATCGAATGAACGAGTTGCCGGAACTCCGCACCGCGTTGTTGGAGTTGCTCGTTGCGACGCAAGCGGCCAACGTAGCGCTACCATCTGTCACCTCGGCAACATAGGCAACATCGGCTACAAGCTGGGCAAGACCCTGAAGTGGGATCCACTGAAAGAGAAGTACGTGGACGATACGACTGCCGACAAAGAACTGGACCGCGAAGCCCGCGGCAAATGGGGCGCGTAAGGGACAGCGACCCCCGAACAATTAGTGAAACCAACCTCAATCGAAGTGAACAACTTCACCACCGGCGCGGGTGGCCAGTGCGGGCAGCATGCGGACGGCAGAATAGCTCAGGAAGCGGACACTGCCGTCCACGAAGGCAAAGTGTGCGCCGCCGGTGTGCAGGCTCCAGAAATGGTAGTTATTGCAGCGGGTATCGTACTGCCCCGCTTGAAAGACATCGATCTCGGTCTTCGGGCAGATGGTGCCCTGTGGGACTCGGTTCGCATATCCCATGGATACGAGCAGCAACTGGCTGTCCAGTGCGTGCAAGTGACTCCAGCCGTTGTACCAGGCAGCTTCTTCGCCATACGGGGGTGATGGGCGTTCGCCGAACAGGATGGTATTGGAAGTGCCGTCCTTCACGTCGGTGCTGGAAACCCGCAGGTTGTAGCCCATCATTCCGTTGTTGTCATGCGTGCCCATCACGCCGAGGTAGTTCGTCAAACCCCACGGTGGTGGCAAAGTCGCCGGCGCAATCATCCCGGATGGAACAACCACCTCACCCATGGATCGGCTGTCCGCCGGACAGCGGAAGACCTTGAGGGAAGTGCCCGCCAGTTGAAGATGCTTGGGGTCGGCCATCGCCGGATCACTGGCATAAAGGGCATCGACTTGTTGGGAGAGTGGAGCTTGATCGAGATACCCCAACAACTGCTTTGGCCAACTCACACCCGGTGTATTGTGGGGAAAGTTGGGATAGGCCAATTTGCTGAGCGGAAAGCCAACGCCAAGCGGGAAGTACCCCACTTGGGTGTGGTGCGATTGCGAGGCCACGGCGAGTTGCCGGAGGTTGTTCTGGCAACTGACCCGTGCTGCTGCGGAGCGTGACTTCTGGATGCCTGCAAACGACAGGGCCAGGAGCAACGTGAGGATACTCAACGCTACAAGCAACTCGATGAGTGTGAAGCCACGTCGCATCAGGCACCGTTATGGAAGGCCGACGACTACTGGGGTTAAGGCTTCATCGTCGTAGTCAGGGTTTGTGCCCCATGGCCCGTTGCAGATGTATCGTGTCACGTTTTGATTGTATGTTGCTAATGCGAGTTCCATCTGAACCCTCGTCGTGACGTTCCGGAGTCCAACTGCACATGTACAACTCGGTGCGCCGATCCATCCTGGCTGAGCTCTTTTGGATTGCACACTTGGAATACATGTCCAAGGTGAACCACCGAATGCAGCACACAGATTGCTACCGACACAACGAATACAGGTTGAATCTTCATAGACCATGACCGTTCCTGCTGGTACGCCACCTACAGCAGCACATGTTTCAAAAACCTGGCGCTGATTACAGTCGTGATTGCATGTAACACCGTTATCAGGTGTCACAAGGCAAATAGCGAGTGCAAAGAATCCCATCAACAGACACGAGTTTTTCATTCGATCCTCCGAGTAAGGGCATCCGAACAGAACCCTAAGGAATTGACAGCATCAGGAAACAGCTCCCGATCCTGAACGTCGGCGACGGCGAAAGTAACGAACAACGAAGAATGTAACTATGAGTATCGCAATAGAAATACCAAGGATCAGATAGATTGAAGCGCCTTTGCCAAACTGTGGACGAACACTCATCAATAAGCCATTGGGTTGTACATCATAAGTTTCATCCTTGTCGACATCAACGACAGACATTCCTATTGGGAATTTGAATTCAAATAGCTCCTCTGCAATCGGCTGATTGACCACAACGGATCGTACTGTGTAGGTCATGGTTCGTTCGATGCGTTTGCCATGATAGATGGTCAGCGCCCAGCTTTTCGGAAACGTGAATCCGTCTTGAACAAACGAGTCCGCCACTTTGCACTGGATATTGACCTGCCCCTGAACCATGACACGGTACTCGATCAGTTCTTTCGGATTCGCTTTCTTCACATCAAGGTAGACCGAGCGTTGTTGATGAAGGAATTCTTCACAGGCGATGCCACGCTTCATGGATGGCTGACCTGTCAGCTTGAAGTCTTGCAGTCTGGTTCTCAGAAGTGATGGTCGATCTCCGCGAACACTCCATATCATGGGCAATAGAAAACTTTCAGCCGCTAGGGCATGACCACGTGGATAATTCATATGGCCGATACCGCTTCGGTTGGTCGGGTCGTTCTTGATCAGCCAATAATCTTTGCCTTCGTTGCCATCGAAATACGCTTTGTCTGTTTCTTCTTCCAATTGCAATGTTCGGGTGTCGTACATGAACCGTGAACAAGTCCACCAGAGTTTGTCGCCGGAGATTCGCAGGATGTTTCCTGTTGTCGTTTTGCTGACCTTTTCACTGGGGAAGGTGGTGGGTTTGCCGTTCTTGTCCAATGTTGGCAGGCAACCTTTCTCCCACGTCTCCGTCAGGTCGAAGGTCACTTCAATGGACTTGATTGCTTCGGATTGCTTGATCAGATCCGCAGGGAACGACTGCGCAGAAACAGTTGCACTACATATTAGCGAGTAGACAATCAAAAGAGTTTGAATTCTCATGACTTACTCTCCGTAATATTGAAGTTGAACCACTTTCTCGCCAATTTCGTTACCTGAGTATTCGATGGCGAACACAATCGAGATTTGCTGCTCACCAGAGTGTGTGCCTGTATAATCAATCTGAAATGTCGAATCTTTCAGTCGCTCAACATGCACCCCCGAAGGTACTGTTTTCGGCACGGCATTGAATGTTACGCCCGATAACGACGTGAGCATCACCACTTCTCGAACAGGCTCTTGCTGCTTGATGCGACCAGCGTGGTACAACTTGTGTTGGGTATGAATTTCTTCTTCCAAGCTGCCTGTTAGGCTCAGGCGTTTAATAGGCATTTCCTGGCCACTCCTTGTGACTGGTATCAGGCTGATGGTATCCCGAATCAGACGAGTCCTTTGTGGATGTAAGCAAGTTAACAAAAGTTTCGATTCCGATTCGTTGACCTGTCTGACGTCACATTTCCATTCATCATGTGTGTTGACACGAAAGCTCACGACGGGATCAAACATCCTCACCGATACGAGTGCCGTGAGTTGGCTATTGCGTGTTGACACGGCATCGATTTCATACTTGGCCGGGTCAATTTTTACGCAAGATGAAATCTTGACAGTCATGTTCTGCGATACAAGCTGTGGCGGCTGATCTGCGGCAGTCTGAACATGGCAGCCAAGCTGTATTGTCTTGGTCGTCACACCCTGATCATCCATGACCGCATCTGCATCGACATCTCCCTTGATGAGCAAGCGGAAACTCTTTGTTTCGCCAGCCTGAAACTCTGCTTCTTTGGGAGTTACTTCCAGACAATCGCAACTTGTGCCAAAGTGTATCAACTTGAGTGTGCCAGATGACGTGTTTTTGAGTCGAACGATTGATTCGACAGTCTGCGTTTCTTTGATGTGGCCAAGGTCGAGATCTTCATGAATAAAAACAAGTCCCACAGTGACGGGCTTCGATTTGCTTGAGTTCCAAAGCACTGCACAAAGAACAACGAGGCACACCATAGTCACTGGTATTCGGCTTAACTGAAAAATCGTGCGAAGTCGAGTAAGCATGGCAACAACCCGTCAGCTTGATAGCTTGATAGCTTGATAGCTTGATAGCTTGATAGCTTGATAGCTTGATAGAAGATCACCTCCCTGTCAACCAAATTCTTTTGCTTTTTTCCGTTCTCAATGAGCCGCACAGAATGCTTGCGTCAGCTACTGAAATTCCTCACAACCCCGCCATACACTAACCCTTTCCCCAGTCGTGTACGGAAATAGCAAATGGCAACGGCAGACATCGGCCTGATTGGCCTCGCGGTAATGGGCGAAAACCTGGTGCTGAACATGGAGAGCCACGGCTACACCGTGGCCGTGTTCAACCGTACCACCAGCAAAGTGGATGAGTTCATCAATGGTCGCGGCAAGGGCAAGAAATTCATTGGTGCCCATTCGCCAAAAGAGTTTGTGGCCAGCTTGAAGCGTCCACGCAAGGTGATGATGTTGGTGAAGGCCGGCGACGCCGTGGATGCCACCATTAAGAGCGTCATCGAGTTCCTTGAACCCGGCGACATCCTGATCGACGGTGGTAATACTCACTTCCCCGATACCAACCGCCGGATGGCCGAGGCGAACGCCAAGGGTCTGCTGTACATCGGCACCGGAGTGAGCGGTGGCGAAGAGGGTGCACTCAAAGGCCCGAGCATCATGCCCGGCGGCGACGAGAAAGCCTGGCCTGCGGTGAAGGAAATCTTCCAGAGCATTGCTGCGAAGGTCGATGGCAACGTGCCGTGTTGCGATTGGGTGGGGCCACAGGGAGCCGGGCACTTCGTGAAGATGGTGCACAACGGCATTGAATACGGCGACATGCAACTCATCTGCGAGAGCTACCACCTGATGAGTGGCTTGCTCGGGCTGCAAGCACCGGAACTCAGCAAGGTCTTCGGCCAGTGGAACAAAGGCGCGCTGGACAGTTATCTCATCGAGATCACGCGCGACATCTTCGCCTTCACCGATCCGGAGACGAAGAAGCCACTGGTGGACTTCATCCTCGATACTGCCGGGCAAAAGGGTACGGGCAAGTGGACGGTAGACGCCGCCACGGAGCATGGCATCCCGCTGACGCTGATTGCCGAGGCCGTCTTCAGTCGCTGCCTCAGTGCACAGAAGGACAAGCGAGTTGCGGCCAGCAGTATCCTCGCCGGGCCGCACAGCCAGTATGCGGGCGACAAGCAGGCGTTCATCAACGATGTGGAAATGGCCCTATACGCCAGCAAGATCGTGAGCTACGCCCAGGGGTACGACCTGATGCAGGCCCAAGCCAAGGCCAGCGGATGGACGCTGAACAACGGCGGCATCGCCCTCATGTGGCGTGGCGGCTGCATCATCCGCAGCGCTTTCCTCAGCAAGATCAAGGAAGCCTTCGACAAGAACCCGGCCCTGCCGAACCTGATGATCGATCCGTTCTTCGCCAACGAACTCGCCCGCTGTCAGGCCGGTTGGCGTCGAGTGCTGGCCGCTGCCGTGACCAACGGCATCCCCGCCCCGGCCATGGGTGCGGCCCTAGCGTATTACGACGGCTACCGTAGTGCCCGCCTGCCCGCCAACCTGTTGCAGGCCCAGCGGGACTACTTCGGTGCCCACACCTACGAGCGCACCGACAAGCCACGCGGTGAGTTCTTCCACACCAACTGGACGGGCCGCGGCGGCACCACCAGCAGCAGCACTTATAACGCGTAGTGTGTCACGTTAGCCGTTCGGCCGGAGCGGTCCGCCCTTCATGGCGTTCAGCCCGGCTGTCACCCGCAACCGGGCTACCGTGTTCTGAAATTGTGGGTCGCGTGCGATGTTTGTTTTCAGTAGCTCTGTGTAACGAATCGAGTGATGGAGTTCGGTCTCGACTTCTGCAAGTCGGAGGGTCAGTTCGCTACGCTGGTATTCTTCGAGATCGCCATGTTCGAGTAACTGTGATGCATCTCGAATCACAGTCTCCAATGGCTTTCGGATCATTTCGATACGATCCAAGAGGATTGCATGACGATCCCAAATCTCCGTTGAATCTTTACTCGCCCAGTGCTCCAGTACACGATCGTTCAGCACGCTCAGCTTCGTCGCGAATTCACCAAGGATCGCAGCGAGTGGTGTTCCTTGTTCAGTCCCAGCGATCAACGAATTCATGGTTGTGCCTCCCATTCCATCAGTGCTTGCAACACTTCGAATAACCTTCTCACCGATTCCACTTGTCGTCGGTGATCGTAACCGGCGGTGTTAGTGCGCAACATCTCGCCATCACGACTCATGAAGTTACTGATGACCAACGATAGCGGCAGTAGTTCATAACGGAAATTCGACACCCCACGATGCCTGCTCAAATCTTCCGTTAATGTCTTGAACTCACCACCGCCGTAGAACGCTTGAACTGCATCCCTTTCCTTGAACCACAGGTCTTCCTTCACCACCAGAGATAACAACCACATCTTACCCGACGCTGCGCGAATGTGCGGATCCAATCGCTTCAGGATTGCGATTTCGTCTTCCCGACCGCGTATAGTGAACTCGGCCAGAAACTGATCTTTATTGCCGCTGTACAGCGGATGCCCCTTGTAACTTCCCTGCGCTAGCGAGTGGTAACCATAGGCCGAAACCAAGATCACCCCACGATACTTCCCTGCAGACAAGTCTTGCTCGATTTGACTCCACAGTGTGTGTCGACGAGCGTGTTGACCGGGTGGAACGACCACACTCACTTTCGGATCGTCTTGTAGGGTGTATTGCTCGATACCGTAACTTTCTCCATACTCCCACGGATCGTCCGTTAACCACGTGAAGTCGCCAGACAAAATGCGGGCCAACGTCGATTTGCCTGCCCCACCGGAACCGATAATTAGTACGCCTCGCGGCGGCTCGCTCGCCACGGTGCTCACCGCATGTGGCTTACCAAAAATCCATTCGCGGACTCCCTTCACCCGCGTTTTGATCAAGTCGTAGTTCTTCCACGCCCAAACCAATCCGCGGACTACGAAACCATCCTCATGCGGTGTGGCTGTAGGCATGGGCGGTTCGCTCATGGAGACTTCCTGATGGATTCAGATTGTCGTCTACACTATGTTGTGCTGTGGATAACGACATCGAGTGGGAGCTCGAAAACAACTACAATTCTTGAACTATCTACTCTCCCCGGAACCCACTCCCATGCCACGTGCGCTCATCGTCATTGATGTCCAGAACGAGTACTTCACCGGTGCGTTGCCGATCACGCATCCGGTGGGGCACCTCGACACCATCACCAGTGTGATGGACGCGGCGACGGCCGCTCATGTACCCACGGTTGTTGTTCGGCATGCCCAACCTGATCCGAACTCACCGGTGTTTCGCAAGGGTAGCAAAGAGTGGGAGCTGCACTCCGCCGTGGGTGAGCGTCCACGAGATCACCTCGTGGACAAGAACCTGCCGGGCAGCTTCACCGGTACAGACTTGGATGAGTGGCTCAAAGCACACAAGATCGACACCGTCACCATCGCCGGGTACATGACACAAATCTGCTGTGATACCACGGCCCGACAAGCGATGCACCTTGGCTACAAGGTGGAGTTTCTGAACGACGCCACTGGTACGCTCAACGTGTCGAACTCCGCAGGCAGCGTGACTGCTGAGGAGCTGCACCGCTCGATCCTGGTCGCTCAGCAGATGTTCATCAGCGAGGTGCTTGATTCCGCAACCTGGATGAAGCGACTTGGGTAAGCAGAGGCTTCGAGCTTTGCTACTTCGGTGCGTAGAACTCTAAACAGACAGGCTACGGCGGCACGGTACATCTGGTCGGCCTGGATTGTGTTAGCCGGACGCGCCAGCGACGGTAACTCTTTCCGTCGCTCGCGCGTCCGGCTAACAAAGAATCAACTCTCCGGGCGCAGCAGCGGGAACAGGATGACATCGCGGATGGTCGGGGTGTTTGTCAGCAGCATCACGAGTCGGTCGATGCCGATGCCCAAGCCACCGGCCGGGGGCATGCCGTGGCGCAGGGCCCGCACAAAGTCTTCGTCCAACTTGGCCATGCTGTCTTCTTCGGCCTGACCCACCAGTTGCTTGCGGAAGGTGGCTTCCTGCGTGATCGGGTCGTTCAACTCGGTGTAGGCGTTCGCCAGTTCCATGCCGTGCACGTACAGTTCGAAGCGTTCTGCTATGTGCGGTTCGTCCGCCTTGCGCTTGGTGAGCGGGCAGAGTTCCGCCGGGTAGTCGTACACGAACACCGGCCCGATCAGGTTCGGCTCCACCACTTCGCCGAACAGATCGTTCACCAAAACGTCGTGCTCCTTGGCCACGCCGTTGGTGCTGAACGACAACTTGAACTCCTTCACCTTGGCTTGCACCGCTGCACGGTCGGCCATGTCGCAACCGACGTATTGCAGGAACAAGTCGCCGTACTTGACCCGCTGAAAGGGCAGGTTGAAATTCACGGGCACTTCGCCCCATGGAATGTTGCGATAGCCGAATTTCTCGAACACCGGAGTACGAATCACCCGTTCCTTTTCTTCACCTTTGTCGTCTGTGTACTTCTCGACCTCGACGTGGAAGTGAGTGGGGCCGACGGCCTCCACACAAGCCACAATCACCTCTTCTGTCAGTTCCATGATGCTGAACAGGTCGCCGTACGCACAGTACAGCTCCAGCATGGTGAACTCGGGGTTGTGCTTGCGGCTGATCCCCTCGTTGCGGAAGACGCGGCCCAGTTCGTACACCTTCTCGATGCCACCGACCAACAGCCGCTTCAGTGGCAGTTCCAGAGCAATGCGCAACACCAGCGGGATGTCGAGGGCGTTGTGGTGCGTCTCGAACGGCTTCGCCGCAGCCCCGCTGGCCACCGATTGCAGCACCGGCGTTTCCACTTCCAGGTAACCTGCCGCATCTAGGTGGTTCCGCATGGCGCGGACAATCTTCACCCGCTGTTGTGCCCGGCGGAGGGTGTCCGGCGTGTAGATGAGATCGAGGTAGCGGTGCCGCAGGCGGTACTCTTCGTCGCCAAGGCCGTAGGTGTCCTTCGGGTGCGGTTCGAGGCTCTTGGTCAGGAACGTGAGCTTGTCGACCTGAATGGTAGGCTCGCCCGTCTTGGTGATGCCGAACTCGCCATCCACGCCGATGATGTCGCCCAGGTCCAGCAGGTTCAGCACCTTCCATTCGAGTTCATTCAGCCGGTTGATCCGACACATGAGCTGAACCCGACCCGAGGCATCCCACAATTCCAGGAAGTGCAGCTTGCCCCCGGTACGCTGACGCACCACCCGACCGGCCGCCCGCACCCGTGGGCCATGCGGATTGGCATCGTCGAAGTGCTTGCCTTCCAGAGTGCGGATGCTGCCGATGTCTTGCTTGCCATCGAACCGCTGGCCCCATGGATCGAGGCCCAGTGCTTTGATTTGATCAAGCTTCTTGAGGCGTTCAGCGGATTGTTCGTTCGGCGTCGGTTCGGCAGGGCTACTCACGGCACACTCTCAGCAATGGCGGAAAGCGACATTGTAGCTGATGCGATTCCGGGTGCTTGCTGAACCGGCATAACGTCTGGCTGATGATACTACGCTCGCGCGCATTCCCTTGCGGGGTAGACCATTGCTTTTCGGCATTCAGTCATGTCCATCACAGAGCCGCGCACGGAGCGAAACGCGGTAAGCGGTGATTTTTTAGGTTGCACAAGAGTTTACCGCTTACTGCGCTTCGCTCCGTGCGCGGCTCTGTGCGGAAAAACAAAGGTGCACCCCCGTTGCGCGAACCCGTGTAGACAAACCATGTCCATCTGGTATGATTGACCAAGACGGGGTGTAGCTCAGCCTGG